>DASRXN010000149.1:0-13049 GCA_035654135.1 Rhodocyclaceae bacterium | reverse complement strand
CCCTGGCGCGGCAGTTGCAGGACAGCTTCGAGCAGGTGGCGCGTGCGGTGCAGGCGCTGTTCAGCCTGGCCCTGGCGGCCGGCCTGGCGGTGCTTTACGCGGCACTGCAGGCCAGCGCTGACGAGCGTCAGCGCGAACTGGCGGTAATGCGGGCGCTCGGGGCACGTGGCCGGCAACTGCGGGCCGCGCTATTGGCCGAATTTGCGGTGCTCGGGGCGTTGGCCGGTTCGCTCGCTGGGCTGGGCGCCGGGGCGATCGGCTGGGCGCTGGCACGCTTCGTCTTTCATCTGCCATACGTGCCTGGGCCATGGCTGCCGCTGGTCGGGCTGCTGGCCGGAACCCTGGGGGTAGCGGCGGCAGGCTTGTGGGCGACCCGCGCTGCCCTTCGGCGTCCCGTGACGGCTGACTTTCTGTCAGGCTAGCAGCTTGCTGCTAACCGCCGATGTAGGACATCTCGATCTTCTTCATCACCGGCACGCCAGCAGCGCGCAGTTCGGAGTAGTGATCGTCACGGGCGGTCCAGATACCGGCGATCGCGGCGGCGATCGCCTCGTCGCCGGCGCCTCTGCGCAGCAGGGCACGCAGGTCGTGGCCGTGGGTGGCGAACAGGCACGTGTAGAGCTTGCCATCGGTGGACAGGCGCACGCGTGTGCAGTCGGCACAGAATGCCTGGGTAACCGAGGCGATGACGCCGATCTCGCCGGCCCCGTCCTTGTAGCGCCAGCGCTCGGCAACCTCGCCGCCGTAGTTGGGATCTACCGGTTCCAGAGGAAATTCGGCGTCGATGCGTCGGACGACCTCGGCGGCCGGCACTACTTCGTCCATGCGCCAGCGGTTGGCATTGCCCACGTCCATGTACTCAATGAAGCGCAGGATGTGGCCGGAACCCCGGAAGTGCCTTGCCAGCGGCAGAATTTCGCCGTCATTGGCGCCGCGCTTGACCACCATGTTGACTTTGACCGGCGTGAGTCCCACTGCGGCGGCTGTTTCGATGCCGGCGAGGACGCCGCTGACGGGGTAGTCGGCGTCGTTCATGCGCCGGAAGATTGTTTCGTCCAGGGCGTCCAGGCTGACGGTCACCCGTTGCAGGCCTGCGGCCTTCAGTTCCGCGGCGCGGGCGGCGAGGGCCGAGCCGTTGGTGGTCAGCGTCAGTTCCAGGCCGTCGATTTCCGCCAGCAGAGCGATCAAGCGGTGGAGGTCGCGGCGCAGCAGCGGCTCGCCGCCCGTCAGGCGCACCTTGGCGACCCCCTGGGCGGCGAACACGCGCACCACTCGGGCGATTTCCTCGTAGCTGAGGATCTCGTCCCGTGGCAGGAAGGGATAATCCCGGCCGAACACAGTCTTGGGCATGCAATAGACGCAGCGGAAGTTGCAGCGGTCTGTAACCGAGATGCGCAGGTCGTGCATGCGTCGCCCGCGGGTATCGATGGGGAGGTTATTTGGCATTATTCAGGGCGCATCAGGCGAAAAGCGGCACGAATATCCTGCACCAAGACTTCGTCGTCCCAGGGTTTGCTGATGTACTTCCAGATGGCGCCCTTGTTGATCGCGTCGGTCACGGTGGAAATCTCCGAATAGCCGGAAAGCGCAATACGCACCGTTTCCGGATACAGCTCCTTAACCTTTGACAAGAACTCGACGCCAGACATTCCCGGCATGCGCTGGTCGGAAATGATGACCTGCATCTCGTCGCCGTCGTGCCGGCGCAGGAAATGCATCTGCGCCTCGGTCTCGACCCCTTTGGTACTGCGCCTTTCGTGCTCGAGCCCACTCATGGCTGGGTCGCGGCTCGCTCAGGAGTCTGATGCGACCACGGGGCCGGCGATGGGCAGCCAGACACGGAAGGTGCTGCCCTGCCCGGGAGCACTCGTGACGTCGAAGTAGCCGGCGTGTCGCTTGACGACGATATCGTAGGAGAGCGAAAGGCCGAGGCCGGTGCCCTTGCCGACCGGCTTGGTGGTGTAAAAAGGTTCAAAGATACGTTTCTGCGCTTCCGGTGTCATGCCCTTGCCGGTATCCTGAACCTCGATCCAGGCCTGCCTGCCTTCAGTTCCTGATCGGACGGTGATCGTGCCTTGGCCGTCTATGGCTTGGGCAGCATTGACCAGAAGGTTCATGAACACCTGGTTGATCTGGGCCGGAATGCACCGCACGGCCGGTAGCTGCTCATATTCCCGCACGACTTCGGCCTTGTACTTGAGCTCGTTCCAGACCACATTGAGCGTACTTTCCATGCCCATGTTGAGGTCCGCCTGCTGCCATTCGGCTTCGTCGACGTGGGAGAATTCCTTGAGGTCCTGGACGATCTTCTTTACCCGCGCCAGACCGTCCTGCGATTCCTGCAAGAGGGCAACGATGTCCTCGCGCAGAAACTCCAGGTCCGCCTCAGCCTTGGCGGCGGCGAGTTCCTCCTTGGGCACGTCGCTGGCTTTGGCTTCGCACTGCTCATAGACGCTGATCACGCGCAGCAGCCGCTCCGTATAGCTCTGCAGCGTACCGAGATTGGAGTTGACGAAGCCGATCGGATTGTTGATCTCGTGCGCGACACCGGCTGCCAGCTGGCCGATGGCAGCCATCTTCTCGGATTGCAGCAGCTGATGCTGCGCTTCCTCGACCTTCTTGAGCAGATCGGTCAGCTCGTGCTGTTCTGCCGCCAACCGATTGTTGGCTTCGCTCAATTCGCGCGTGCGCTCGGCAACCTTCTCCTCGAGGCGGATGTTGCTCTCCGCCAGGTCCTGGTTTTGCACCGTGAGGACGTGATACAGCTTGTGCAAGGCACCGAGGAGGGCCGAGGCGCTGTTGTCCGCCGGTTGGTGTTCGACGTCGTAGGCGACCTGAGGCGAATCGCCGGTGCGCACCAGAGCGAGCTGGCGAGCCATTGCCTGGTCCTCGCCGAGGATGTGAAAGGTGAGCCAGGCAGTTAGAAAGCCGTGCACCACCTCTGCCGGATTCTTCATGCTGCCGCGCGCGCGCCACATGGATGCTACCTGCTCGACGAACTGGTGATGGTGACGGGTGTGGGCATCGATGTGACGGGGATCGAGGTTGGCATCGCGCATCAGGCCTTCCTCGTCGGCGAAGTGCCGCCGGGCATAGTCGGCCAGTTGCTTGAAAATGATTTGCAGCCTGCCTTCGGAAACCTGGTCGCCGCTGAGCAGAAGATCGCCGACTTCATTGACGATGGCGACCAGACGCTGGTGTTGCTCGTCGACGATGTCGATGCCAGTGACGAACCGTTGATCCCAGACGAATGCTTCCATTACATCCGTTCCCTCGATAGCGCCCTGCGGCCGAGTCGTTGTCTCATCAACCGTTCTCATGCCGGATGTAGAGGGTCAGGGGACGATTTTCGCTCGTCTCGATGCCCACCAGCTGCTCGATGATATTGGCATCGACAGCGTGGCTTCGCGCCAGCAGCAGATAGCCATCGTGATGTACCAGGTCGCGTGCCAGCACCATGCCAGGCTTCAACTGGGTCGGGCGCAGCGGCAGTTCGACTGAGGCGCTCTTGACAGACCCGATGGACTCGGAAATTAGTGCCGCAAGGGCGTCCACCACCGTCGGATCGTAGCGCTTGCCGCGGTTCTCGACGATGAATGCCAATGCCTCGGCCGGCTTCAGGGAGCGGTTAACCAGGGTGCCCATCTGCAGGGCATCATAGTCGTTGGCCACTGCCAGGATGCGCGCGCCAAGGGGCAGCGCCAGGCCGGCAAGCCTGTCGGGATAGCCGCTGCCGTCCCAGCACTCGTGATGATGGTGCACCAGGGGCGCGACGCCCTTCAGCTGGTCGATGCCCATCAACACCATCGCTCCCTTGGCGGGGTGTTTCATCACCTCGGCGCGGGTTTCGGCCGACAGGCTGTTGAATGGCTTGTCGAGCACTTGATCCGGCAGGCCGAGCTTGCCGATATCGTGCAGCAGGGCAGCCAGCAGCACTTCCTGCACGGCGCTGTCGTCGAAGCCGAGGCGTTGGGCCAACTGGCGCGCGTGCTCCGCCACTCGGCGCGAATGGCCGGCCAGCTTGCCGCCGCGCAGTTCGATGAGGCCGGAAAAAACCCGTACCGTCGCCAGGAAGCTTTTCTTCAGTTCCTGGTGCGCTTGATCCAGGAAAGCGACGGTCTGGTTAAGTTCCGCCGTGCGCTCCGCCACCTTCTGTTCCAGGCCGGCATTGAGCGCTTTCAGTTCATCGTTTTGCCGTGCCGTCAGGGCGTCGAGGCGGGCGTTCTCCGCCTCCAGCCGCTTGCGCTCCAGCGCGTCGCGTACGATGAGGACAATCTCGTTGTCGTCCCAAGGCTTGGCAACGTAGCGGAAGATTTCGCCGCGGTTGATGGCGGCGATGGTCGAGGCAACGTCGGCATAGCCGGTCAGGAGGATGCGCACAGCCTGTGGCCAGCGTTGCCGTACCTGTTCCAGAAATTGGGCACCGTCCATTTCCGGCATGCGCATGTCGGAAATTACCAGGTCAACGGCTTCCCTTTCCATGAGCGCCAGGCCTTCTCTGCCGCCACCCGCCGTCAGGACGTTGTAGCCATGCGGTCGGAACAGGCGTCGCAGTGACGACAGTATGCTGGCTTCGTCATCGACAAACAGCAGTGTTTGCGTGGGCAGCGGCTGATACATCCGACTATCTTACTACGTTGTTTCTGGCACCGATCCACGTCTGTCAGGGGCCCGAAAGAAAGTAACAATCTGTGTCTTCAAGACCCGGCCCGGTCGGCCGGAGATTGCGCGCGCGTATCATTGACAACAGAACTTTCTCTGTCGTTATGCCCATGTCAGTCAATCTACCTCGTCTGCTCATCATCGACGACCAGCCCGATTCCGTCGGCCTGCTGGTACGCTTTCTAGCTGACCGCGCGGTCGAGATCATGGTTGCCCTCGATGGTCCGGACGGCCTCGAAAAGGCGGTGGCCGGCCGCCCTGATCTCATTCTGCTGGATCTCATAATGGCCGGCATGGATGGCCTCGAAGTCTGTCAGAAACTCAAGTCCGACCCGCGCACGGCGGTCGTGCCCGTCATCTTCCTGTCGGCCAGCACCGCCATCGAGGACAAGCTGAAGGGTTTTGCCCTTGGCGCAGTGGACTACATCACCAAGCCGTTTTCCGAGGACGAAGTACTGGCCAGGGTATTCATCCATCTCCACACCAGTTGGCAGATGGCGCGCCTGCAGACGATGGTCGGGCAACGTGCCTTGGAGCGCGCCGGCGATCAGGCCTTTCCGGACGACCACCTGTTTGCCCAGGCGCTTGCGCTGCTCGAGAAGCGCATGTCCGATCCGCCCGGACTGATCGAACTGGCCGGCAAGCTCGGTACCAATGAAAGGAAGCTGACCGACGTCTTTCGCCAGCGGGTCGGCATGACGGTATTCGACTACTTTTCCGAATTGCGCCTGGAAACGGCCCGCCACCTGCTCGAGAGCAGCAGAATGAAAGTGCAGGCGATCGCCAGCCACGTCGGTTATCGCAATGCCGGCGATTTCACCCGTGCCTACCGGCGCCGTTATGGCCTGAGCCCCCGGGAATACCGGCAGGCAAGCGGAGGACGGGCAGGAGACGAGGATTGATCGCACGCTGGCGCGAAATCTGGCTCGGTTTCGCCCTGGCTCTGCATTGCGCGCTGGTACCGGCAGCTTTGGCGGCCACGCCTCTAGTGGTGGACGGCGCGCCGAGTCAGCATTTCGACGGCCACCTCGCAGTACTCGAGGACCCTACGGGAACGATGGACTTGGCCGCAGTGCGTCGTGCCGATGACGCGAACCGTTTCCATTCGATTCCGAACGGAAATTTCAGCTTTGGATTCCCTGCGGGCGCTGTTTGGCTTCGTTTTTCGGTAGTCAATCCGACGCTAGCGTTGCAGGAGCGTTGGCTATCGCTCGAAAATGCCTTGCTGGAGTCCGCGATTCTGCACCTGGTAGAAGCCGACGGTACAGTTACGACATTGGCCAATGGCGTTGTCGTTCCGGTCGAGCGACGGCCCCTGGCTTCCGGCAGAATCCTGTTTCCGTTAGCGCTCGGACCCGGCCAGGCACGCACTGGATATCTGCGCGTCAGTGGCTCAATGGCGCTGGCGAGCCTCATGGCCCTGTGGCAACCGCTGGCGTATGCGGAAGCCGAACGGCGCAGTATGGCCTTGAAGTCCATGGTGATCGCCAGTGCCGTCACGGTCGTGGTGCTGGTCAGCCTGTTTCTCTGGCACCACTACAAACGCCTGGCCTTCCTGGCGGTCGGCGTTGCCGATGCCTTGTTCGGCATAGTGACATTCATGATCGACGGAGCCGCTGCCGGCTGGTTACCCGCGAACGACAACCTTTGGCAAAGCCGCGCAATCGGCATACTCGTCATGCTGGCGCTCTTCTTCCATATGGTTTTTGCACGGGCTTTTCTGGATCTACCAAGAACTGCTCCCCGGCTGGCGAAGGGCATCGCCACGATTGCCACATTTTCCCTGGTGGCGGCAATGGTGCAGGGCCTGGTGTTCGACCTGAAGCTGCTCATCCTCTACGCCCTGGCGATTACCAGCTTGGCGACCATCATTGTCGCGCTCGCGGCCTGGCATGGCATCCGAAACGCCGGACTGTACCTCCTGGGCTGGGGGACACTCCTGCTTGTCCTCGTACTCGTGATGGCGGGGGCGTTTGTGAAGGCGCCCACTGCCGTTTATGTCAGCATCCTGCCACTGCCCAGCTTCCTGGTCGCCAGCCTGGTTTTGGCCTATGCCATGTATCGCGATGTCCGGGTAATCGGCGAAGCCGCGCAACGTACGCGTCAGAATCTGATCGATTTCCAGCACACCGAACAGGAACGCCTCGCTGCGGCGGTCGAGTCGCGCACCCGCGAGTTGCAGGAGGCGAAGTTGCGGGCCGAAGAGGCGGTCAAGGCCAAGCAGACATTTCTCTCGACGATCAGCCACGAGTTGCGCACGCCGCTGCATACGATCGTCGGTTACGCGCAGCTCTTGAACAAGGGTGGGCGCGGGGAGGCTGATGTCAAGCTGGCGGTGATCGAGAACGGCGGCCTGCAGTTGTTGCACCTGATCGATGAAATGCTCGAGTTCATCCGCGGCGATACCCGCTCGCTGGCACTCCAGCCCGAGGTCACCGTATTGGCACGACTGACGAAACAACTTGAGCATACCGGCCAGTTGCTGGCGACGGCAGGCGGTAACCATTTTGTCATCGAGGTGGCGGATGACCTGCCAGCCGTGGTATGCGTCGACGGGAATCGCCTGACCCAGGTGCTGAACAACCTGATCAGCAATGCCTGCAAGTACACCTCGAAAGGCGTTGTCACGCTGCGCGTCGAAGGGCAGTCCGGCGCAGAGCTGCATGGCGTGCGGCACGTGTCCTTCTCGGTTGAGGACACGGGGATGGGCATCGCGCCGGTTGATCGGGCCCGAATCTTCGAGCCTTTCGGCCGGGGTGCGGGCAGCCGGCACAAGCCCGGCGTCGGGCTGGGCCTGACCATTGCCAGACAGATCGTCCAAGCCATGGGCGGCGAAATTGTCGTCGAAAGCGAGATTGGTCACGGCAGCCGCTTCCACTTCAGTCTTGCTTTGCCGGTCGTTGTCGAGGATGCCGGCCTGGCAGTGATCGCGCCACCGCGCATCGTTGGCCACGCCGCACCGCGGCGGACACTTCTGATTGCCGATGACATTGTCGAAAACAGCTTGTTTCTCCGCGACTTGTGCATTCAATGGGGGTTCCGGGTCATCATGGCCGGCAATGGCGCCGAGGCATTGGCAACCTGCCGGCTGCACGACATGGATGTGGCGTGCGTCCTGGTCGATCAGTTCATGCCGGTCATGGATGGCTGGGCATTCCTGCGTAACGTACGTTCCAGCACGGAACTGGAGAAGCTGACGGTCATCCTGGTTTCCGCGGCGCAGCCCGACCGGCCTGCGGGATTCCCGGGCGACATGAATTTCGACCATGTGTTCCTGAAACCGATACGTCAGCAGGAATTGGCGCGAGTCCTGCAACGTCGCCTGGGGATTGAGTGGATCTACGAGTCGGCGGAAGAGTCCGGTGTGGGTCTGGGAGATCCCGCATTGGACGACACGCAGCGCATTCCACCGGCCGAGGAGTTGGCGGTCTTTCGCGAGATGCTTGCGCTGGGCCGCATTGTGGCGATCCGGCACTGGGCGCATGACCTGAAAGAGAGACATTCTGCTTACGCGGATTTCGCTGCCGAGGTCACGACGCTGGTCGACGCCGTCAATCTGGCTGGATTGAAGGGCCTGTTGGCGCGTATCGGGAGGGATGCGGCCGAAATGCCGAACTGATTGGCGCCTGATGCAGCCGAATTTCAACTGAAACTAGAGAGGGATTTGCCCCCATTCTTTCAATTAAGCCCGACCCGACCCGGGAGCAGGATAGCCCCTGAAACAAGCTCAGGAGGTGCCCGTGATTATCCAGTCCGTCGAATTGGTCGCCCTGCCGAATGCGCCGGCGTACCAGAACAAGATCTACCGCGCCCACATGGATACCGGTGAAGATGTCGATCTCTTCCAGCAGCACTGGGACGTGCTGTTGCCGCCCGAATCGCTGGTCGGTCTGACGCCCGCGGAAGCACGGAAGAAACGGACGGAGAAGATGCTGGCGGCCGCTGAGGGCCACCACTAGGGGAGCGGCTACTTGTTGGGGTTGTTTGGCCGCGGCCGCCGTTTGCCACCACCACCACCACCACCTTTGTCACCCTTCGGCGGGTGCTTTTTCTGCTGAAAATGGCGTCCGCCACCTGGTGGGTTGGGCATGCCGCCCGCTCCAGACGGGGTTCCCGGATGAACGCGGTTTCCCGGTGCCAACTGGATTTCCAGTTCGTTGATTTCATCCCATTGCTCGTCGGTCCGGTCCCGTTCGGGCACCGAAAGCAGTTCACGCAAGCGGCGGCGGGGGTCGATGGCCTGTGCAAACTGGGCCGGGGGGGCCGCTTCGGTCGTCTGGGCCGGCTCTGGGGCTTGCGCCGGTTGAGCGATGGCCTGGGGATCGTCGAGTTTCTCGGGCTCGGTATTCATGGCCAGATTATAACTGACGCGGGCGGATCAGGCAGTCGAACGCTCTTCAAGCGTTTCCCATCGTTCCAACAGGCCTAGCAGCTCTTCTTCGATCTCGCCCAGCCTCGCCGCGATGCGGCTTGCCTCCTGCCCCTGGCGGGCATGAAGTTCCGGGTCTTCCAGCTGGCAGCTCAATTCGGTCTGTTCGGCCTCCAGGGCGGCTATGCGGTCGGGCAGGGCCTCAAGTTCCCGCTGTTCCTTCCAGGAGAGTTTGTTGCTCGCCGGCTTTGCCGCTGACCTTGCCTCGACAGCTTTCTGCGTCATTGTTCGTGCTTCGACCGCCGCTTCCTTGCGGCAGCGCAGCCAGTCCTCGTAGCCGCCGGCGTATTCCTTCCAGAGGCCATTGCCTTCGGCGGCGATGGTCTGGGTGACCACGTTGTCGAGAAAGGTCCGGTCGTGGCTGACCAGAAAGATGGTGCCTGAGTAGTCCTGCAGCAGTTCTTCGAGCAATTCGAGCGTCTCGATGTCGAGGTCGTTGGTCGGTTCGTCGAGCACCAGCACGTTGGCTGGGCGGGCGAACAGGCGGGCCAGCAGCAGGCGGTTACGTTCGCCGCCAGAGAGCGACTTGACCGGCGACCGGGCGCGCGCCGGCGCGAACAGGAAATCGCCCAGATAGCCGATGACGTGCTTTCTCTGGCCGTTGATTTCCACGTAGTCGGAGCCAGGCGAGATGACTTCCGCCAGCGTGGCCTCGGGGTCGAGAGCGGCGCGGAACTGGTCGAAGTAGGCAACCTGCAGCCGCGTGCCCTGACGCACGGTACCGGCATCGGGGGCCAGTTCGCCAAGAATGAGGCGCAGCAGTGTCGTCTTGCCGGCACCGTTGGGGCCGATCAGGCCAATGCGGTCGCCGCGCAGGATGCGCGCCGAAAAATCGCGCACGACCTTCTTGTCGCCGAAGGCCTTATCGACGTGCATCAGTTCTGCCACCAGCTGGCCACTCTTGTCCCCCGTGTCGAGCGACAGGCGCGCCTCGCCCAGGCGCTCGCGGCGGGCTGCCCGTTCGCGCCGCAATGCTTCCAGGCGCAGCACGCGGCCTTCGTTGCGGGTGCGGCGCGCCTCGACGCCCTTGCGGATCCAGACTTCCTCCTGGGCGAGGACCTTGTCGAACTTGGCGTTCTGGATTGCCTCGTCGCGCAGCATGTCAGCCTTGCGCTTCTGATAGTCGGCAAAGGAGCCGGCAAAGCTGGTCAGCAGGCCGCGGTCGAGTTCGACGATGCGCGTCGCCAGCCGGTCGAGAAAGCGCCGGTCGTGGGTGATGAACAGCAGCGTGATGCCGCTGCCCGCCAGCAGTTCCTCCAGCCATTCGATGGTGGCAAGGTCGAGGTGGTTGGTCGGCTCGTCGAGCAGCAGCACCTGCGGTTCCGTTGCCAGCGCCTGGGCCAGTGCCAGCCGCTTCTTCTGACCGCCGGACAGCGTTGCCACGCGGGCCTCGGGATCGAGGCCGAAGCGTTCGATGGCACGCTCTGCCTGCGAAGCGGCAGACCAGGCGCCCAGCGCTTCAAGCTCATGTTGCAAGTGATTGAGACGCGCGAGCAGGGCATCGTGGTCGGCGTTCGGCTCCGCCAGGCGGTGCGACACCGTGTGCCACTCGCCCAGCAGACGCGTCGCCGCGCCCATGCCGGCGACCACGGCAGCGAAGACGCTCAGATCCGGATCGAGAGGCGGCTCCTGGTGCACGTAGGCCAGCCGCAGACCCGGTTGGCGCCAGACCTCGCCATCGTCGAGGTGGCCGCCATGCTCCGGCCCAGCCAGTGCAGCCAGCAGCGACGACTTGCCGCTGCCATTGCGGCCGATCAGCGCGACGCGCTCGCCCGCATCGAGCTGGAAATCGGCGTGATCGAGCAGCGGCACATGACCGAAGGCGAGGCTGGCTTGAGAGAGGGAAATGAGCGGCATGGGGCGTGAGGCCGGATTGTATTCGAGGCTCTCCCTTTGTCGATCTATGTCATAGGTTCTACTACTTCCGCTGAATTTACATCTGGTTCACAGCGAACTACAGTGATTCCATTGGAATAGTAGCCGTTGGCAGAGGGCAGGAGCGGGACCACGTGGCCGGATGAAGGGAGGTCGTCATGAGCGCGCGCATGTCGGTATCGTTGGATAGGGTGAGCGTCATGATCAGGGATCGGCTCGACTACGAGTGCTGGCGGGTATTGCGCGAAGCACGTATCAGTGCGCTCGATCGCGGCCTGCCGCTGCATCTTGATATCGAGGGCTGCCGCGGCGGTGACATGGGCGGCCTGGGCTCGCTGCTGATCGCGCAGCATCAACTCGGCAAAATTGCGATCGATGGCTGCAACCAGGATTTCGCCACATGGTTCAACAGCATTGGTGTCTGCGCGCGGTGTACCCAGCAGAACAAGGGCGGGCGCTGCTGTGACAGTATGAAGATACTGGCAGACGCTACCTGACTATTTCGCTGACGGGGCGGCGCCGGATTTGCTAGGATGATGCTTTGTTTTTCCCGGCATTCCGACATGAGCAACAAGCACGCCAACCTGCTGCGCAGCATCTTCCACGATCCCATCAGCGCCAACATTCACTGGCGCGAAATCGAATCCCTGCTCAACCACCTCGGTGCCACGATCGAAGCTGCGCATGGCGCCCGCTTCCACGTCAAGCTCAACCGCGCCGAGGCGTTTCTGCACCATCCACACCACAGCAGCGTCTGCGACCGGCAGCTGATCAAGCAACTGCGCGATTTCCTCGCTCACGCCGGCGTCAGCGTTTCGGTCTACGAAGCCGGCCAGAACTGATGGAAAACATCATGGACGACCAGGTTTTCGAACCCAGAAATCAACTCGAACAGAAACTGCTCGCCGCCATCAGGGGCGAACTGTCGAGCGATGATTTCATGCGCGAATTGATGACCCAGCAGGTCTTCATTCCGATCAGGGATGACAAGGACAGCGGCATCAAGGGATTTCAGCAGACCACGAAGGCGACGCCGTTGGTGATCCAGGACGAGGAAGGCCAACATGTCCTGGTGCTGTTCACCAGCCCGGAACGCGCGCGCGATTTCCTCGTCGATACCCCCGGTTACGGTGGCGGCCTGCTGGCCGACTTCTCCTGGATCGTCGAGCGCATGGAACCCGGCTTTGCGATCGTCGTCAATCCCGGGCTCGAAATGGGCATGGATATCGCCCCGGAAAATGTCACGCAGATGCTGGCACTGCTCGCCACGCGCGCTACCAGGAATTGACACGCACCCGGCCGCGGGGCGGCTGCGCTTAGTGAAAAGTCAGCCGTGGCGGGGCGCCGATGCCGCTTGCAATTGATGGGATCAAGCGGGTAGGGCAATATGAACCGCAGGATCGACATCATCCCCGTACCCAGCGCGCTCGGCGCACCGGATCGCGGTACTGCGGGCGGCCCGGAGGCCTTGCGGCAGGCGGGATTGCTGACGGCATTGCATCGCGGCGGACACGAGGCCTGCTGGCTGCCGGCGCTGATCCCGCCAACGCAGGTTGGCCGCTGGGAGGCGCTGGCCGATTTGTGCGAGCGCCTTGCCGATACCGTGGCTGCCAGCATCGAGGCGGAACGCCTGCCGCTGGTCATTGGCGGCGACCATGCGATTGCGGCGGGTACCTGGCGCGGTGTTGCGCGGGCGAAGGACCGTCCGGTTGGCCTGCTCTGGATCGATGCCCACCTCGATGCGCACGTTCCCGAGGACAGTATTTCGGGCAATCCCCACGGCATGCCGCTTGCGTTGCTGCTCGGCGTCGGCGACCCGCGGCTGGCGAGCGGCGTGCTGTCGCCTCGCCACGTCTGCGTCGTCGGCGCGCGCGCCTGGGAAGCCGAGGAGATGCAGCGCTTGCGTCGTTACGACGTGCATGTCATCGACGATGCGGAGATCGTACGGCGTGGCTTGCCGGATGTGCTGCGCGAAGCCATGGAGCGCGTCGCTACCGGCACCACCGGCTTTGGCATCACCTGCGATCTCGATGTATTTCCGCTTGATGAGGCGCCCGGCGTGAATACCCCAGCGGCGGGCGGT
>DASRXN010000148.1:0-20873 GCA_035654135.1 Rhodocyclaceae bacterium | reverse complement strand
CAAGGTGGTGGTGAGCCCGCAATCGGGCATCATCGTCCTGAGCGCTCTGCCGCGCGAGATCCGCCAGGTGGAAGCCTACCTGCGGGCCACGCAGACCATCGTCGACCGGCAGGTCATGCTGGAAGCGAAGATTCTCGACGTCACTCTCAGCGAGCAATTCCAGGCCGGCATCAACTGGGCAGCGTTCAGGAGTGGCCCGAACAGTCAAAGCGCCGCCGGCATCGCGGCGCCGGGCACCAGCCTGGCGGCGGCGTCGGGAGGGGCCGGTACGCAGCTAATTTCAGGTAATGGCACGGTCATGGTTACGCCCGGCCAGCTTGGCTCGGTAGCCGCGACCGCTCTGGGCAAGGGATTCATTGGCCTGGCGTTGCAAACCTCGAATTTCGCCGCGCTGCTCAACTTCCTCGAAGGCCAGGGCACCGTCACGGTCCTGTCCAGTCCGCGCATCGCCACCCTCAACAACCAGAAGGCTGTGCTCAAGGTCGGCACCGACGATCTTTTCGTCACCAACATCACCACCACCACCACATCGACCACCACCGGCTCGGTGAGCACACCGACCCTGACCTTGCAGTCCTACTTCTCGGGTATTTCCCTTGACGTGACGCCGCAGATCGACGAGGACAACAACATCGTCCTGCATGTCCATCCGGCAGTCAGCGTGGTGCAGGAAAAGGAGAAGCAGATCAACCTTGGCGCCACGCTCGGTCAGTTTACGTTGCCGCTGGCCTCCAGCAGCGTCAATGAAACGGACAGCATCGTCCGGGTTCGCGGCGGCAACATTGTCGCCATCGGCGGCCTGATGACCCAGAATCAGACCCAGGACCGCAACCAGATGCCGGGCATCGGCAATGTGCCCGGCCTGGGTCTGCTGTTCGGTCAGCGCGCCAACTCGGGCAGCAAGCGTGAACTGGTGATTCTGATCAAGCCGACCGTGATCGGCGACGATCGGCCCTGGTTGCGCGACATCGAGCAGACAGGCGAGCGGATGCGCGAACTCGACCCGCGCGCATTCATGCCCGCGGACCGCTAGCCGAATGTACCTGGGCCACTTCGGGCTGACCGAGCTCCCGTTCAGCATCACCCCGGATACCCAGTTCGTCTATTCCGCCGCATCCCACCAAGAGGCTTTGAACACGCTGCTGCTGGCAGTGCGCGGCGGCGAGGGCTTCGTCAAGATAACCGGCGAGGTCGGCACCGGCAAAACGCTGCTTTGCCGTCGGTTCCTGGCCACCCTGGGCGACGATTGCGTGGCGGCTTACGTGCCGAATCCGCAGGTCGATGCCACGGCCCTGCTGCAGGAAGTTGCGGAAGAACTGGGAACGGACAGCGGTGCCGACGACGCCGTGCACATCGTCAAGCGCATCAACCGCCGGCTGCTGACACTGGCCGAACAGGGCAAGACGGCCGTGCTGTGCATCGACGAGGCGCAGACGATGCCGATCCCGACCCTGGAAACGCTGCGCCTGATTTCCAATCTGGAAACGGAAAAGCGCAAGCTGATCCAGATCGTCCTGTTCGGTCAGCCGGAACTCGACGAGAAACTCGAGCAGCCTTCGGTGCGGCAACTGCGCCAGCGCATCGTCTTTCACTTCCGCATGCCGGGTCTGAAGCGCAGCGAACTCGGCGCCTATGTCGAGCATCGGTTGCGCGTTGCCGGCTACCATGGCGGCCGGCTCTTTTCCGGTCCGGCACGGCGGGCGCTGTTCCGCCATTCGGGCGGCATGCCGCGGCTGGTCAACATCCTGGCACACAAGGCCATGCTTGCCGCTTTCGGTGAGGGTGGCGACCAGGTTCGCCTGCGCCATGTGCGTGCAGCGGCGCGCGATACCGAAGGCGCACGCAAAGGCGGCTGGCCGAATTTCTGGAGCCTGGCGTGAGCCTGATCAACAAGATGCTGCGCGATCTCGACCAGCGGCAGGCCTCCGCCGCCGAGCGGGCGGGACTGACCGGCCAGGTACGGGCGCTGCCGCCCGAGCGGCGCTTTCCGTGGCGGCCGTTGCTGCTAACGCTGCCAGGGGTCATGCTAGGCGCGGTCGGAGTCTGGGCCTGGCTGCAAAGTCAGCCGTCGCGACACGCCGAGCAAGCTGCGCCCGTACCGCCGCGGGCACCGGTGGTAATGGCCATGCCGCCTCTGGTAGTGCCGATGCCGGGTGAGACTGCCTCGCCGGTCAAGGTCGAATCGCTGCATCTCGATCCCGGCCTCAGGGTGGTTCCACCGATGCCGGTCCCCGCCGTGAAGCCGGAAGCCGAGGCCGCCGTGTCGGCGCAGGCGCCAGCGGCGCCTGTCCCCGCTGCCAGCATCGACAAGCAGCCACGTGCACCGGTGGCAGGCGGTACGGCGGACGATGAATACCGCCTGGCCTTGGTCGCCTTCCGCCAGGGAAGATCGAATGAGGCCTTGATGGGCTTCGAGGCCGCGCTGCGTGCGGAGCCGCGACATATTGCCGCGCGGCAGGCGCTGCTGAGCCTTCTCATGGAGCAGCGCCGCTGGGCGGAAGCGCAGGCCGTGGTGGCCGAGGGGCTGACGCTGAATGCGGCTCAGCCGGGCTGGGCAATGATCCTGGCGCGCCTGCAGGTCGAACAGGGGCAGGTTGCCGAAGCCCAGGAAACCATGGCGCGCCATGCCGTTCACGGCGAGCGCAGCCCGGACTATCTGGCCTTTCACGGCTTGCTGCTGGAGAAGCTCGGCCGTAACGAGGAAGCCCGCGCGGCTTTCCTCAGGGCTCGCGACCTCGGTTCGTTGTCGCCTGAACTGGCCGCCGCCGTCGACCAGCACCTGCGTTAGTCGCGCAAGGTTCTCGCTGCCACCCAGTTGGTCACGCGTGCCGCGCCGTGCGCCTTGAGCGTGCCGGCGAACTCGTTCAGCGTGGCGCCGGTGGTCATGACGTCATCGACCACGATCACCGATTTACCTGACAAGTCGACCGCACATTCGAAGGCGTGACGGACGTTCTTGTGCCGTTCCTTCCAGGGCAGCGTGGCCTGTGGCACGGTGTCGCGGCTTCGCGTGCAGCCATACAGTTGCAGCGGCAGGCCGATTGTCCTTGCCAGCAGGCGGGCAATTTCGACCGCCTGGTTGAAACCGCGCTGACGCAATCTCGGTACCGACAGCGGCAGGGGAACGATCAGGTCGCCGGCTGGCCGCGGTCCGGCGAGCATTGCCGACGCCAGAAAGTCAGCGGTGGCGAGACGGTGCTGGTATTTGAGCGACTGGATCAGTTTGTCGACAGGGAAGGCATAGCGGAAGGGCGCGAAGGTGACGTCGAAGTGGGGCGGGGTTTTCAGGCAGGCACCGCAGACCATCCCGCCAGGCGAAGCCTCGGCGCAGACCGGGCAGGCCGGTTCCGGCAGTCCGGGCAGCTCTTCCCGGCAGGCGGCGCAGAGCAGGTCTGCGCCCGACCTCGCGCCGCAAAGCAGGCAGTCCTGCGGCAGCAACTTCGCCAGGATCGGCGACCAAATTGACAAGCCCTGCTCCTTCGCGGATGATCCGGCTCCCATTCTGCCAAAGATTCCGCCGATGACTGTCGCAACTGCCAAACAGCCGCAGCCGAGCGTGCCAGCGCTCCCCACCTGGACCACGGAGGCCGTGCAGGCACTGTTCGAACTGTCGTTCGCCGACTTGATGTTCCGCGCCCAGCAGGTGCATCGCCAGCACTTCGACGCCAATGCCGTGCAGCGCTCGACGCTGCTGTCGATCAAGACCGGTGGCTGCTCCGAGGACTGTGGCTACTGCTCGCAGTCGGCCCGGCGCGGCACCATCGAACGCGAGAAGCTGCTGGAGCTGGAGCAGGTCAAGGTCGCGGCCAGGGCGGCGAAGGAGAAGGGCGCCAGCCGTTTCTGCATGGGCGCCGCCTGGCGCGGGCCGAAGGAGGGCGACCTCGACCAGGTGATCGAGATGGTGCGCGAGGTCAAGGGTCTCGGCATGGAAGCGTGCCTGACGCTCGGCCTGCTCGGCGAAGGCCAGGCGGAGAAGCTCGCCGCCGCCGGCCTCGATTACTACAACCACAACCTCGACACCGGCGCGGAATTCTACGACCAGGTGGTGACCACCCACAGCCAGTCGGCACGGGTGGATACGCTGACGAAGGTGCGCTCGGCCGGCATGAAGATCTGCTGTGGCGGCATCATCGGCATGGGTGAAAGCCGGCGCGTGCGCGCTTCGCTGATCGCTCAGCTGGCCGCCATGAATCCGCCGCCGGAGTCGGTGCCGATCAACCACCTGGTGGCGATTCCCGGTACGCCGATGGAAAACGCGCCACCGCTCGATCCCTTCGAGTTCGTGCGCACCATTGCCGCCGCGCGCATCACCATGCCGACGAGTTGGGTGCGTCTGTCGGCCGGGCGGCAGGAGATGTCGGACGAACTGCAGGCGCTCTGCTACCTCGCCGGCGCCAATTCAATCTTCTACGGCGACAAACTGCTGACCACGGGCAACGCCGAGGCAGCTCGCGACGAGGCCCTGTTCGAACGCCTGGGCTTGCGGCCGGTGTAATGCGCCAAGACTTCGCCCGCGCCGCGGCTTCCTACGACGAGGCAGCCGTGCTGGCGCGGGAGGTGGGCGCGCGCATGGCGGCGCGGCTCGATTACGTAAGACTTGCGCCGCGGCACGTCGCCGACATCGGTTGCGCCACCGGTGACGGCGTGCGCGAACTTCAGCGGCGTTATCCGCGGGCCTTGCCGTTGGCCATCGACTTCGCCAGACCCATGCTGCTGTCGATGCGGCAACACGCTTCAGTCATGCAGCGCCTGCGAGGCAAGGTACCGCGCCTCGTCAATGCCGACGTACGTGGCCTGCCGCTGGCGGCCAACAGCCTGGACCTCGTCTGGTCGAACCTGATGCTGCACTGGCTCGACGATCCGCTGCCCGCCTTCCGGGAGCTCCATCGCGTGCTGGCGGTGGGTGGATTGCTCACCTTCGCCATGCTCGGCCCGGATACGCTGAAGGAATTGCGCGCGGCCGGCGCCACGTCCTTGCGCAGCTTCCTCGACATGCACGATATCGGCGACATGCTGGTGGCGGCGGGTTTCGCCGACCCGGTGATGGACATGGAGACAATCACACTCGCCTACCGCAGTCCGCGTCAGTTGCTTGCCGACCAGCGCCGGCTGGGCGTGCGCGCCGGGCTGCTCGGCAATATGGGCTGGCGCCAGTGGCGGCGCGTGTTTGGCCGTTGGCAGTGCGATGCGGCAGGGAAATTACCGGCCAGTTTCGAGATCGTCTTTGGTCACGCCTGGAAGGCCGAGCCGAAGATTGCGGCCGACGGGCGTGCCATCATCCGGTTTGCAACGCCATGAAACGCGCGAAACAGCGGAAAATCAGCCGTCGCAACCCGCTGGCCATCGCGCCAATTCTCAAGAAAGGCGGCCCGCACCAGCGTGTCGACAAGCGCGCCTCGCGTGCTCGGCAGAAAGCGCGCTTGCGCAAGGATTTCAGCGGCGGGGAATGATGGGGATGATGCGCCCCTTCACCTGGGGGAAAAGGGCAGGCGCGGCGGGCCGCTGTCGCCGTAGTTCCTCGTAGTGCCACCAGAGGCGCATGCCCAGCAGGACGGCGAGCAGGGCGCCATAGGCCGCCGGGCGACTCGCATCCAGCTTTACCATCCACGTGTAGTGAAGCACGGCGATCATCGCCAGCGGATACACCAGCCTATGCAGTTCCTGCCAGCGCCGGCCGCCAAGACGGCGGATCATGGCCTTGTTCGAGGTAGCCGCCAGCGGCACGAGCAGGGCGAAGGCGATCATTCCTGCCGTAATGAATGGCCGCTTGACGATATCTTTGCCGATGGCGCTCCAGTCGAAGAACTGGTCGAGCCAGAGGTAAGTGGTGAGGTGCAGGCAGGCGTAGAAGAAGACGAACAGGCCGAGCATGCGCCGCAGGCGCAATAACCACGTCCACCCCGTCAGGCGGCGCAGCGGCGTGACAGTGAGGGTGATGAACAGCAGATTGAGCGCCCAGGTGCCCAAACCGCGCGTAAAGGCCTCGATGGGGTTGGCGCCGAGATTGTCCTGCCAGAGTTCCCAGCCGTAATACGCCAGTGGCAGCAGGCAGAGAAGAAAGAGAATGCGCCGGGCGGCGGGGATGTGTCGTTCCATGATCATGACCCGTTTTCGACCAGCTACACAGCCGGCAAGTTTCCGGAAAAGAAAAAGGGTGGCCGCGCCACCCTTGTTGCTCGATGCGGAACGAGGTCAGCGCAGGCCGGCGACGTAGTCGGAAACGGCCTTGATCTCCGCGTCGGTCATCTTGATGGCGATCATGCGCATCATCTTGTTCGGGTCGTTGGCACGGGCTTCGTCGCGGAACGCCTTCAACTGCGTCTCGATGTATTCGGGGAACTGGCCGCCGATGCGCGGGAACTGGGCGGGAATGCCGGCGCCTGCGGGGCCGTGGCAGGCGGCGCAGGCAGGCAGGCCCTTGGCGATGCTGCCGGCGCGATAGAGCTTCTGGCCGGTCTCGATTGTCTCGCGGTTCTTGGCCTGTTCGCCCTTCTGGGTTTGCGCCGAGAAATAGGCCGACAGGTCGCGCATCTGCTCCTCGGTATAGGCGGCAATCATGCCGTTCATGATCGGGTTGACGCGTTCCGGCTGCTTGCCGTCGGCAGCCTTGAAGTTCTTCATCTGCTTGAAGAGGTAGTCCGCGTGCTGGCCGGCGAGCTTCGGGTTCGCCGAGACCGGGCTGTTGCCATCGGCGCCGTGGCAGGCCACGCAAACGGTGGAGGCAATTACTTGCCCCTTGGCCGGGTCTGCCTTGTAGGCAACCTTGGCGGGCTCGTTGGCATTGGCGATGGCGGCGGCCGCCAGCATGGCGGTCATCAGCGAGGGCAACATCAGCGAACGCTTCATTCTTGGGAACTCCTGGGCAGTCCGGGTTGGATTTGTAAACATGCTATTCTAACCCAATTAATCCGCCTTTCGCACTCCTGCAGCCCAGCCATGTCCTTGTTCCGCCACGCGGTCTTCGAGATCTCGGTCGCGAAGCCCCAAGATTTGCCGCCGGCGACAGGCCCTGAAATTGCGTTCGCCGGCCGTTCCAATGCCGGGAAATCTTCCGCCATTAATACCTTGGTCCGCCACACGCGTCTGGCTTTCGTTTCCAAGACGCCGGGCCGGACGCAGTTGATCAACCTGTTCCGCCTGAGAAACGGAGCGGCGCTGGTCGATCTGCCTGGCTATGGCTATGCCGATGTGCCCATCAACATCAGAAAGCAATGGCAGGGGCTCCTGGAGCACTACCTGACCCGCCGGCAGGAACTTGCCGGTCTTGTGATGATCATGGATGCCCGCCGACCCCTGACGGAACTCGACCGGCAGATGATCAACTGGTTCGGTCCGACCGGAAAGCCGATCCACTGCCTGCTCACCAAGGCCGACAAGTTGACCCGCCAGGAACAGGCAAAAATACTGAAGGATGTGCAGGCCGAGGTAGCGAACGCTGGTTCGCCTGTCACCGCCCAACTGTTTTCCAGCCTCAAGAAGACAGGCATGGATGAGGCGGAGAAGGTGATCGCTGCTTGGCTGGATAATCCCTTCTAAGAGGGCTTTCTTTTGGCCGGGCCAAAAGAAAGCCCCCGGCTAAAGGGGAGAAGCCGGGGGCAAAATGCCTTAATGGGGTTAAGGCACCCGCTCAGGGAGGTGAAGCGGGGGATGGCCGAAAGCCATCCGCAACGTATGATTGGGGTTGCCAGAGAAAGTTCCACAGGAAAATTTGCGAGAGTGCCATGAACCAAAAAGGTGCATTTCCGTCCACCCGCATGCGCCGCATGCGCCGGGACGATTTCTCCCGCCGCCTGATGCAGGAGAATGTCCTGACCCCGAACGACTTCATTTACCCGGTATTTGTCCTCGACGGGCAGGGTCGGACGGAAAACGTCGCGTCGATGCCGGGCGTCGAGAGGGTCAGTTTGGACCGGCTGCTGCCGGTGGCCGAGCGGGCCGCGAAGTTGGGCATTCCCGCCTTGGCCCTGTTTCCGGTCATCGAGCCGGCGAAGAAGTCGGCTGGCGCCGAAGAAGCCTGGAATTCAAGTGGGTTAGTACCCACTGTCGTCGCAAGGCTCAAGAAGGAATTTCCCGGGCTTGGCGTTATTACCGACGTGGCCCTTGATCCCTATACCAGCCATGGCCAGGATGGCCTCATCGACCCGGATGACCCGACCGGCTACGTGCTCAACGACGAGACCATCGAGGCCTTGGTCAAACAGGCGCTTTCTCATGCCCATGCCGGTGCCGACGTTGTCGCCCCCTCCGACATGATGGATGGCCGGATCGGTGCCGTGCGCGCGGCGCTGGACGCGGAAAAGTTCATCCATACCCGCATCTTGGCCTATTCCGCCAAGTACGCCTCCAGCTTCTACGGTCCTTTCCGCGACGCGGTAGGTTCGGCGGGCAACCTGGGCAAGGGCAACAAGTACACCTACCAGATGGACCCTGCCAACTCCGACGAGGCGCTGCGGGAAGTTGCCCTCGATCTCGACGAAGGCGCCGACATGGTGATGGTGAAACCTGGCATGCCATATCTGGACATCGTCCGTCGGGTGAAGGACGAGTTTGGCGTGCCGACCTATGCTTACCAGGTGAGCGGCGAATACGCGATGCTCAAGGCCGCGGCAGTCAATGGTTGGCTCAACCACGATGCCTGCATGCTGGAGGCACTGCTCTGTTTCAAGCGCGCCGGCGCCGACGGCATCCTGACCTACTTTGCCATTGAGGCCGCGGAAGCCTTAGCGCGCAAGTAGCTGCCACTGCGCCGGCCAGGCGGCCAGCGTATCATCCTTGAAGCCGCTCTTGACGAAGCGGTGCCAGCGGCCAATGGCGTGGCAGACCAGGGCGTCGGCATGTGCGGCGAAATCGTGGTTTTCCGGCAGCGCGCCCTGGGTGGCGGCAATTCGCAGCGATTGCTTCAGCGAGGCCTCGACCCGGTCCAGCAACTGGTTGATGCGCTCCTGCAGGCGCGGGTTCTCGTGCACCAATGCATCGCCGATCAGCACCCGCGTCAGCCCCCGGTTCTTCTGGGCGAAGGCGAGCAGTGTGACCATCGTCAATTCCGCTTGGCGCAGACCGCTTTCCTCGTCGGTGTCGATCTGATTGATGACGGCAAACAGGCTCGATTCAATAAATTCGATCAGACCCTCAAACATCTGCGCCTTGCTGGCGAAATGGCGGTAGAGGGCTGCTTCCGAGACGTCCAGTTTCCTGGCCAGCAACGCTGTCGTAACCTTGTCGCCGGCCGGAGATTCCAGCAGGTGGGCAATGGTTTGCAGAATCAGCAGCTTTTTCTCGCCGGGCTTGGCGGTCGCTTTCATCTTATTTCGACTTGATCAGCGTGCCGACGCCTTCGTCGGTGAGAATTTCCAGCAGCAGGGCATGTTCGACACGGCCGTCGATGATATGGACGCTGCGCACACCGCTGCGGGCTGCATCCAGCGCCGAGCCGATCTTGGGCAGCATGCCGCCCGACAGCGTGCCGTCCTCGACCATGGCGTCGATGTCCTTGGGCGTGATGCCGGTCAGCAGCTTGCCGGATTTGTCGAGCACGCCTGGCGTGTTGGTCAGCAGCACCAGCTTCTCGGCGCCGAGGACCTCGGCCACCTTGCCGGCAACGACGTCGGCATTGATGTTGAACGTGTCTCCGTCCGTACCGACGCCGATCGGCGCGATCACCGGAATGAAGTCGCCGCTGTCGAGGAAGGAGATGATCGAAGGATCGATCTTGGTGATCTCACCGACCTGGCCGATGTCGATCAGTTCCGCCGGGTTGTCCTTGTTCGGCAGCAGCAGTTTCTTGGCGCGGATGAAGTTGCCGTCCTGACCGGTCAGGCCGACCGCCTTGCCGCCGGCCTGGTTGATGAGGTTGACGATTTCCTTGTTGACCTGGCCGCCGAGCACCATCTCGACGATGTCCATGGTCTCCTCGTCGGTGACGCGCATGCCCTGGACGAAAGTGCCCTGCTTGCCGACGCGCTTGAGCAGGTCCTCGATCTGCGGACCGCCGCCATGTACGACCACCGGATTCATGCCGACCAGCTTCAACAGCACCACGTCGCGCGCGAAGCAGTCCTTCAGCGTCGGGTCGGTCATGGCGTTGCCGCCGTACTTGATGACGATGGTCTTGTCGAAGAAGCGCTTGATGTAGGGCAGCGCTTCGCCAAGTATCTTGGCCTTGGTGGCGGCGGGCAGGTTGTCTGTCGTGATCTGGTTCATGGCCTGACGGGTCGGGTTGATGCCTGGCCGCATTCTACCCGCCGTCGGCGCAACGAAAAACGGGGGCCGCAGCCCCCGTTCCTGATGGTCACCATGCAATCAATCAATGGTCAGACGCTTCGTCTGAGCTGCGGCCTTCTTCGGCAGCGTCAGTTCAAGCACGCCATCGGCAAACTTGGCCGAGGCGGTGGCCTCGTCTACTTCCTGACCGAGTTGGAAGCTCCGGGATACCTTGCCGAAATAGCGCTCTGTGCGCAATACGCGCTCGCCTTCCTTTACTTCCTTTTCCTGCTTGCGCTCGGCGCTGATGGCAACCGTCGGCCCGTCGATCGTGACGTGAATATCTTCCTTCTTGATGCCAGGCATTTCGGCGTGCACAACAAATGACTTCTCCTGCTCCTTGACGTCGAGTTTGATCGTCGGCGCATCCATCGCAGCGCCCATCTCCACCGGCCGGACAAAGAAACCACGGAAGAAGTCGTCAAGGGGGTCGTAACGGGTCAGATTAGCCATAATATCCTCCTGTCGAATGCAATTTGGATCGGCAGTCTTGCTTGCCTCATCCCGAAAATAGGTCTCGTGCCGGAGAATTCAAGTGGCCGATTTGACGCGCGACAACCCAGTGGAGAAAAAGAGCTGCCCGCGTTGCGGCGCAAGCTTCGAGTGTGGTGCCAAGTCGGGCGCAGGCTGCTGGTGCAGCGTGCTGCCACGGCTGATTTTCGTCGATCCCGCGCTCGGGGACTGCCTATGCCCGGATTGCCTCAAGGCCGCGCTGACCGTCCAGGAACAGGCGCCAGCATCAGAATAGCGTCGCGGTTGGTCCAGGAGAAGCAGGCAGCTGCCGCTTCGCGCCAGGGCAGCCAGCGCCAGCCAAGGTGCTCGTCCGGCGAGATCCGGATCGGCTGCTCGTTAATGCACAGGCTGAAGACGTGCTCGGTGTTATGCGTCACGCCTTCGGCGTAGCGGGTGCGCCATTGAGGGAAGATCTCGAAGCGGTTGGACAACCGCCAGTCCAGGAGTTGCCCGGGTGAGACGGCGATGCCGGTTTCCTCGCCAACCTCCCGCACGGCAGTTTCGAGCAGCGCTTCGTCACCCTCCCGGCTGCCAGTGACCGACTGCCAGAAGCCGGGATGGGAGGCGCGCTCGAGCAGCAGAATGTCGAGTGCTGGCGTATGAATGATGACGAGGACGGAAACCGGTGTCTTGAAGCTCACGGCTCCGTAGGCAGCCACGCAATCCCGTCGGCTTGCATTTCGACCAGGCACCAGAAGGCGACTTCTTCGTCGCGCCATTCGTTGGCGGCTTGCTCGAAAACTTGCAGCGTCGCGAGAAAGTCAGCTTCGGCCTTGCTGTGGATACCGTCGCAGTGCTCGAGCAGCATCAGGTAGCCGTCGGCCGGCTGCCACGCCATGTCGGCCAGGCAGTCTGCCAGGGCGTCCAGATTGTGGCCGAACCACTCGGGAAATTTCAGCGCCTTGCTGATGATGGCGAGCAACTCGTCTTTGCTGCCCGCCTTGGCCAGGTCGACGCGAAAGACGGCAAAGCCGTTGTCCTTGGCGGCTTCCACGACCCGCTTCTTGTCCATGTGTGGCAGATGATAGACGCCGGCCTTGTCGGTGTCCGCCAGGACTGTTTGCAGATGAACGTCACTCATTGCCTGATCCGCCGGAAGGTTCGGTAGTGGTCGTCAGTGTAGTAGTACTCGGCCTTGCTCACATTGCCGGGAGCGCCGTGCCCGGTGATGATTCGCCGGGCGCCGCGGGTCCGCGCGCCCGGTGTCGGTACCGTGTATTCATGATAGTAACCGCGCGGCCGGAGCGGCAGGCGCTTTTCGAAGTTGCCAAACACCACTCCGTCGCGCCGGTAGGGGAAGGGACCGCCATTTTCGATCAGGCGCAGCGTTTGTTGTCCCTCGGGAGGCAGATCGCGGACGGCAACGTCCTCCGCGGCGGCGGCCGGGAACGCGCAGATCGCCAACCAAAGGATGAGAAGCAGCCGCGCCATATCAGCCCTTGCCGACGTCAATCTGGGTTTCGATCTTCTGCCGCAGGCGGATGTGTAGCTCGCGCAACTGCTTTTCGTCCACGCCCGATGGCGCGTCGGTCAGCAGGCACTGGGCGCGCTGGGTCTTCGGGAAGGCGATGACATCGCGGATCGACTCGGCGCCGGTCATCATGGTGACGATGCGGTCGAGGCCGAACGCCAGTCCGCCATGTGGCGGCGCGCCATATCTGAGAGCGTCGAGCAGGAAACCGAACTTCAACCGCTGCTCGTCCTCGCCGATACCGAGCGCTTCGAATACGCGCGCCTGCACGTCGGCCTTGTGGATACGCACCGAGCCGCCGCCAATTTCCCAGCCGTTCAGCGCCAGGTCGTAGGCCTTGGCCAGGCATTCGCCCGGATTTGTCTTCATCAACTCGTCGTGACCGTCCTTTGGCGAGGTGAAGGGGTGGTGGCAGGCGGTCCAGCGCTTGTCTTCGTCGTCGTATTCGAACATCGGGAAATCGACCACCCAAAGCGGCTCCCAGGCCTTGCCGTTGAGGTAGCCCTTTTCGTGTCCGATCTTGATGCGCAACGCGCCCATGGCGTCATTGACGATCTTGGTCTTGTCGGCCCCGAAGAAGATGAGGTCGCCGGACTGGGCGCCAGTACGCGCCATGATGTTCTTCAGCGCAGCCTCGTGGAGGTTCTTGACGATAGGCGACTGCAATCCTTCCTCGTTGAGCTTGGTGGCATCGTTGATCTTGATGTAGGCGAGCCCCTTGGCGCCGTAGATCTTGACGAACTCGGTGTAGCCGTCGATCTCGCCGCGCGAGAGTGAGGCGCCACCAGGGATGCGCAGCGCCGCGACGCGGCCGCCGCTGGTGGCTGGGCCGGAAAAGACCTTGAATGCGACATCCTGGACCGCATCGGTAACCTCGGCGAGTTCGAGGGTCACGCGCAGGTCCGGCTTGTCAGAACCGAAGCGGCGCATGGCTTCGGCGTAGGTCATGCGCGGGAAGGGCGCTGGCAGCTCGACCGCGAGCGCTTCCTTGAAGACATGACGGATCATCTCCTCCATCAGCGCGGTGATCTGTGTTTCGTCGAGGAACGACGTCTCGATATCGACCTGGGTGAACTCGGGCTGGCGATCGGCGCGCAGGTCTTCGTCCCGGAAGCACTTGGTAATCTGGTAATAGCGGTCAAAGCCGGCAACCATCAACAACTGTTTGAACAGCTGCGGCGATTGCGGCAGGGCGAAGAACTGGCCGGGATGGACGCGCGATGGCACCAGGTAGTCGCGTGCACCTTCCGGTGTGCTCTTGGTCAGCATCGGCGTCTCGATGTCGATGAAACCGCGGTTGTCGAGGAAGCGGCGGAAGGACATGGCAGCCTTGTAGCGCAACATCATGTTCTTCTGCATCTGCGGCCGGCGCAGGTCGATGACACGGTTCACCAGCCTTACATGCTCGGAGAGATTCTCGTCGTCGAGCTGGAAAGGTGGCGTGGCAGCAGCATTCAGGATCTCCATCTCATGGCAGAGGATCTCGACCTCGCCCGATGGGAGGTTGGCATTCTCGGTGCCGGCCGGCCGGCGGCGCACCTTGCCGGTGACCTTGAGAACGAATTCGTTGCGGACCGATTCGGCGACGGCGAACATCTCGGGGCGATCGGGGTCGCAGACCACCTGGGCCAATCCTTGGCGGTCGCGCAGGTCGATGAAGATGACGCCGCCGTGGTCGCGGCGGCGGTGCGCCCAGCCGCAGAGGGTAACGATCTGGTCGATATGCCCGGCGTTGAGTTCGCCGCAGTAATGAGTTCGCATCTTGGAGCTTTCAGGCTAGGCGGGCGCGTGGGCGACCCGAATTATTCGTTTTGGGCGCGACCGACAAGATTGGCGTCGTGCATCGACGGAGCCACGACGCCCATTGAAACGATGTACTTCAGGGCATCGTCGATGCTCATGTCGAGTTCGATGGTATCGCGTCTTCTGACGAAGAAAAAGAATCCATTGACCGGGCTGGGTGCCGTGGGAATGAACACGCTTACCAGGTCATCGCCGTTTAGCCGGGCGACTTCTTCTGCGGGCGTGCCCGTCAAGAAGGCGACCGCCCACGCTTCGGGATGCGGGTAGCGAATCAGTAAGACTTTGCGGAATGCCTCGCCGTTGCCGGAAAACAGCGTGTCGCTGATCTGCTTGACGCTGTAGTAGATCGATTTTACGACCGGAATTCGCGCCAGCAGCGCTTCCCAGAACCGCACCATGCGCTGGCCGACAATGTTGGTTGTCACCAGCCCAGTGAGCAGCACCACCATGATCGTCATCAGCGCACCGATGCCCGGGATGTAGATGCCCAAGAGTGTTTCCGGCCGGATCGCTGCCGGCAGCAGGAGCAGCGACTGGTCCATCGTCCGGACGATCAGCGCCAGTACCCAGACTGTGATGGCCAGAGGAATCCAGATCAGCAGGCCGGTGATGAAGTATTTTCTTAAGGGCTTACTCACGAGCCGGGGCAATCAATGACAGGCGCAGGAGCCGTTACCGCCCTGGCAGGGTGGCGGATTGTCGCTCTTAGCTTCAGGCTTGGCGCCGCCCTTGAAGTCGGTCTGATACCAGCCGCTTCCCTTCAGATGAAAACCGGGCGCGGTCAGCTGTTTGCTATAGGTTTCCGCCTTGCACTCTGGGCAAGTGGTCAGCTGCGCATCCGACATCTTCTGCATGACATCCTGCTCGTGACCGCAACTGCTGCAGCGATAGGCGTAGATGGGCATCGATTTCTCCGGAAAAGCGACAAATTATAGCGGTTATAGCAGGCCGAGATAGGCTTGGGTCAAGGGCTTGCCCCAAAACAGGGCTATGATCCCCGCCACCGCCAAGTAGGGGCCGAACGGAATGGGAACGTTGCGGCCGTGACGTGCAAACAGTATCAGTGTGATACCGACGACCGCTCCGACAAAGGATGACATCAATATCGTCAGCGGCAGGACCTGCCAGCCAAGCCAGGCGCCAATGGCCGCAAGCAGCTTGAAATCACCGTAGCCCATGCCTTCCTTGCCGGTCGTCAGCTTGAACAGCCAATAGACGGCCCAGAGGCTCAAGTAACCGGCGGCGGCGCCGCTTACCGCGCTGGTGATATCTGTGAAGGTGCCGGAAACGTTCAACAGCAGTCCTGCCCACAGCAGCGGCAGCGTGATATCGTCGGGCAGTAGTTGCGTGTCAAAATCGATGAAAGTGAGAGCGATCATCGCGGCAACGAAGGCCATGGCACCGGCTGCTGCCAAGGTGGGGCCAATCTGCCAGGCGACCAGGCCAAACAGAAGACCCGTCAATGCCTCAACGATCGGATAACGCCAGCCTATCGGCATTCCGCAGCCCTTGCAGTGTCCACCGAGAACGATGAAGCTCAGGAGTGGAATATTTTCCAGGGCGTGAATCTGCCGGTTGCAATTAGGACAGCGGGATCTCGGGCGCACCAGGGACAAGGGCTCGCCTTCCGCCAATGGCTCACCACGCAGTTCGGCACATTGTGCTGCCCAATCACGTTCCATCATGCGCGGCAACCGATGGATGACGACGTTCAGGAAGCTGCCGATCGCGAGTCCGAGGAGCACCGAGGTGGCGACGAACACTCCGCCCGGCTGCAGCAGGATCGATTCCATCGACTTTCCTAGACTACAGCGCCGAGCTTGAAGATCGGCAGATACATGGCGATGATCATGCCGCCGATGAGGATGCCGAGAACAACCATGATCATTGGTTCCATCAAGCTCGACAGGCCCTCGACGGCGTCGTCGACTTCGGTCTCGAAGAAGTCGGCCACCTTCCCCAGCATGGAATCAAGCTGACCTGACTCCTCGCCGATCGACACCATTTGAATCACCATACTTGGGAATACGCTGGTGTTCTGCATCGCCACCGTAAGACTTGAGCCAGTACTGACCTCGTTCTGGATCTGCTGCGTAGCGATCTTGTAAATATGGTTGCCGGCCGCGCCAGCCACTGAGGTCAATGCTTCCACTAGCGGCACGCCGGCGGCAAACATGGTGGACAAGGTGCGCGTCCAGCGGGCGATGGTCGCCTTGCGGATCACGTCGCCGAACACAGGAAGGCGCAAGACCAGCCGATCCATGAATATCTGCATTGGCACGGATCGTTTCCAAAAATAGAAGAAGGCATAAAAGCCACCGCCAAGTGCCCCGAAAATCAGGTACCAGTTGGCGACGAAGAAGTCCGATATGGCAATGACGACCAACGTCGGCGCCGGCAGGTCGGCGCCAAAACTGGTGAATACGTTCTTGAAGGAGGGAATCACGAAAATCATGATGACCGCCATTACGATGAAGGCTACTACCAGCACCGAAATGGGATAGAACATCGCGGACTTGATCTTCGACTTGATGGCGAGGATTTTCTCCTTGTAGGTGGCCAGTCGATCAAGCAGTGAATCGAGGATGCCGGCCTGTTCACCAGCCTGAATCAGGTTGCAGTAGAGGGCATCGAAATGAAGCGGATGCTTGCGGAAAGCCTGGTTCAGAGCTGAACCGGTTTCGACCTCGGCCTTGATGTCCATCAGCAAGCGGGCGACAGCCGTATTCGATGCGCCCTTGGCGACGATATCAAAGGCCTGGAGCAGGGGTACGCCGGATTTCAGCATGGTGGCCAACTGCCGGGTGAACAGGCTGATGTCCTTTTCGCCAACCTTGCCGCCCTTGCGAAAGGACTGCTTCTTGACCTTGATCGGCAGGATCCCCTGGCGCCGCAGGGTGGTATTGACCACGGCCTCACTGGCGGCGCGCGCTTCGCCGCGCACCACCTTGCCAGTCTTGTCCTTGCCTTCCCAGATGAAGTTAAATTCCCTGACACCGAGATCTTTCTTTTCCGGTTTCCTGGGTGCCGCCATGATGTTGCCCTTTCGGTTTCTGAAGTGGACGCGCTACTCGTTGGTGGTGGCAAGCACTTCGTCGAGCGAGGTGACACCCTGCTTGACCTTGAGCAGGCCGGACTGGCGCAAGTCACGCACTCCCTCGGCGTGCGCCTGCGCCGCAATGTCGAGCGACGTGCCGTTAGCCATGATGATGCGCTGGATTTCTTCCGAGACGGGCATGACCTGATAGATACCCAGCCGGCCCTTGTAGCCCGAGCCCTTGCAGCGGTCGCAATGACCTGGGCCGTAGAGTTGCCAGCTGTCGTCAAGATCCTCTTCGGCGAAGCCGGCATTGAGCAGGGTTTCTCGTGGCACGGTTATCGGTACCTTGCACGTGCATAGGCGCCGGGCCAGACGCTGCGCCGTGATAAGGATGATGCTGGAAGCGATGTTGAACGTCGGTACCCCCATGTTCATGAGGCGCGTCAGCGTCTGCGGCGCGTCGTTGGTGTGCAGCGTTGACAAAACCATATGGCCTGTCTGTGCAGCTTTAACGGCAATTTCGGCGGTTTCTAAATCGCGAATTTCGCCAACCATGATGATGTCCGGATCCTGCCGCAGAAAGGACTTCAGCGCTGCTGCAAAGGTGAGGCCGGCCTTGTCGTCGACATTGACCTGGTTAATGCCGGCGAGATTGATTTCTGCCGGATCCTCTGCGGTCGAGATATTGGTGCCGGGCTGGTTGAGGATGTTGAGACAAGTATAGAGCGATACCGTCTTGCCGCTGCCGGTGGGGCCGGTGACCAGCACCATGCCGTAAGGACGGTTGATGGCGCTGAGCAACGCCTCGCGCTGGTCCGGTTCATAGCCCAGCGCATCGATGCCCAAGGTAGCCGAGGTCGGGTCGAGAATACGTAACACGATCTTTTCGCCATGCAGCGTCGGCAGGGTGCTGACCCGAAAGTCAATGGCACGGTTCTTCGACAGCACGAGTTTCATCCGCCCATCCTGTGGCACCCGCTTCTCGGCAATATTCAACCGGGAGATCACCTTGATGCGAGAAGCAATCTTTTCCTTGATCACCAGAGGTGGTTGGGTAACTTCCCTCAAAACGCCGTCGACCCGGAAACGGATTCGGTAGTACTTCTCGTACGGTTCGAAATGAATGTCGGACGCGCCTTCGTTGATGGCGTCGAGAAGAATCTTTTGGATGAACTTGACGACAGGCGCATCGTCGATCTCGGTTGACGCAGCTTCCGCCGCTACGTCAGCGGCGTTCTCATCATCGAATTCGAGATTCAGATCGTCGCCGATCAGGTTCTGCAACGAAGTCTCAGGCTTTTCAGCCAGCTTGCCGACAATGGCTGCCAGTTTGTCTGCTTCGACCACCACGGGATCGACTGCCATGCCAGTCTGAAAACGGATTTCATCCAGCGCACGCAGATTGGTTGGATCCGCCAGCGCCACTGACAAACGGTTACCGCGGCGGAGGAGGGCAAGTACTTGATGATTCTGCATCACCCGGCGATCGATGACATCGTGCGCAAGATGGGCGTCGGCGAAGGTGTTCAGGTCAAGCAGGGGATAGCCGAATGTCTGCGCGGCGAAGGCGGCAATCTCGCGCGAGGTCATGCGACCGGTGGCGATCAACTGGCCGACAAATCCTCCTGTTTCCGGCTTGGCATCGGCGGCGATCCGTTCCGCTTCGACCTCCCTGAGCCGGTCCTGCTGGACGAGAGCACGGGCCAGCCCGCTCAGAGTGGCTGGAATTGCTACTGTCATCGTCGAAGATTACCTGCGAGGGCGCACATTTCGGCGTACATATCCGGTCGATAATGCCCGTGCGACGCGGGTTTGTAAAGATGGAGCAGACTGGTGACAACGGCCCAATTACACTTGCCGCGGCCGGAAAAGTTTGACGATCTTGATGCGCCGGTCCTGGGTCTGAACGATTTCCATGGCTACCTCGCCGATGCGTAGACAGACATCGGCCTCGGGAATGTCCTGCAGATGCTCGATGATCAACCCGCTGAGTGTTTTCGGGCCGTCCATCGGCAGATCGAGGCCGAGCAGGCGGTTCAGTTCCCGCAGACTGTGACCTCCATCCACGAGGGTCGTGCCATCTTCCTGCCATGCGAATTCCGCGGTGGCGCCGGGCATGCTGGTGGTGAACTTGCCGACGATTTCCTCGATGATATCTTCCAGTGTCACTAAACCGAGGAGCTCACCATACTCGTCGACGACGAGCCCTTGGCGCTGCCTGTTTTCGCGGAAGAACTGCAATTGAGCGTAAACTGGTGTGGCGGCCGGTACGAAGTAGGGTTCGACGAGTTGGCTGCGCAGCGAGTCACTTTCCAGCGGCCCGGTCAGGATACTGGAGAGCAGGCGCCGCTGATGCAGAATGCCGATAACGTTGCCGGGATCTCCCTCCACCACCGGCAGGCGGGTATGGTAGCTAGTAGCCAGTTGTGCCTGAATTTCGGCGATCGGCGCTTCGATGTCGATGAATTCCATTTCACCCCGCGGCACCATGATGTCTTCGACTGTCACCCGCTCCAGCTCGAACAGATTTAGAAGAATGTCCCGGTGCTGACGGGGAATGCTTTGGCCGGATTCCAGTACCAGTACCCTTAATTCGGCCGGCGACAAGGGCTGCATGCCGTGGGCGTCCGATGGACGGAGACGGAAAACGCGGAGCAGACCGGCGACGAACATATTGACGAAGGACACCACTGGCTTGCTGGCCGCCAGAATCGGGGTGAGCAGGTAGGCGGAGCCGACCGCAAGCCTGTCCGCGTAGCTGGCGCCGATCACCTTCGGCGTGATTTCGGCGAATATCAGGATCAGCAAGGAGATCACCAGTGTTCCCGCACCCAAGGCCCATTCCTCCTCACCGAACAGGCGGATGGTGATGATGCCCGCCAAGGTGGCGATGCCGGCGTTTATAAGGGTGTTGAACAGCAGGATGACGCCGAGCAGCTTGTCCGGTTGCGCGAGCAGTGTCAAAGTCAGTTGCGCACCTCGGTGATTCTGTTCAGCGAGGGCCCGCAAGCGGTAGCGATTGCTCGCCATCATGGCTGTCTCGGCCATGGCGAAGAAACCGGAAAGAACCAATAGGACCGCCAGAACGAAGCCTAATGCGGTCAGCGGTATGTCGTCCAAGCGGATCGGGCGGGAAGAAGGAGAAGCAGAGTATTCCGGCCGTGCCGGAGACTGTCAAGCCGGTCGGCCGAGGATGACTTCCAGCACGAAGCGGCTGCCGACGTAGGCGAGCAACAGGGCAACGAAGCCCGCCAGAGTCCAATGCAGGGCCTTGCGGCCACGCCAGCCGCGGAAATGGCGCCCGGCCAGCAAGAGGGCGAAGATGAGCCAGGAAAGAATGGCGAAGACCGTTTTGTGATTGAAGGTCAGCGCCTTGCCAAACAGCGATTCGGAGAACAGGATGCCTGAAGCGAGGGTCAATGTCAGCAGCGCGAAAGCGACATGGATCAGGCGGAATAGCAGGGCCTCCATCGTCAGGAGCGGAGGCAGGCTGGCCAGGAGCGGCGTGAGACGACCGCGATGCAGGCTTTTCTCGGCGACAGCCATCAACACCGCATGCAGCGCCGCCAGAGTAAACAGACTGTAGGCCAGCATGGCGATCAGGAAGTGGGCGCGGAACTGAATGGAATCGGCGTTGGCCAGGAGATGTTGGCCAGGGAAGGCCATCGGTAGCAGTACCCCTATCGCAGCCGTCGGCAGACCCAGCATCTGCAGGCCCTCCATGCGGGCGTAAAAGCTTTCGATCCAGTAGAAGGCGATGGCTAGCCAGAGGATCATGGATAGCGC
>DASRXN010000147.1:0-6403 GCA_035654135.1 Rhodocyclaceae bacterium | reverse complement strand
CATGACGTCATCGACATGTCGCCCTACCGGCTGGAACTGAAGCACCGGCGCGTCCTGCGCGACGGCACGCCGGTGGAAAGCCTCACAGAGAAGGAATTCGGCCTGGCCGTCTTCCTGTTCCAGAACCTGGGCCGGCTGCTTTCCCGCGGCCATCTGCTGGAGGCGGTCTGGGGCATCAATGCCGCGATCCCGACCCGCACACTGGATACTCACGTCAGCCGCCTGCGCAAGAAGCTCGAACTGTATCCCGCCAACGGCTTCCGCCTCGTCCCGGCCTATAACTACGGTTACCGGCTGGAACGCGTGGAACGGTCCGGCTAAGTGCCCGCCGCTGCCGGCGCGGCAAGGTAGAACAAGGAAAAACATTGTTAATTCCGGCCTGCCGGCCAGCCATCGGGCTAACATCCGCCCGCGGCTGCTTCCCCATCCTGCAGCAAGGTATCCCATGGACATCTCGAGCGCACTCATGACCAACCTCGTCCCTTTGCCACGGCGCCTGCTTGCACCGCTAGTCCTTGCGTGCCTCCTGTGCGTCGGGTCCGCCCTGGCCGGCGAAGATTACCGCCACATCGTTCGTTCCGGCGAGACGCTGATCGGTATCGGCGCCGACATGCTGCAGAACCCGGGCGACTGGACGCGGGTGAAGCGCCTGAACAACGTTGCCGATGAGCACCGCCTGCGCCCCGGCTCGGTGCTACGGATTCCCGTCGCGCTCATGCGCCTCGAACCGGTCGCCGCGCGCATCACCGCCATCAAGGGCGATGTCCGTGCCGGCGGTACGCCAGTGGCGGTTGGCAACACCATCGGCAGTGGCTCCCAGTTGTCCACCGGCGAGCAGAGCTTCGCCACCATCGAACTGGTGGATGGCTCCCGGCTCGTCCTGCAGCCGAGCAGCCGCCTCAAGGTCGAGGAACTGGCGCGCTACCGGAATACCGATGCACTAGAGACCCGCCTGCGCCTGGACAGTGGCCGCATCGAGTCGATCGTCACCAAGACTGCCGCACCACGGCCAAAATTCACGGTCACCACCCCCACGGCCACTATCGGCGTGCGCGGCACCGAGTTCCGTGTCGGCGCCGACGATACCTCGGCGTCGAGCCGGACCGAAGTCACCGAAGGTACCGTCGGCGTCACAGGCGACAAGGGCAAGGCGGCAGCCGTGCCGGCAGGCTTCGGCGTGGTCGCCGAGGCCGGCGGCAAGATTTCCGGTCCGGTAGCCCTGCTGCCACCCCCCGAGTTGGGTGGCCTGCCCAAGTTGCAGGACCGGACCATCGTCCGCTTCGGATTCCCGCCAGTGGCCGGCGCCGGCAAGTACCGCGTACAAGTCGGCAGCGACGCCGAAATGCGCCATGTCCTTGCCGAAAGCCTGAGCTTCGGGCCCGAAGCGAAGTTCGCCGACCTGCCGGATGGCGACTACACGTTACGCGTACGCGGCGTCGACGCGCGCAGCCTCGAAGGCCGCGATGCCGACTTCGCCTTCAAGCTGAAGGCCCGACCGGAACCGCCCTTCGCCGTGTCGCCCGTGGGCGGCATCAAGCTGCGCGGCGAATCGGCCGAATTGTCGTGGGCGGCCAGCACTGAGGCGGCACGATACCGCGTCCAATTGGCGAACGATGCCAAGTTCGCCAACTTGATCGCCGACATCGACCGCGTCGATGGCACGGTCGTGATGCCGGCGCGGAGACTGCCACCCGGCGAGTACTACTGGCGCGCCCGCAGCATCCGTACCGACGGGGACGCCGGTCCGTGGGGCGACCCGCAACGGTTTACCCTCAAGCCCCTGCCGGCAGACCCGGAGCCGCCGAAGATCGGTGACCAGCAACTGGCTTTCGCCTGGTCGGCGGAGCCGGGCCAGACCTTCCTGTTCCAGTTCGCCCGCGACGCTGGGTTCGTCGATCTGGTCACCGAGCAGCGCCTCGATCAAGCTTCCACGACCATTGCCCGGCCCGATGGCGGCACTTATTTCATGCGTGTGCGCGCGACAGATGCCGATGGTTTCGTCGGCCCATTCACCAGCCCGCAGAAGATCGACGTACCGATACCGCCGCCACCCTGGTGGCTGCTGCTCATGCTGTTGCCCGCCGTGCTATAAGCGATGCTGCTGCACCGGCGCACCCTGACCGAATGGATGCTGGTGACCGTGGTTCTGGTCGCCGTCGCCGGGCTTACGGCTTGGCAGGGGTGGCTGTGGCGCGCTGACCACCTCCTGTACGACATCGGCCTGTCGATCGGCTCGCGCCAGGTGCCTGCCGATATCGTCATCGTCGCCATCGACGAGGAGAGCCTGGCCCGCATGGGTCGCTGGCCATGGCGGCGCGCCATCCACGCCATGTTGCTGGACAAGCTGACCCAGGCGGAAGTTGCCGCCGTGGGCATGGACATCATCCTCAGCGAGGCCGACGCCGAAGACGCAAGAGGCGACCGCCTTCTCGCCGATGCCATCCGCCGCAATGGCCGCTTGGTGCTACCCGTCGTCCAGCGCCCGCTCGGCCCGGGGCTGCTCACCGAGGGCAGGCCGATCAAACCGTTCGCCAAGGCCGCCGCCGGTCTCGGCCATATCGAAATGCAACTCGACGCCGATGGCATTGCTCGCAGTATTTATCTCTGGGGTGGCGCCGGCAAGGCCAGCTACCCACAACTGGCGCTGGCGCTGCTGCAAGTCGCCGATCCCGGCGCCGCGGCACGTTACGCACGCGCCAGCCCGCGCGCCGATGACGTCGCTCCCGGTACCGGCTGGAATCGGGACGGCTGGCTGCATATCCGCTTCGCCGGCCCCCCGGGCACTTACAATACCGTGTCCTACGTCGATGTTCTCAGCGGCGCCATCGGCGCCGAGCAGTTGCGCGGCAAGCTGATTCTGGTCGGCGCCACGGCGGCGGGCCTCGGCGACATCTATCCAACACCCATGTCCGGCCTGGGGCGTTCGATGGCCGGGGTGGAAATCCACGCCACGGTGCTCGACGCCCTGCGCACCGGCGCCATCATCGAATCGCTGTCCGCCGGTGGCATGATGGCCATCACCGTCGTGACCATTGTCGCCCTCATGTTCGGACTGCTGCACCTGTCGCCGCGCGATGGCTTGCTGCTGTCGGCCGCCGTTGGCCTGGCCGCCATCATCGGCGTCATCCTGCTGCTTCTGTGGGGTCGCCTCTGGCTGCCGCCCAGCCCGATCCTGATCGGCGCCACCCTTGCCTATCCGCTCTGGAGCTGGCGTCGGCTGGAAGCGGCACAGCGTTTCATCGACGCCGAGCTGCGTCAACTCCACGACATCGAGCCCGGCGCCACCGACAACGTACCGGCCGAACGGAGCATCGACCCGGTGGAGAACCGCATCGCCATCGTCCGCGCTGCCGCCGAGCGCCAACGCGCCATCCAGAAGGCGCGCGAGGACACGATGCGTTTCATATCCCATGACATACGCTCGCCCCTGGCATCGATCATTACCCTGGTCGAGGCCGGAGGCGGTCGGCCAGGCGGCGACCCGCGCCTGCATCAGGTGGGACGCTATGCCCAGAACGCCCTCGACCTGGCCGACGATTTTTTTCGGCTCGCCAAGGCCGAGGCCGTCGACCCGCGCAACTTCTGCGAAATCGACCTGTCTTCGCTGGCCCAAGAGGCCGCCGACGAAATCTGGCCGCTGGCGGAACGCAAGCACATCCTGATCCTGGTTCGGGACGTCGGCAGTCAAGACTCAATCGTTCTTGGCGACCAATCCTTGCTGCGCCGGGCATTGACCAACCTGCTCGGCAATGCCATCAAGTACAGCCCAGACAGCACGACCGTGCGAGTGACACTGCACGATGACGCGGACTGGGTGGAAATCGACGTGGCCGACGAAGGTTGCGGCATTACGGCCGAGCATCTCGGCAAATTATTCACCCGCTACGGCCGCATTGCCAGGCCGGACCAGCCCGATCAGTCCGGCGTCGGACTTGGCCTACTGATCGTCAAAACCATCGTCGAACGCCATGGCGGCACGGTATCCGTCACCAGTTCCGTCGGCGCGGGCTCCACTTTCACCGTCCGCCTGCCCCGCGTCCGGCCTGCCGGCGTCTGACCACGACTGACTCTGCGTTATTGCGCTGCATCATCTCTGGCGCCACAATGGCGACCGGGATGCAGGGAGATCAGGCCATGAGCGCAACGGAAACCATCGAGGTCATCGAAAACCGGACTTACGCCGAAATTGCCGTCGGCGACAGCGCCGTGCTGGTGCGCACATTACGACCCGAAGACATCCAGATGTTCGCCATCATGTCGGGCGACTTCAATCCGACCCATGTCGATCCGGAATACGCCCGCTCGTCGCAGTTCCGCGAAGTGGTTGCCCACGGCATGTGGGGCGGCGCGCTGATTTCCAACGTGCTCGGCACGCAGTTTCCCGGCCCGGGTACAGTGTATTTCGACCAGACGCTGCACTTCTCACGCCAGGTTCGCATCGGCGACACCATCACCGTTACCGTCGCGTGCCAGCGCAAGTTCGACCACAATCATCACGTCGTCTTCGCTTGCAACTGCGTCAACCAGGACGGAGAGCAAGTCATTCACGGCACCGCCGAGGTGCTGGCACCGACCGAAAAGATCCGGCGGCCAAAGGCATCCCTGCCGGAATTCAGGCTCTCGGCGACCAAGAAGGAGCGCTATGAACACGTGCTCGCGATGACCCAGGGGCTGAGCCCCATCGCCATGGCCGTCGTTCATCCCTGCGACACCGAGTCGCTCCGGGGCGCCATCCTGGCCCGCGATGCCGGCCTCATTCTGCCCACCCTGGTTGGTCCCGAGGACAAGATCCGCTTGCTGGCCGAGCAGCTGACGCTCGACCTCACCGGCTGCAGGATTCTCAATGTGCCGCACAGCCACGCGGCGGCGGAATCAGCCGTAGCCTTGGCGCGCGAGGGCGAAGTGGCGGCGCTGATGAAGGGTTCGCTGCATACCGACGAACTGATGGCCGAAGTGGTGGACAAGGCCACCGGCCTGCGCACCGACCGCCGTATCAGCCACGTCTTCATGATGGACGTACCCACCTATCCGCGGCCGCTGCTGATCACCGACGCCGCCGTGAACGTCCAGCCGACGCTGGAGGACAAGGTGGACATCGTCCAGAACGCCATCGATCTTGCCCACATGCTGCACATCGCCGAGCCCAAGGTAGCCATTCTCGCCGCGGTCGAAATGGTGACGCCAACAATGCAGGCCACGCTCGATGCCGCGGCGCTATGCAAGATGGCCGACCGCGACCAGATCCGGGGCGGCATACTCGACGGCCCGCTCGCCTTCGATAACGCGATCTCCGAATTCGCCGCCCGCACCAAGGGCATCCGCTCGGCGGTCGCTGGCCGCGCCGACATCCTGCTGGTGCCCGACATCGAATCCGGCAACATGCTCGCCAAGCAACTGGAATACCTGGCCGACGCCCTCTCTGCAGGCATCGTGCTCGGAGCCCGGGTGCCCATCGTGCTCACCTCGCGCGCCGACTCCGCCGAGTCGCGCACCGCCTCTACCGCCATCGCCGTCGCAGTGGCCCACGCCAAACGAAAGAAGCCCTGAAAAAATGGCTGATGCCATCCTCACTGTCAACGCAGGCTCCTCCTCGATCAAGTTCGCCCTCTTTGCCGACGGCCAGGCCATTCCGGAAACACCGGAACTCGCTGGCCAGATCGACGGCATTGGCGCCATACCCCATCTCAAGGCCCGCAACGGGGCCGGCCAGGTCATCGATGACGGCGATCTCACACTGGCCGCCGGCGACGGCCCGCATCGCGCGGCACTCGCCTTCCTGGTCGACTGGCTGAACACCCACGCGGCAGGTCGGCGTATTGCCGGCGTCGGCCACCGCGTGGTTCACGGCGCCGAGAAGTATTCGAAGCCAATGGTGCTGGATACGGCAACCATCGATACCCTGCGCGGTTTCGTGCCGCTGGCGCCGCTGCATCAGCCGCACAATCTGGCCGGCATCGAGGCCATGGCAGCGGCATTGCCGGGGATACCGCAGGTCGCCTGTTTCGACACTGCCTTCCATCGCAGCCAACCGGAAGTCGCCCAGCGCTTCGCGCTGCCGCGCGCCATCACGGCCGAAGGCGTACGCCGCTACGGCTTCCACGGGCTCTCCTACGAATACATCGCCCACGCGCTGCCCGGCCATCTGCCGGCAAGAGCCGACGGTCGGGTCATCGTCGCCCACCTGGGCAATGGTGCCTCCATGTGCGCCATGCAGAACCGCCACAGCGTCGCCACCACCATGGGCTTCACCGCCGTCGAAGGATTGATGATGGGCACCCGCAGCGGCAGTCTGGACCCCGGCGTGCTGCTCTACCTGATGGACTACCGGGGCATGGACGCCAAGGCGCTGGAGACGCTGCTCTACAAGGAATCCGGCCTGCTCGGTGTTTCCGGCATCAGCCAG
>DASRXN010000146.1:0-7444 GCA_035654135.1 Rhodocyclaceae bacterium | reverse complement strand
TCATCTACTGTGCCGTCGGCATCGGCTCCGATCTCTCGCCCTTCCAGCCCGACACCACCATCGAGATTCGCGGCAACCGCTTCGCCTACAACGGCATCGCCATTGCCTTCAACAGCGAAACCGGCGGCAACCGCATGACCGACAACGTCTTCGAGGGCAACCTGACCCACGTCAGCTACGGTGCCGGCCGCAGCATCGCCATGGAGCGCAACTTCTGGGAGGGCAACTACTGGGACGATTACCAGGGTTTCGACCGCGACCGGAATGGTATCGGCGACCGGCCATACGAACTGCTGGCCTATGCCGACCAGATCTGGATGGATATGCCGGTGGCGCGCTTCTTTGGCAATTCTCCGGTCATGGAACTGCTGGATTTTCTCGAGCGGCTGGCGCCGTTCTCGACGCCGAATCTGCTCGCGCGTGACGAAAAGCCCCGCTTCATCAGAACGATGCATCATTCATCATGAGCGATAACGACACTCCCGCCACCAAGCCGCCGCTGTCGAAGGAACGCAAGCAGCAGGCCCGCCGCCGCGTCCTGCGGACGATTCTGCTCACCGGTGGCGTGCTTGGCGCCGCCCTTTCCGGCTACCTGCCGCTCGCCTACGCGCAGCGCAAGCGCCTACGCCCACCGGGCGCACTTGACGAGCACGACTTTCTCGCCTCCTGCATCAAGTGCGGCCAATGCGTGCAGGTCTGCCCGGTGCAGGCGATCAAGCTGGCAGACCTCGTCGATGGCTTCGGGGTCGGTACGCCTCACATCGATGCCCGCAGCCAGGCATGCGATTTCTCCTGCGACGCGGTGCAATGCATTCTCGCCTGCCCGACCGGCTCTCTGGCCTATGACAAGCCTGAGTTCCTGCCAGTTCGTCCCGGTGCCGCACTGGCCACAAAGCCCATTCTCCTGGCCAAGGAGAAGGATGCCGAGCCGACGCTCAACCTCAAGGAACGCATTGGTGTCGCCCGCCTGACGCGACCGGAATCCTGCCTGGCCATCCAGGGCAAGGGCTTCAAGGGCCAGGTACAGGGATCGGGCTTCAAGGGCCGCATGCGCTACATGAGCGTCGACCGCTGGAAGCCGATCAAGATCGCCGACCATCCCTACGATGTCGCCGAGTGCGACCTGTGCGCGCGCGAATGCCCGATCAAGGGCGCCATCAGCATCGAGACCGTATTCGCCCCCGACGGCAGCCAGCGGAAGCAACCTGTCGTGCATGAGCCCTGCGTCGGCTGCGGCGTCTGCGAAATGATCTGTCCGGTCGAACCAGCCGCGATTGAGGTCGTTCCGCGCGAGGTGTGGAGAACATGAAGAAGATCATGAAGCGCCGCTTCGTAGACCAGATCATGGTCATGTTCGGCCGCGAACCGAAGAAGCCGACCGAAATCTCTCCCAAGGCCCAGGAAATCCACCTCTATAAGAAGGGCAACCGCGATTTCATCGCCGAGAAGCTCCATGCCCGGGCCCATGCCGAGCCAAGCCACAAATGGCGCAACTGGCGCTGGGCAACGTTGATCGCTGTCAACCTGCTGTTCGTCGTTTCCTTCTATTTCGACATCCAGCTACTCGAGGGTGCGCTGACCGCCTCGCGCTTTGCCGGCTTCCATCTGATCGACCTGAACTCCGCATTGCAGGTGATGCTGGCGCACAAGCACATCATTACCAACCTGTTGATCGGCACCGGCACGGTGCTGGTGCTCTGGCTGCTGTTCGGCGGCCGGACCTTCTGTTCCTGGGTCTGTCCCTATCACCTGCTGGCCGAATGGGCGGAAAACATCCACCTTTTCCTGGTGAAAAGAAAGCTGGTCACCGACCAAACGATCGACCGGCGTCTGCGCAGCGTGTTCTGGCTGATCTTCGCCGTGCTGGCCCTGGCAACGGGCTATACGGTCTTCGAGGCTATCTCGCCGACCGGCATTCTGTCGCGGGCATTGATCTATGGTCCCGGCCTGGCGCTGCTCTGGGTGCTGGCGCTGCTGGTGTTCGAAGTGTTCTTCTCGCGGCGCGCCTGGTGCCGCTACGCCTGCCCGATCGGTCTGACTTACGGCGTCGTCGGCATCCTGTCACCGGTACGGATCAAGTACACCCTCGACGGCTGCTTCCACGAAGGCGACTGCCGCAAGGTCTGCCTGGTGCCACACGTGCTCGACACGGTCATCAAGGGCCGCGCGGTGGACATCGAAGTGCCGATCGGCCCTGACTGCACGCGCTGCGGCCTTTGCGTCGATACCTGCCCCACCGGTTCGCTGAAGTTCGAGGTCAAGGGCCTGTCGAAACTGATGTGAGCAAAATGCTTTGAATCAAGGGCGCCAGTCCGGCCGCCCGGCTACAATCCGACCCGCCATGATACGTTTCGACTCAGTCGCCAAGACCTTCCGGCGCGCCCGCGTTCTCGACGGCATCGACCTCGAGATCGGCCTCGGCGAGCGCGTCGCCCTGATCGGCTCCAACGGCGCCGGCAAGACGACGCTGATCCGCTGTCTGCTGGGCGAATATACCCACGATGGTACCGTCACCATCGAAGGTCGTTCGCCGCGCCGCGAGCGCACTGCCGTACTCGGCACCATTGGCTTCGTGCCGCAGCTGCCGCCTCCCCTGAAAATGCCCGTTGGTCAGCTGATCGGCTTTGCTGCCGCGCTCTGTGGCACAGAGCCGAAACGCATGCTCGATCTCGCGGCCCGCCTCGGGCTGGATACCGCACCGATCATGGATCGTCAGTTCGTGCGCCTCTCCGGCGGCATGAAGCAGAAGCTGCTGATCGCGATCGCCCTGGGCCGCCAGGCCCGCGTCCTGGTCATGGACGAACCGGCAGCCAACCTCGACCCCGAAGCGCGCAAGATCTTCTTCGAACTGCTCGCCGAGCGCGCCGAAAACGCCACCATGCTGATCTCCAGCCACCGGCTGAACGAGGTGTCGGCACTGGTCAATCGTGTCGTTGAGCTCGACATGGGCAAGGTGGTGCTGGACGACCGCGTCGCCGACGATGTCTCGCTGACCGGCATGCTCGCCTGCCGCATCGCCGTCAAGCGCGCCGAGCCGGCGCTGGCCAAGGCGCTGTCGGCCTGGAACTTCCGCGACCTCGGCGAAGGCCTGACCTGGGAAGGCGAAGTCGCCGGCCCGGACCGCCTGCGCTTCATTGGCATGACCTCGCGCTACATCGCCCTCATCAGCGACATCGCCATGACCGAGAAAAGTCAGTGATGGACAGACGCCGATTTTTCGCCACCGGTTTCGCCCTCACGCCGCTGGCAGCGGCGCTTGCCGCCTGCGGCAAGAAAGGGGACTGGCCCGAGGGCATGCAGCCGATCGTGTGGGACCGCGACACCTGCGTCCGCTGCAGCATGGTCATCTCCGACCGCCGCTTCGCCGCCGAAATGCGCGGAGGACCGAAGAATACTATCTTCAAGTTCGACGACATCGGCTGCGCCGCCTTCTGGCTGCGCGACAAGGCGGCCGACCATCCATGGATGGCGGAGGCGGCCACGCGCTTCTGGGTCGCCGACCTCGCCAGCAAGGGCAACGACGTCCATTGGCTCGACGCCCGCGCCGCCCACTACGCCACCAAGACCTCGCCGATGGGCTACAACTTCGGCGCCCTGCCGCATCCCGAGGCCGGGACGGTGGATTTCGCCACCATGCGCGAACACGTGCTCGCCAAAGGAAAATAGGCGCATGAAACAACTCTGGCTCACCGCCAAGCTCGACATCGTCGAATCCCTGCGCGCGCGCTGGTTCCAGATCTACACGCTGGTATTCGGCGGCATCGTCGCCCTGCTGTTCCTGTTCGGCCTCACCGAATCGCGCGTGCTGGGCTTCATCGGCCTGTCGCGCCTGCTGGTCACCTACATCCAGTTGACCATGGCCATCCTGCCGATCTTCGTGCTCATCACCACCGTCCGTTCGGTGGCCGGCGACCGCGAGGCGGGCGTCTTCGAGTACCTGCTGTCGCTGCCGGTGTCGCTGTCGGCCTGGTTCTGGGGCAAAATCGTCGGCCGCTACCTGGTCATCTTCCTGCCGGTGGTCGCCGCCATGATCGTCGCCGTGCTGATCGCCATGGTGCGCGACATCGAGGTGCCCTGGGGCATGTTCGGCTACTACACCGCGCTGCTGGCGGCCATGTGCGCCTGCTTCCTCGGCATCGGCATGCTGATCTCCTCGCTGGCGCGCGGCACCGACATGGCCCAGGGCGCCGCCTTCCTGGTCTGGCTGACCCTGTTGCTGTTCCTCGACCTGATCCTGCTTGGCGTCATGATCCAAGGCAAGGTGGCGCCCGAAGTGGCGGTCGGCATCGCTCTGGCCAATCCGCTGCAGGTGTTCCGCACCGCCGCCTTGTCGCTGTTCGACCCGCAACTGATCGTGCTCGGACCCTCCGCCTTCCTGATCCTCGACAACTTTGGCGCCACTGGCTATCAGATTTTCGCCATTGCCTACCCGACGGCCATCGGACTCCTCTGTGCTGCCCTCGGTTACTATGTATTCAAGAAGGGGGATCTGCCTTGAGAAAACCATTGCTCGCCGCTCTGCTTTGCTGCATCGCCGTCACGGCGCGTGCCGACGGCCCCGAATCGCTGTTCGCCGCCACTCTGAGCGATCTTGCCGACAAACCCGTCCAACTATCCGCCTACAAGGGCAAGCCGCTGATGGTGAACTTCTGGGCGCGCTGGTGCGGCCCCTGTCGCGACGAGATCCCGGATCTGGTCAAGGTGCGCACCAAGCGCAAGGACGTCGAGATGATAGGCATCGCCGTCGAGGACAACACTGAGGGCGTGCGGGATTTTGCCAAGGCCTATGACATCAACTACCCGGTGCTGGTGGCGAAGAACAAGGGCATCTGGCTGATGCAGGCGCTCGGCAACGGTGGGGCAGGATTGCCCTTCACCGTCGTCATCGACCGTCAGGGCAATATCGTGACGCGCAAGCTCGGACCGATGAAGCAGGCCGACGTGGAGGCGGCCTTCCAGCAGGCGTTGAAGTAGCAGCCGATGACCACCGACCTCGACCGCAGCTTCGGCCGCGAGCAGGTTGATACGGACGGACGGCGCAGCCGCATCCGCCGCGTCTTCGAGGCCGTGGCACCGCGCTACGACCTCATGAACGACCTCATGAGCTTCGGCATCCACCGGCTGTGGAAGCGCACCCTGAAGAAACGTTGCCGCGGCATCGCGGGCATCGTCGTCGACCTTGCCGGCGGCACCGGCGACATCGCCCGACTGCTCGATGGCGGCACACGTCGGGTAGTGGTCTGCGATCCCAGCCTGCCGATGATGGTCGCCGGTCGGCGCGCCGCCGACAGCCGCATCCGCTGGCTGGCTGGCGAAGCGGAAGCCCTGCCCTTCGCCGATGCCAGCATCGACCTGCTGGTGATTTCTTTCGGCCTGCGCAACGCCACCCGGCTGGAAGCGGCGCTGAGCGAAATCCGCCGAGTGCTCAAGCCTGGCGGCCGCTTCGTCTGCCTGGAATTCTCTCGTCCGCACTGGTGGCTGGCGCCCTTCTACGACTTCTATTCCTGGCTGGTGATCCCGCGCCTGGGCGCCGCCGTGGCGCGGGCGCCGGTGGCCTATCAATACCTGGTCGAATCGATCCGCCGCTTTCCCGACCAGCGCGCCTTTGCCGACCTGATCGGGCACTGCGGCTTTACCGGCGTGCGCTGGGAAAATCTTTCCTTCGGCATCGCCTGCCTGCACTTCGCGGAGCGGCCCCTTGCAGCCTGAGGCGGTGGTGTCCGGCCCGCCCGCCGGCCTGCGGCTCTGGCTGCTGGCGGCGCGTCCGCGCACCCTGCCGCTGGCCGCCAGCCCGGTACTGGTCGGCACCGCGCTGGCCTGGGCCGAGGGTGCGCCGCATCTCTTAACCGTCGCGCTCGCCGCGCTGCTGGCGGCGCTGCTGATCCAGGTCGGCACCAACCTGCACAACGACGCCGCCGATTTCGAGCGCGGCAACGACGGTGGCGACCGCCTCGGCCCCGTGCGCGTCACCGCCGCCGGCTGGGCCCCGCCGTGGCAGGTGCGTACTGCCGCGCTGCTCGCATTCTCCGGCGCCTTCCTGCTCGGCGTCTACCTTGCCGTGGTTGGCGGCTGGCCGATCGTCGCTGTCGGCCTCGCCTCGCTGGTCGCAGGCTGGGCCTACTCCGGCGGACCGCGGCCGATCTCCCACTCGCCCTTCGGCGAACTCTTCGTGCTGCTCTTCTTCGGCCTCATCGCCGTCGGTGGCAGTTACTGGCTGCAAGCGCACACGCTTTCCGCCACCGCCCTGCTCGCCGGCCTGGCGCTGGGCGCACCCGCCGCCGCCGTGCTGATGGTGAACAACCTGCGCGACCTCAAAGCCGACACCGCCGCCGGCCGCCGCACGCTGGCTGCGGTGCTCGGCGACCGCGGTGCCCGCGCCGTTCACGCCGCCCTGCTGCTGGCACCCTTCCTCCTGCTGCCCGCCTTCTCGCCCTATCCCGCCGCCTGGCTCGCGCTGCTGGCGCTGCCAAAGTCAGTCGTGGTGGTACGCCGCGCCCGCTCCGCTTACGGCGCGGAACTCAACGGCGTGCTGGCCGATACGGCGCGCTGCCAGTTCATCTTCGGTATCCTGTTCGCCTCCGGTTGCCTGCTGACCCTGCCATGACCCCTTGGACCCCCGCCGCCGACTTCACCGACATCCGCTACGAACTTTCCGGTGACGGCATCGCGAAGATCGCCATCGACCGGCCAAAGCGTCGCAACGCCTTCCGCCCCGAGACCATCATGGAGCTGCAGGACGCCTTCGCCCGCGCCCACCGCGACCCGCAGGTCGGCGTGATCGTCTTCACCGGCACCGGGCCGGATGCCTTCTGCTCGGGCGGCGACCAGAAGGTGCGCGGCGACGATGGTGGCTACCACGACCAGCGCACCGCCACGCCGCACCTCAACGTGCTCGACCTGCAGATGCAGATCCGTCGCCTGCCCAAGCCTGTGGTGGCGATGGTGGCCGGCTACGCGATCGGCGGCGGCCACGTGCTGCACCTGGTCTGCGACCTGACCATCGCCGCCGACAACGCCCGCTTCGGCCAGACCGGCCCGCGCGTCGGCAGCTTCGACGCCGGCCTGGGCTGCGGCCTGATGGCGCGCACCATCGGCATGAAGCGCGCCAAGGAAATCTGGCTGATGTGCCGCCAGTACGACGCGCAGACAGCGCTGGCCTGGGGCCTGGTCAACGCCGTGGTGCCGCTCGACAAGCTCGAAGAGGAAACCGTCGCCTGGTGCCGCGAGATGCTCAAGCTCTCGCCCACCGCGCTGCGCATGATCAAGGCCGGCTTCAACGCCGATACGGATGGATTGGCCGGCATCCAGGAACTCGCCGGGCAGGCCACGGGCCTGTTCTACATGACCGCCGAGGGCCAGGAAGGCCGCAACGCCTGGATCGAGAAGCGGCCGCCCGATTTCAGAAAGCACCGCCGCCGGCCCTGATTCGCAGCCGGGCTACCTC
>DASRXN010000145.1:0-4024 GCA_035654135.1 Rhodocyclaceae bacterium | reverse complement strand
CGTAGTGCCGGGCAGCCGTCTCGTATTCAACGTGCGCAGTGTTGATGGTGATGCCGCGCGCCTTCTCTTCCGGCGCGGCGTCAATCTGGTCATAGGCCTTCGCCTCGCCACCAAACTTCGACGACAATACCGTCGTGATCGCCGCCGTCAACGTCGTCTTGCCATGGTCAACGTGACCGATCGTGCCCACGTTCACGTGCGGCTTCGTACGCTCAAACTTGCCTTTTGCCATGATCGAATACCCCAATCGAAAAATTGTCTGGTGCCAATAAACTGGTGCCCATGGCGTGGATTGAACACGCGACCTCTCCCTTACCAAGGGAGTGCTCTACCACTGAGCTACATGGGCAAAACTTTTTGGAGCGGGTGAAGGGAATCGAACCCTCGTCTTAAGCTTGGAAGGCTTCAGCTCTACCATTGAGCTACACCCGCCCGCGATTCCTATACACTTATCACTCCCTGCAACGTCGTCTTCCGCCGCCGCAGTCAATACGAAAGCTGGTGGAGGGGGAAGGATTCGAACCTTCGAAGGCAGAGCCGTCAGATTTACAGTCTGATCCCTTTGACCGCTCGGGAACCCCTCCAGCGAAACGGCGCATTATGATCTGGGCGCGAAAAGCTGTCAATGGGGCTACGCTTTGCGCCCGCCATGATTCCGGCGATCATCGTGCGGCGCGTAGAATGGCGCGGCTGGACATCCGCAACCCGGCGAGATCCTGCCTTGCTTTCCGACCAACCGATATCGCCCCTGCGCACGGCCATGCTCGCCCAAGTCTTCGGCGGACTCATCGCTGTCGGCTTGATCGCGCTCGTTTACCCCAAACTGTTCGCCTGGCCGCTGGCAGTAGCCTGCATTCAGGGCTCGTTCGCGGCCTTCAGCAGCCATAAACTCGATGCGCCACCCTGGTGGCTACCCATCCATGTCGTCTTCATTCCCCTCGTCGTGCTGGCCAGCGATCTCGGTCTGCACCCCGGCTGGTATCTCGCCGCATTCCTCACCCTGCTGCTTATTTTCTGGCGCACCGACCAGAGTCGCGTACCGCTATACCTGAGCAATGGGCAAACCGCGGCGGCCGTCGCCGCCCTGTTGCCGCCAACCCCCTGTCAGGTCATCGATCTGGGTTGCGGCAACGGCACCTTGCTGAATATGCTTGCCCACCAGAGGCCGGACTGTCAGTTCGTCGGCATCGAGCATGCGCCCCTGCCGTGGCTCTGGGCCAAGGTTGCCACGCTCCGCCGTGCCAATTGTCGGGTTCGCTACGGCGACTTCTGGCAGCAGCATCTCGGAAAATTCGATCTCGTTTATGCCTTTCTCTCGCCGGCGCCAATGCCCCGGCTCTGGGCCAAGGCCAAGGCGGAAATGGGGGCGACAGCAATCCTGGTCAGCAACAGTTTCGTGGTCCCGGAAGTCGCACCGGATCATGTCGTCGCAGTCCCCGACAGACGTGCGACTCAGCTTTTCTGCTACCGGCCGGGTGGATAAAAGACGGCGATTCCGCCCCATTCTCGCCCCATCGGGCCTTGCCGCCTTCGCCAATAATCCAGCCCTGACGCGGTATGGCGCCCCTGCGCCGGGCCGCGGGCTGGAGAAATCATGGCTGACATCATCTGTGTCATCGGCAACAAGGGCGGTACCGGCAAAACGACGCTTTCCCATATGCTTTGTCAGGGCATGGGTCTGCTTGGCCAGCGTTCCGTCTGCGTACTTACCGATACCCACCGGGAGCCGCTGGCACCGGCCGGTCGGCGCTATCTGGTTGCCGATGCGCGTTCCCGTGAAGCCCTGATCAAGGTGGTGGACAAGATCCGCTCGCTCAATGCCTGGATGGGAGTCATCGACGGCGGCGGCAACCGGACGGAAATGGACCGCAAGCTCTATGGCGTCGCCGACCTGGTGCTGCTGCCGTTCCGTGATTCCCACGAGGACATCCGCACCGTCATTCGCGATCTCGACATGTTCCCGCGGGCATACGCCATTCCGACTCAGTGGCCGACCAATGCCTGGGCGCGTGAATCGGCAGAAAAGACCGTCGCCGAAATGCTCGCCCCCTACCGGGATCGCATCCTCGATCCTGTCCAATCGCTAGCGGCGAGCAAACTGCTGCTGCAGCGGCTGGTACCAACATCGCTGCCAACTCCCCTGGCCAATACCTGCCGCGCTTCGGCCCGCCAGGTCCTCGACCTCCTGCAGATCCCACTCAAGGACGACGCCAGAGACACGGCACCTCGCCGGCCGGATTCGGCCGGCCTGGCTGCCGCCGCCTGACATTTCCCCAGGCAAGGAACCCTTGATGCCGTCGCCCGAGACGGTGACAATGCCCACGGAATGAAACTCAAGCTGTGGGGTATCCAACGACGGGCCGTTTTCCTGGCTCTGGCGCCAGCGGCCGTCATCGCCGTGGCGCTGACGGCCTATTTTCTCATCCTCCGATACGACGACGTCGAGGCAGCACTGCAGAATCGCGGCCAGTCGCTGGTTCGCCAGCTGGCGCCGGCCGCCGAGTACGGGGCCTTTTCGGGCAATCGCAACGAGCTGCTCCGCCTGGTGCAGGCAACAGTCCGCGAACCGGACGTTTCGGCGGTCGCCATCTACGATATCGCTAACCGACTGCTTGCCAGCGCCGGCAAACCGAGCCCCCTGGGCGACATTTCGAAGCTGCCCGATGGCCACCAAAGGATTCCCGGCAACCATTCGGTCCAAGTTTTCCAGTCGGCCATCAAAAGGCCGGTACTGCCTTTCGACGACCCCTTCCAGGCTGCTGCGACGGCATCAGTGTCCGAAGACAAACCCTTGGGACTTGTCGTCCTCGAGTTGTCGCGCGCCAACCTGGAAGCACGCAAACAGGAAATCCTGGTCGTGACGCTGCTGACCACTGTTTTCGTCCTCGCCGCCGCGCTCCTGTTGGCGTATCGCCTGGGTCGCGACATCACCGAGCCAGTGCTGGCACTTGAAGATGCGGTCGCCCGCGTTCGCGCCGGCACGCCGGACGTACGCATTCCGCCGCATCGGTCGGGCACGCTCGTTTCTCTCGAAACCGGTTTCAACGAGATGGCGGCGGCGCTCGATGTAGCTCACCGCCGTTCGGCGAACGCGCTGGCGCATAGCGAGGCGGAACTCGCGCGGCAGCTCGAAATCGCTCAAGCGAAAAAGGAAGAGGCCGAACACGCCAGCGAGGGCAAGTCACGCTTCCTCGCCGCCGCCAGCCATGACCTGCGCCAGCCCCTGCATGCGCTGACGCTCTTTGCCACCGAACTGTCGGCGACGGCAGGAAAGTCCAACCGCCGCCTCGCCTCGCAAATAGTCACTGCCGCCGCGGCCATGGCGGAGTTGCTCGACGCGCTGCTCGAGGTCTCGCGTCTCGACTTGGCGGCAATTCAGCCGCAACGGCGTGCCGTACCCCTTGGGCCGTTGCTCGAAACGATTGCCGACGCTCATCGGCAAAGCGCGAAGATCAAGGGCTTGCGGCTGATTTGCCGTCCGAGCTCCCTCTGGGTGGACACCGATCCTCATCTGCTCAGGCGCATGGTCGGCAATCTGGTTGCCAACTCGGTCCGTTACACGAACAACGGAGGCGTGCTGCTTGCCGCCCGCGCGCGCGGCGGCGAAGTGCGGATCGATGTCTGGGATACCGGTGTCGGCATCGACGCAGACCACCTGCCCTACCTGTTCCACGAGTTCTACCAGGTCGACAATCCGGAGCGCGACGCGGCGAAGGGGCTCGGCCTTGGTCTTGCCATCGTCGCCCGCCTCGGCAAAATTCTCGATCATCCGGTCAACGTCCACTCGACACCGGGCCACGGCTCGGTATTCTCGGTCAGAGTACCGCGAACCGCACCGGAGTCGCCGGTCGTGATGGAGCCGCTGGTCGGGTTGGCCTTCCGGGCGCGGGTAGCGGTTCGCACCGACGATATCAACCATTGTGGTGACATCTGCAATCTGCTCGACGCATGGGGTTACGCGCGGGAATGTGCCTGCTCGGACGAGGAACTGCCGCAATTGCTTGCCACCGAACCGGCGGTGCTT
>DASRXN010000144.1:0-20378 GCA_035654135.1 Rhodocyclaceae bacterium | reverse complement strand
CGGGGAAACGAAGCTCGATCTTCCGGGGGCGCACAACCGCGCCAATGCCGTTGCGGCATTGGCGGCCGCGCGCCATGCCGGCGTACCAGTCGAGGTGGGCCTGGCGGCCATCGCCAGCTTCCAGGGCGTGAAGCGTCGGCTGGAGGTTCAGGGTACGGTACGTGGCGTGACGGTCTACGACGACTTCGCCCATCATCCGACGGCCATCGCCGCCACCATCGAGGGGTTGAGGAGTCGTGTCGGCAAGGCCCGGATTCTTGCCGTGCTCGAACCGCGCTCGAACACGATGAAGCTCGGCACAATGAAGGCGCAGCTGCCGGGGAGTCTGGCCGATGCCGACCGCGTGTTCTGCTATGCCGCGAATCTGGGCTGGGACGCTGGTGAAGCCTTGGCGTCCATGGGTGCCAAAGCCGTGGTGTTCGACGATCTGTCGGCGCTGGTTTCAGCCATCGCCGCCGAGGCGCGCGATGGCGACCACGTGTTGGTGATGAGCAACGGCGGCTTTGGCGGCATCCACCAGAAGCTGCTGGATGCCCTCAGCGCAGGCGGTAATTGACCACGACCAGCGCGGCGAGGAGCAGCGCGGCGCCAAGGTTGTGCGCCACCGCCAGCGGCAGCGGAAGCGAGAGCAGCACATTGGCGATGCCCAGTCCCACCTGAAGCAGCAGCAGGCCCGCGAGCGCCAGGCCGTATCTTCGCCAGACGGTCGTGACGATCAGCGACACGGCCAGGCTGCCCACCACCAGAATGACGACGACTGCCCAGAAACGATGGCTCCAGTGGATTGCCGTCAGCGCGGCGAAGGGCAGCAGCGCACCGTCGGCCGTCTGGCCGAGCTCCCGATGCAGCGTGAAAGCGCGCGGGAAGTCCATCGCCGGCAGCCAGGCGCCCTGGCAGGTAGGGAAGTCCTGGCAGGCGAGCCCCGCATAGTTGCTGCTGACCCAGCCGCCAAGCGCGATCTGGATCGCGACGACGATCAATGCGGCAAGCGCCAGCTGGTGCGGCCCTCGTCGGGCGAGGCCTTCGGGCCGCTGCACCAGCCAGACCAGTAGCGACAATGTCGTCATGCCGCCGAGCAGATGGGCGGTGACGACCATCGGCTTGAGCAGCAGCGTCACGGTCCACATGCCCAGCAGCGCCTGGAACACGACCACACCGGCTAGCACGGTGGTTGCGGCGGTGGCAATGCGCTGTCGCCAGGCCAGCACGGTGATGGCAAGAATCAGCAGTCCCAGCGTCCCGGCGAGATAGCGGTGAACCATCTCCTTCCAGGCCTTGCCGGCATGCACGGGCTTGCCCGGGAAAGCCTGCGCCGCCTGCGCCTGTTCGTGCGGCTGATCGGGCACGCCGACGAGGTGGCCGTAGCAGCCGGGCCAGTCGGGACAGCCGAGGCCGGCGTCGGAGAGGCGGACGTAGGCGCCCAGGCCGACGACGCAGAACGCGATCAGCGTCGCCAGAATCAGCAGCGTCCTGCGCATCAGAACAGGCGGTCGAGGAACAGTGCGGCGAACAGCAGCGTCAGGTAGAGGATCGAATACGCGAAGGTGCGTCGTGCCAGCTGGTCGCTGTAGCGTAGGCAGAGCGCGGTCGCGAAGCCGAGGAAGACGAGATCAAGCAGCGCCACGGCTGCAAGATAGAACCAGCCGCTCATGCCCAGCGAGACCGGAATCAGGCTGGCGGCGGAAAGCATCACGGTGTAGAGCAGGATGTGCTGGCAGGTGAAGGGGACGCCGTGGGTGACCGGCAGCATGGGCAGGCCGGCGGCTTCGTAGTCGTTGCGCCGGTAGCAGGCCAGCGCCCAGAAGTGCGGTGGCGTCCACAGGAAGATGATCAGGAACAGCGCCAGCGGTTCGACGCCGACGCCGCCAGTCATGGCCGCCCAGCCCAGCACCGGTGGCATGGCGCCGGAAGCACCGCCGATGACGATGTTCATCGGCGTTGCCGGTTTCAGCACCACCGTGTAGATGACCGCGTAGCCGAGGAAAGTCGCCAGCGTCAGCCACATGGTCAGGTCGTTGATGAAAGCGTGCAGCAGCCAGAGGCCGGCGCCGCCGACCAGCAGGGCGAGCGTCAGGGTTTCGGCAGAGGAAATTTCGCCGCGGGCGGTGGCGCGCCGGCGCGTGCGGGCCATCAGCGCGTCGACAGTGCGTTCGAGCAGGCAGTTGATCGCCGCCGCAGCGCCGGCGACCAGCGCGATGCCGATCGACGCCACCAGGAAGCGCGCCAGCGGAGGAAAATCGGGCGTTGCCAGGAACATGCCGATCATGGCGGTGAATACGATCAGCGTGTTGACGCGCGGCTTGCACAGATCGAAGAAGGCAGCGAGGCGCTGGGCGAAAGTCAGTCGTGGCGATACGGCGGTGTTCATGGCGCTATCCAGTCCAGGAGTACTTGAGCAGGCGTTCGAGATCGGCGCGCACGCCTTTGGCGTCGGCGCCGGGGGCGTAGCGCATCATGGCCCGGCCGTCGGGATCGACGATGATCACACTGCCCGTCGGCAGCGGTCCGAGCGCGGTGGGTGAGGCATCGAGACGCAGATGCTGTGTGCGCTGCCATTCCTTGGCCAGCGAGGCGCGCACGCGTCGCAGTTCATCGAGGCGATCTGCGTTGTCTTTGTCATCGATCAGCACCAGCGACCACTTGCCGCGAGGCGCATCGATGGTCACGACGGCCGGCGGCACGATCAGCGTGCCGTGGTTGGACGTCTGCGCCGGCCGCCAGCCGAAGAAGTAGAGCCCGGCGCCGACGGCGATGGGCAGCAATGACAGCGCCAGCATCAGCAGCAACGCACGCCGCCAGGAGGACTGGTTCTTGGCGATGGTGGTCACGATTTCCTCAACGCGAACCAGAGCCAGATGCCGACGCTGGCGAGGGCGAAGCCGAACCACTGGAAAGCGTAGCTGCGATGCATGTCGGCGCGTTCGTCGGGGCGCGGCCAGTCGCGGGCAAAGCCGTGTGGCGATTCGGCGTCGAGCTGAACCACCACGGGCTGCACCGGCCAGGGTACGGCGGCAGCGTAAGCGGCAAGGTCGAGGTTCTGCCACACCGGCTGCCAGCCGGCAACACTCGGTGCCAGCGTGAAAAAGCGACTGCCGGGCACAATGGCGATGCCGGCCAGCTCGACGGTGCCGGCGGGAGTCGTCACTTGGGGCACGACGCTATGGTCGGCGCCGGCCGGAATCCAGCCGCGATTGACCAGCACACGAATATCGGAACCGGCCAGGTGCAATGGCGTGACCACATGGTAGCCGGCCTGTTCGCGATGAACGCGGTTGTCGATCAGGATCTGGCGCTCGGGCTCGAACTCGCCGCGCAGGCTGACATGACGGTAGCGCAGCGATTCAGGATCGGCGGGTGTTGTCGGCATCGCCACCACGGCGGCGTGGCTGCGCTCATCCAGTTCAGTCTGCAACTGTGTCTTCACTTCGTATTTGCGCCATTGCCAAAGGCCAAGCGAGATGAAAGCAGCGACCAGCACAACCACCACCAAGCCGCCCCAGATCAATATCCCTCTTCGCGCCGGGCTTGCAGGGACCGTCGACGTGCGTGCATACTCGATACGACTGTCATCCGGGTGTCGGGCCATGAAACTGTTTGCCGTCCTGATGTTGCTTGCCATCGTCGCCAGCCTGTTCTCGGGCCTTTACTTCCTCTACCGCGACCGGGGCGCCGGCACTCGCGCCGTGCGCGCCCTGACCGTGCGCGTGGGACTGTCCGTGTTCCTGTTCGTCATGCTGCTCGTCGCCTTCTACTTTCGCTACAACCAATAGACCAGCACGAACAGCAGCAGCCAGACCACATCGACGAAGTGCCAGTACCAGGCCACGCCCTCGAAGGCAAAGTGCCGTTCGGGCGTGAAGTGGCCCTTCAGTGTGCGGCCGAGGATCACCGTCAGCATGATCGTCCCTAGCGTTACATGGAAGCCATGGAAGCCGGTGAGCATGAAGAAGGTGGCGCCATAGGCGCCGGCGCCCAGCGTCAGGCCTAGCTCGGTGTAGGCGTGGTGGTATTCGTATGCCTGCAACACCAGGAACAGGGTGCCGAGCAGAACCGTCGCCGCAAGGCCGAGATTGAGTTGAGTACGATTGTTCTTCAGCAGTCCCCAGTGGGCGATGGTGACCGTGATGCCCGAGGACAGCAGCAGCGCCGTGTTGATCGCCGGTATGCCCCAGGCACCCATGGGCGTGAATCCGAGGCCCTTCGGCCCGGCCGACGGCCAGGTGCCCGAAAAGCCCGGCCAGAGCGTGGCGCCGTGCGCCGCTTCCATGCCGCCGAGTTCGGGCACGGAGATCACCCGCACATAGAACAGGGCACCGAAGAAGGCGGCGAAGAACATCACCTCCGAGGCGATGAACCAGATCATGCCGTAGCGGAAGGACTTGTCTTCCCAGTCGCGGTAGGCGCCGGCCTGATTCTCGCCGATCACCTTGCCGAACCAGCCGAACAGCACGGTCAGAATGATGCCGACGCCGCCGAGCATCACCCAGGGACCGGGGGCGAAGCTGTGCATCTTGAGGATGAAGCCGAGTGCCAGCGTGAACATCCCCGCCGAAAGGATGAACGGGTAGAGGCTCGGCTGCGGCACGTGATAGTGGTGAGCGTGAGATATGTTGTTCATCGGATCTCCCGTGTGGCGGTAAGTGTCTGGCGCTGGCCGTCAATGCTGAAGAATGCATAGGAAAGCGTGATGTGGCGCACCTCGCGACCCATGTCCGGCTTGACAACGAAGACCAGCGGCATTTCTTTCGATTCGCCCGGTCCCAGCGCCTGCTGGGTGAAGCAGAAACATTCGATCTTCTCAAAGTGCTGCGCCGCCTGCCCGGGTGTGACGCTGGGCACGGCCTGGGCCGTGACCGGTCGGTCGGAGGTGTTGCGCACGAGATAACGCACCTGCTGCATTTCGCCGGGATGCGTCTCCAGGCTGGTGGTCAGCGGTCGCATTTCCCATGGTAGGCCGGGCATGACCGTGCCGGTGAACTCGACCGTGATCAGGCGGCTGCGGTCGATCTGCGAAGGGGCGGCCTTGGTATCCGACGCCAGCCCGCCGGCAACGAAACCTTCCTTCTTGCCCGCCGTCTTGCCGTTGAATCCTGTCGCCTCGCAGAGGACGTTGTAGAGCGGCACCAGAGCGAATCCGAAGAGGGACGCCGCGGCCACGATGAGCAGCAGCTTTCTCACCAGGGCGGCGTGGTTGGGAATCATGCCCGCTTGATGAAGAGGCCGATGATGTAGATGGCCAGCACGGCGGCGCCGATCAGCCAGGCCAGACGTCGGGCGCTGGCGCGGCGACGGGCGAGATCGCGATCGTCGAACGGAGCGTCCACGTCACTTCACCACTGGCTGCGTTTCCCAGGAGTGGTAGGGCGGCGGCGACGGCAGCTGCCATTCCAGGCCCTCCGCACCTTCCCAAGGTTTGTTGCCCGCTTTTTCCCCGCCGCGAACGCAGGACCAGATGTTGTACGCGAACAGCAGTTGCGAGATGCCGAGGATGAAAGAGCCGATCGTCGAGATGGCGTTGAACTCGGCGAACTGCAGTGCGTAGTCGGGAATGCGCCGCGGCATGCCGGCCAGGCCGAGGAAGAACTGCGGCATGAAGGTGAGGTTGAACGACACCACCGTCAGCCAGAAGTGCCACTTTCCGAGCCGCTCGGAATACCTGTGGCCGGTCCATTTCGGCAGCCAATAATAGACGCCGGTCATGACGCCCATGATGCCGCCGGCGAACAGCGCGTAATGGAAGTGGGCGACGACGAAGTAGCTGTGGTGGTACTGCGCGTCGGCGGCGACGTCGGCCAGCACCAGGCCGGTCAGGCCGGCGATGCCGAACAGGACGATGAAACCGACGGCGAACAGCATCGGCGTCTCGAAGCTCATGGCGCCGCGCCACATGGTGGCGATCCAGCAGAAGAACAGCACCGCCAGCGGCAGCGAGATCGACATGGTGCTGAACATGAAGTAGATCAGCGCAGGCACCGGCATGCCGACAGTGAAGAAATGGTGGGCCCAGACGATCACCGACAGCACGCCGATGGCGATGAAGCTGTACACCTGCGCCTTGTAGCCGTAGATCGGCTTGCGCGAGAAGGCTTCGAGCACGTGCGGCATCAGGCCCCACACCGGCAGCAACAGGATATACACCTCGGGGTGGCCGAAGAACCAGAACAGGTGCTGGAACAGGATCGGGTCGCCGCCGCCGGCGGCATCGAAGAAGTGGGTGCCGAAATGGCGGTCGGTGAGCAGCATGGTCACCGCGCCGGCCAGCACGGGAATGGTGGCGATCAGCAGGAAGGCGGTGATCAGCCAGCCCCAGGCGAACAGCGGTAGCTTCATCATCGTCATGCCCGGCGCGCGCATGTTGAAGATGGTGACGATGATGTTGATCGAGCCGAGGATCGACGACACTCCGAGGATATGCACTGCGAAGATGGCGAAGTCGACTCCGAGGCCGCCCTGCACCGACAGCGGCGCATAGAAGGTCCAGCCGGTCGCCAGTGCGCCTTCGCCGACGCCGAACAGCGACAGGAAGAACGGCAGCGTCAGGAGCGTCGCGGCCGGCGGCAGCAGCCAGAAGCCCCAGTTATTGACGCGCGGTAGCGCCATGTCGGGGGCGCCGATCATCAGCGGAATCTGCCAGTTGGCGAAGCCGGTGGCGGCGGGCATCAGCGCAGCGAAGATCATCACCAGCGCATGGACGCCGATCAGCTGGTTGAAGAACTCCGGCTTCATCAACTGCAGGCCGGGCTGGAACAGTTCGGCGCGTACGGCCAGGATCATCGCACCGCCGACGAAGAACATGATCAGCGCGAAGGTCAGGTACATCGTGCCGATGTCCTTGTGGTTGGTGGTTGTCAGCCAGCGCAGCACGCCGGCAGGATGGTGCTCGCCGTGATGGCCGGCATGGGGGGCGGTAGTGGTCGCAACGTTCATGGGCGGCTCCTAGTGGCTGCTGGCAATCGTGGCGCTCTGGCGCAGAGACTTGATCTGGGCGGGCTGGATCATGTCGCCCCTGCTGTTGCCGAGCGCGTTGCGCTCGAAGGTGACGACGGCGGCGAGTTCGATGTCCGAGAGCGTGTTCTTGAACGCTTGCATGGCGGTGCCGGCCTTGCCATTCATCACGCGGTCGACATGACTGTCGTGCAACAGCTTGCCGTCTGGCGAAAGTAGCGGGCTGTTGATGACCTTGCTGCCGGTCAGCGCCGGGAAGGCGGGTGGTAGGCCCTGGCCGTTGGCCTGGTGGCAGACGACGCACTGCTTGTCATAGACCTCCTTGCCCTTGGCCAGCAGCTCGTCCTTGCTCCAGGCACGGTCGGCCCCGGCGGCACCGGCCGCCTGCTCGGCCTTCTTTTTGTCCAGCCAAGCCAGGTATTCGGGTTCGGGAACGGCGTGTACTACCACCGGCATGAAGCCGTGATCCTTACCGCACAGTTCGGCGCACTGGCCGCGATAGGTGCCGGGCTGCTCGATCTTCACCCAGGTTTCACGCAGGAAACCCGGGATGGCGTCACGCTTGGTGCCGAACTGCGGCACCCACCAGGTGTGGATGACGTCGGTGGAGGTCAGCAACACACGTACCTTCTTGCCCACCGGCAGCACGACGGGGTTGTCGACTTCCAGCAGGTAATGCTCGCCCTTATCCCCGGCGTTGGTGATCTGCTCGCGCGGCGTGGACATCGTGCTGACGAACTTGACGCCCGCCTCGGGATATTCGTACTGCCACTTCCATTGCATGCCGGTGACCTTGAGCACCAGGTCGGCCTTGTGCTGGGTGTCTTCCATCTCGATGATGGCGTGCACTGCCGGGATACCCATGAGCACGAAGTCGATGAACAGCAGGATGGCAAAGGGCACCAGGGCCCAGAACCACTGGATGCCGCCGGTCGGACCGGTAAACTTCGCCGGCGCATGGCCGACGCTCTTCCGGTGCTTGATCATCGAGTAGATCATGACGGCAAACACCGCAACGAACAGCGCGGTGATGATCAGCATGAACTGGTTATGGATGTTCAGCGTGTCCCGGGCGATGGGCGTGACCGGTGCCGGGAAGTTCCACTTGTAATCGGCCAGTGCGAGGGACGGCACTGCCAAGGCCAGGATGGCGGCAAGCCCGGGCAAGGCCTGCGCACGACGGACGAACACCTTCAAGGTTTCTTCCTCCTTCTCTGTGGGTGTCCGCCTTCTTGAGCGAGCGGATCGATTGGGCGCTTTTTTGATATGGATCAAGTTTTTTGATCAGTGTATCGTCGGTTTCACGGGCGCGCAATAGGAACCGTTCTTACCGGATAGCTTAGTGCACCGCAGTAGAATCGCCGCATGATGAAATGGCTCGCTGTAATCCTTGCCACCCTGTTGCTCGCCGCATGCGGCAAGCTGCAACCGGCGGCTTTCCATGGCGTCGATATAACCGGCTCGGACTGGGGGCGGGACTTTGCCCTGCTCGACCACAACAGTCAGCCCCGGCGACTCGCCGACTTTCGTGGCAAGGTGGTCGTGCTCTCCTTCGGCTATACGCGCTGCCCGGATATCTGTCCAACCACTTTGTCGGCGCTGGCCGAGACCATGAAGATCCTCGGCCCGGAAGCCGACCGGGTGCAGGTGCTGTTCGTCACCATCGATCCGGAACGCGATACGCCCGAACTGCTCGCCGCCTTCGTGCCCTGGTTCGATGCGCGTTTTGTCGGTCTATGGGGCGACGCCGTAGCAACCGCCGCGCTGGCGAAAGACTTCAAGGTCTTCTACCAGAAGCAGGAGACCGGCTCCGCCGCCGGCTATGCCATGGACCACACCGCCGGCAACTACGTGTTCGATCCGCAGGGCCGGCTGCGGTTGTTCGAACGCCACAATGAAACGCCTTCCGCAGTCGCGGGCGATCTGCGGCGGCTGCTGGCCGGCGACTAAAGGCCCGGAAAGTCAGTCGTCGCAGGACGCCGGTCAGGCGATGGCGAAGCCCCAGGCGACGAAGCCCATGAGCATCAAGGCGATCCAGGCGACCAGACCTGCCGCCAGAACCGATCCGGCGAGCAGCAGGGACTTGCCCTCGTTATCGACCTGGAAGATCCTGTAGCTGCCCTCGTAGATCAGCATGCCGGTGAGATAGACCGCAATTGCCACCGCCAGCGCGTTGATCGTCAGGCTTGGCACGAAGAGCACAATGGCGCAAAGCCACAACGGCGTCGGCACCACGGCCGCGAAGGCGAAGGCATTGTGATACGACGGACGCGCTTCGGCGATGGCGCCAATGCGCTGGATCACGGCGCCCATCACCGGTACCATGACCGCCTCGGCGATGAAGAACAGCACCGCCAGCATCCAGGCCTCGCGCATCGACATGCTTCCCGCCAGGATATGTTCGCCATAACTCGATGTGGCATAGAGCAGCATGGCCGGCGGGATCAACGACATCGGCAGCGCGTAGAGGAAATACATCCTGGGTACACTCGGATGCACGCGCATCAACCAGGCCCACCCTTCGTCGTGCGACGCAAACATTCGCGGAAACATCATGAGGTTCATATTGGCCTCCTATTGAGGACTTGCATGACAACTTTGACCATCCGTGGCTGCATCGGTTTCGCCGCTACAGCCAGTACACGAACACGAATAGAAGCAGCCAGACGACATCCACGAAGTGCCAGTACCAGGAAGCTGCCTCGAAGCCGAAATGGTCATCGGTGCGGAAGTGGCCGGCCAGTACCCGGCCCAGAATCACCGTCAGGATGATGGCGCCCAGTGTGACATGGAGACCGTGGAAGCCGGTCAGCATGAAGAAGGTGGCGCCATAGATGCCAGTACGGATGCTGAACGCCGCTTCCAGGTACTCATGGGCCTGCAGGGCGAGAAAGATTGCGCCCAGCGCGAGGGTCAGTACCAGCCCGAAAACCGTCTGCCACCGCCGGTTTTTCTTCAGCCCCCAATGCGCCCAAGTCACCGTGGCGCCGGAACTGAGCAGAATCAGGGTATTTACCGCCGGAATGCCCCAGGCGGCCATCGGCGTGAAGTTCTCCTTGAGGCCGGGCCCGGCGGTCGGCCAGCCGCCCGCGTAGCCGGGCCAGATCAGCTGCGCCTCGGCGAGCCCCGGCACCGCGAGGTTGCGGGCATAGAAAAGGGCGCCGAAGAAGCCGGCGAAGAACATGACCTCGGAGAAGATGAACCAGATCATGCCCCAGCGGAATGAGACGTCCATTTGACCCGCCAGCTTGCCGGCCTGATTTTCCCGTATGACCGTGCCGAACCAGCCTGCGATCATCGCTATCAGCATCGCTCCGCCGGCCGCCATGACGTAGGGGCCGGCATTCAGCTTGGCCAGCATCATGACGAAGCCGGCGGCCAGCAGCAGCAGCGCGAGTGAGCCGACGAGCGGCCAGCGTGACGGCGGCGGCAGGTAGTAGGCGTCAGGTGTGGTCATGGACGGGCTCCTCGTCGAGAACCGGAGGCGTGGCGAAGCTGTGATAGGGGGCAGGCGAGGGCAGCGTCCATTCCAGTGTCGTCGCACCATCCCAGGGCTTGTCGCCCGCCGGCGCGCCGCCGCGGATGCACTTCACCACCGTATAGAGGAAGATCAGCTGGCTGGCGCCGAGCACGAAGGCGCCGATGCTGGCCATCATGTTGAAGCCGGCGAACTGGAGTGCGTAGTCCGGGATACGCCGCGGCATGCCGGCGAGCCCCAAGAAATGCATGGGGAAGAAGGTGATGTTGAAGGCGATGGTGGTGAGCCAGAAGTGGAGCTTGCCCAGCCGCTCGTCGTACATATGCCCGGTCCACTTCGGCAGCCAGTAGTAGATGGCCGCCATGATGCTCATGGCGGCGCCGGAGAAGAGCACGTAATGGAAATGGGCGACCACGTAGTAGGTGTCCTGCAGCTGGATATCCACCGGCACCATGGCCAGTACCAAGCCCGAGAAGCCGCCGATGGTGAACAGGAAAACCACCGCCAGGGCGAACAGCATCGGCGTCTCGAAACTGATCGATCCGCGCCACAGGGTGGCCACCCAGTTGAACACCTTCACGCCCGTCGGTACGGCGATCAGCATGGTCGAGTACATGAAGAAGAGCTGGCCGGCCGCCGGCATGCCGGTGGTGAACATGTGGTGGGCCCAGACCATGAAGGAGAGGATGGCGATCGAGGCCACGGCATAGACCATCGACACGTAGCCGAACAGTGGCTTGCGGGCGAAGGTGGGGATGATGGTGGAGACGATGCCGAAGGCCGGCAGGATCATGATGTACACCTCCGGGTGGCCGAAGAACCAGAAGATGTGCTGGAACATCACCGGGTCGCCGCCGCCGGCGGCGTCGAAGAAGTGGGTGCCGAAATGGCGGTCGGTCAGCAGCATGGTGACAACGCTGGCGAGGATCGGCATTACCGCCACCAGCAGGAAGGCGGTGATCAGCCAGGTCCAGACGAACAGCGGCATTTTCATCAGCGTCATGCCCGGCGCACGCAGGTTGAGGATGGTGGTGATGATGTTTATTGCACCCAGGATCGACGAGATGCCCAGGATGTGGATGGCCAGGATGGTCATGTCGTAGGCGATGCCGCCCTGGATGAAGAGCGGCGGATAGAGCGTCCAGCCGGCCGCCATGGCGCCGCCGGGCACGAAGAACGAGGCCAGCAGCAGGCAGGCGGCCGCCGGCAGCAGCCAGAAGCTCCAGTTGTTGAGTCGCGGGAAGGCCATGTCGGGAGCGCCGATCATCAACGGCACCTGCCAGTTGGCGAAGCCGACGAAGGCCGGCATGATGGCGCCGAAAATCATCAGCAGGCCGTGCATGGCGGTGAGCTGATTGAAGACGGCAGGCTGCAGGAATTGCAGGCCGGGCTGGAACAGCTCGGCGCGGATCAGCATGGCGAGCGAGCCGGCGAAGAGGAACATGGCCAGCGAGAACCACAGGTAAAGCGTGCCGATGTCCTTGTGGTTGGTAGTAGTCAGCCATCGCATGACGCCAGTTTCATGCGCTTCGTGATGGACAGGATGGAGGGTGGCGGCGTCCATGGCGACTCCTTATTTGCGCAGGGCGGCGACCTCGGCGGGTTGCAGCTGATCGCCGGCCTGGTTGTGCCAGCTGTTGCGCTCGTAGGTGATGACGGCGGCGATGTCGAGGTCTGAAAGCTGCGGGCCGAAGGCCTGCATGGCTGTTCCCGGCTTGCCGTGGAAGACCCGATCCAGATGCGCGGCCTTGGCGCCGGTCGCGACCGGCGAACGATCGAGGGGCGGGAAAGTGCCGGCGATGCCGACGCCGGTTGGTTGATGACAGACGGCGCAGTTGGTGGTGTAGACCTGCTCGCCGCGGGTCTTGAGTTCGGCGAGCGAGAATTCCTTTCCGGCTGCAGCAGCGATTGCCGTTGCAGTCGCCTGTTCAGTCTTCCAGGCGGCGAAGCGTTCCGGCGGCACGGCTTCGACGACGATGGGCATGAAGGCGTGGCCGACGCCGCACAACTCGGCGCACTGGCCGCGAAAGACGCCCGCTTGGTCGACCTGGAACCATGCCTCGCGGATGAAGCCGGGGATTGCGTCCTGCTTCACGCCGATGGCGGGTACCCACCACGAGTGGATGACGTCTGTGGCGGTGAACACCAGCCGCACCTTGCGCCCCGTCGGCACCACCAGCGGCTTGTCCACTTCGAGCAGATAGTGGTCGGATTTCGGCTGCCCGTTATCGATTTGCTCCCGCGGCGTGGCCAGGTTGCTGACGAAGCGCGGACCATCGTCCAGATATTCGTATTCCCATTTCCATTGGTGGCCGGTGACCTTGATCGTCAGGTCGGAGCCGCCGACGTTCTTCATCGCCAGCACGACGCGCGTCGCCGGCCAGGCCATGCCGACCAGGATCAGCATCGGGATGACTGTCCAGACGACTTCCAGCCGGGTGTTGCCGTGAAAGCCGGCCGCGACGTGACCCCTGGCTTTCCGGTGTCGCCAGAGGGCATAAAACATCGGCACGAAGACCACCACGAAAATGCCGGCGCAAATCCATAGCACCAGCGTATGCAGCTCGTAGATTTCGGTCGCGATGCCGGTCGCCGGCGGCGGCAGATTGATGGCGAGACCGGCCATCGCGCCCAAAGCGCCGAGGGTCGGGGCAATCATGTCCGGATAGCCGGGGACGACGCCGTTGTGGCGGGGGCGAAAGCGGTCAGGCGTGCCGCCGGCACCGGGAAGAAGGCGTAAGCGAGCGTGACCTCGCTGACCTCGGGATCGAGATCCGGCCGGATGACGAAGGCGACCGTCATCTCGCGTTTTTCGAAAGGTCCCATCGGCTGATGGGCGAAGCAGAAGCATTCGATCTTCTGGAAGTGTCGCGCCGCCTGGCCGGGTGAAACGCCGGGAATCGCCTGACCCTCCATCCGCGAACGACTGAGGTTTTGCACCAGATATTTGACGACGTAGGTTTCGCCGGGGTGAACTTGCATCGATGCAGTCAGCGGCCTCATTTCCCAGGGCAGTCCGGGCATGACGGTGCCAGTGAACTGGACCGTCACCAGGCGACCATCATCGATGCGATTCGAGAAGTAAGTTTCCGCCGTATTGAATCCGCCGACCCGGAACAAGCCCTCGGTTGTCCGGCCATTGAGGCCTGTGATCCGGCACAACACATCGTAGAGGGGCACGAGGGCAAAGGCGAAGGCGACGGAGGCGATGATCGCCAGTACGAGTGCGCCCACCAGACGACGGTGTCCTGACGAAGCATCGAACCCGCGTCCGGTTACGGAAAATACTTGTTGTTCGCCGCCAGATTCTTGAGGCATGACCGCGCTCCTCGGCTTTCGGGCTTCCCTTCCCGGTATCGGTAATATCCGATAAGAATACTCAACTTATAAGCCAGTATTGGTCATGGGAACTGTTTGTCAAGGAAGGGAGGGGCAGACTCCAAAGCGATACGGGCAACACCCGGAACCGGGGTTGCCCGTATTTGCCCTGCTGCCAGAGACGGCCGGCTGATGTTATTTGCAGCCGGATATCACCGCTGCGCCACCAATGCCCCTCTCATCTTCTGCATGGCCTTGGCTTCGATCTGACGGATGCGTTCGGCCGAGACGCCGTACTCCGCCGCCAGTTCATGCAGCGTGGCGGCTTCCTCGCCTTCCTCGACCAGCCAGCGGCGCTGGACGATGGTCCGGCTGCGGTCGTCGAGGGCGGCCAAAGCGCTGTGCAAGCCCTCGTCCTGCAGACGGTCATATTCCTTGCGCTCCAACTGCATGGAGGGTTCGACGCTGCCCTCGGCGGCCAGGTAGGCGATGGGGGCGAACCGCTCCTCCTCCTCGTCGCCGCTCGGCTCCAAGGCCACGTCGCCCCCGGTCATGCGGGTTTCCATCTCCACGACTTCCTCGGGCTTGACGCCGAGTTTCCGTGCGATGGCATTCACCTCGTCCGGGCCGAGGGTGGCGAAGCTCTGCTTCATGCTGCGCAGGTTGAAGAAGAGTTTCCGCTGCGCCTTTGTGGTGGCGATCTTGACCAGGCGCCAGTTCTTGAGGATGTATTCGTGGATCTCGGCCTTGATCCAGTGCATGGCGAAGGAAACCAGACGCACGCCGCGATCCGGGTCGAAACGCTTGACTGCCTTCATCAGGCCGATATTGCCTTCCTGAATCAGGTCCGCGTGAGGCAAACCATAGCCGAGGTAGCCGCGGGCAACCGCGATCACCAGCCGCAGATGCGAAAGCACCAGCCGCCGGGCCGCTGCAAGATCTTCATCCTGCCGGAAGCGTCGGGCCAAAATCTGTTCTTCCGTCTCCGTGAGCATGGGCACGCGATTCGCCGCCTGGATGTAGGCTTCGATGCTGCCGGCCGTCGAGGGAACCGGGAACTGCGTCAATGTCAGGGCATGGCTCATCTGTCACGTCCTCCTTCGAACAAAGTTTAGCACTCGACCGCTATGAGTGCTAACAGTCTAACAGAGTTCCCGATCAATTTACTGCGGCATTGCTTCGGCAGGGTCCGCCGCGCTCGAACTATCTCCCAAATCGGCATAGACCTGGACCATGCCGTCGGTGATACGCACCGGGTAGCTCGCGACCGACTCGCAGGCTGGCGGCTCCAGCACCTCGCCGGTGACCACCGAAAAGCGGGCGCCGTGGGCCGGACAGATGATCTCGGTGCCTTCGAGGATGCCGCCCGAGAGTGATTCCTCCTCATGGCTGCAGGTATCCGCGATGGCGTGGAAGATCCCATCGACGTTGAATACCGCGATCAAAGTGCCGTCGGCCTCGACCAGGTGGCTGGCGCCGGGCCATGACTCGGCGGTCCGCACGACATCGATCCAGCGGCGCATCACAGCGTCCCCGGTTCAGGGTGCGCGGTGTCGCGAGCGGTTGCCATCGACGGCCTCCGGATCCATCTCGGGCCGCGCCATGTCGGCAAGGCTGACGCCGTCGAGCGTCCGCCGGATAGCCAGACCCAAACGCTGCCAATTGCCGCGCACGCGGCACCCGTCTTCGCGCGCACACAGACCGGCGCGACGGCCGCATTCGGTAATGCCGATCGGTCCCTCCATAGCCTCCACCACCTCGGCGAGGGAAATTTCGTCCGGCGCCCGCGCCAGCCGGTAGCCGCCGTGGGTGCCGCGGATCGACTGCACAAGATCTTTTCGTGCCACCATTTTCAGTATTTTGCTGGCAGTCGATACACCGACGCCGACGGTTTGTGCCACTTCCGCGGCGCTATATGACTGTTCCGGATTGCGTGCCATGAAGGACAGAATCGCGGTGCCGTAGTCGGTGAGTTTCGAGAGTCTCAGCACAGGGCCTCCTTGTGGAATTTCTATATAGGACTATATCGGTACTGTATTGTTCCCCTTTTTGGCCCAAGGTACGGCCTTGGGGGAATAGGAGCCAAAGGACACCATGACGCGAACCGAACACGACAGCATGGGCAGCGTTGATGTGCCGGATGAACACCTCTGGGGTGCCCAGACGCAGCGGTCGCTGACCCACTTCCGAATCTCGACCGAGCGCATGCCCGAGGAGCTGATCCTGGCGCTGGCCGAGGTCAAGCGTGGCTGCGCCCGGGTAAATGCCGATCTTGGCCGCCTGCCGCCCGAGTGGGCCCAGGCGATCGTCCGCGCTGCCGACGAGATCCTGCTTGGCCGCTATCGCCATGAGTTTCCATTGTCCGTCTGGCAAACCGGTTCCGGCACCCAGACCAACATGAATATGAACGAGGTGCTTGCCAACCGCGCCTCGGAATTGCTTGACGGACCACGCGGTGAAGGGCGGCGCGTTCATCCGAACGACGCAGTCAATCTCGGCCAGTCGTCGAACGACGTGATTCCGACGGCCATGCATGTCGCTGCCGCGCTCGGAATCGGCAGGCAATTGCTGCCGGCCCTGCGTCGGCTGCGTGGAGCATTCGCCGACAAGTCGGCCGCATTCGCAGGCATCGTCAAGACCGGACGTACTCACCTCCAGGACGCCGTGCCGCTGACGCTGGGCCAGGAATTTTCCGGCTACGTGGCCCAACTCGACCGTGCCGAGTCCTGGATCGAAGCGAGCTTCCCCGCCCTGCTGGAGCTAGCCATCGGCGGTACGGCGGTGGGCACCGGCTTCAACACCCACCCCGAGTTCGGCCGCCGTGTCGCGGCGGAACTTTCTGCGCGTCTGGGCGTGCGCTTCGCGAGTGCCGGCAACAAGTTCGCCGCCATCGCGGCCCACGATGCGTTGATGGCATCGCATGGCGCCTTGAAGACTCTGGCGACGGCACTCATGAAAATCGCCAACGACATTCGCTGGCTCGCTTCCGGGCCGCGCTGCGGTCTTGGCGAGCTCGGCTTGCCCGAGAATGAGCCGGGTAGTTCGATGATGCCGGGCAAGGTGAACCCGACCCAGTGCGAAGCCCTGTACATGGTCTGTTGCCAGGTGTTCGGCAACGACGTCGCCATCACCGTCGGCGGTGCCTCCGGCAACTTCGAGCTCAACGCCTGCAAGCCGTTGATCGCCCATAATTTCCTGCAAAGCCTGCGGCTGCTTGCCGACGCCATGACCGCCTTCACCGAGCACTGCGTGACCGGCATCGAAGCCAGGCGCGAACACATCGGCGCCGCTCTGGAGCGGGGCCTCATGCTGGTGACTGCCCTGGCGCCGCACATAGGTTACGAGCGTGCCGCCGAGATCGCCCAGTTTGCACATCGCACTGGCTGCACGCTGAAGGAGGCGGCCCTGGCGCTTGGCCATGTCGGCGCCGACGACCTCGATCGCTGGCTGCGGCCCGAGCAGATGCTCGGTCCTGTCAGCGGCGAGTAGCTTCTCCCGCAGCGAGGCTATCAGCCGCGCCAGTGCCAACGTCTCCGGCTACAACCCGGCGACCACGCGCGTCAACGAACCCGGCCGCTTCCTCTGGGTCAAGCTGAACCTGGCGCTGAACTGAGCGCCGCGCCCGCTGCGCTCACGGCCCCGCCTTGGCGGGGCCTCTTCGTTGTGGCCGCCGTGAGTCAGTCGTCGCGGCACGCCGAGGGATGGCGGAAGACGACCCGTTACGGACCTTCGGGGGATGGACGGTGGACGTTCAACGTTCGAATTGAGCGGCCTGCGCGGCTTTTTGCGCAGGTCCGCTCGAATGAAGGGTTGGGCGTCTGTGACGGCGTGCGTTCACTTAACGAAAAACTCCTTCGCTTGTGACAAGAACTCTTGGTAGAACTGTGCCCCTGCCTCGGCCACTGAGACAACGTTCGTGGGGTCGATGGGACTCCCCAGGTGTGTTGTCGGAATGGGGTAAGTCCGACCGCGATTCACGACAGGCAAGAGAGTTGTTTTGGCAGGAAGGAAATCGACCCTTATCTTCTGAGGCGACTTGATCGAGATGCGCCCGTCGTTAATTTCCATGTGCTCGATGTAAAGGCTGTTTCCCTCTGCAGCGTCAATTCCGATGCCTCCGGGCTCCCGACCAACAATTTCGTTCACCGTATGTTCGTCCGCGCCACGCGCATTCACGAGGTATGCGAGTAATGGATCGGTCCTTCTAAGGCTTTCGAACTTGCCCTTCCAGCCGTTCCACTTCGGACTCTTTCCGAAGTGGCTGAATGCCTTGTTCCAAACGCGTTCCAAGCGACCAAGAAACTCTTTCCAGTTCTCTTCAAACTCGTCCAGAGCTTTCGCGCTGCGCATCGCGTCGATTGCTGCGCGGGCCTTTGTTAGTTCAATGTGCGGCTGTTCGGAATGCTGCATGGCCTAAGACGCCCAACGTTGTTATAGGGAGACAGTCTTGCTGCATAACTTCGGTGGCTGTCTCCCTATCTTGACGCCTCCATTCAGCCAGAATGCCGCGTGACCACTGGATTCCCAGCCCATACGCGAACGTTTCATACAGTACTAAACGGTCATGAAAAGCGGCAGCGTAAAGAAACGCCAATAGCATACCCGCCCAGCGATCGATTGTCTGCTTTCGGCAGATTGGGGGAAGGGCCACTCCCGGCCGCTTGCCACCCTCTGAAAGTCAGTCGTGGCGGCACGCCACTGGTGTTGAGGTTCAGTGATCGGTGAGATGCTGCCGCAGCGACAGGCCGGCGCCGAGCCAGCCGAGCGTCGCGGCGGCGCCGAGTAGCGCCAGGGAGTCGATGAGGGCGAGCGGGCGCAGGGCGAAGTCGAGGCTGTAGAGCTGCGCCAGCTCGCCAATCGGGCCTTTCAGCCAGAGCACGACGCCGGCGACGATCAGCCAGGCGACGAGTCCGCCGAGCAGTCCGAGCAGCACGCCGAAATAATGGAACGGCCGGCGGATGAAGCCGTCGGTGGCGCCGAGCAGGCGCGACAGTTCAATTTCGGCGCGACTGGCCATGACCTGCAGACGGATGGTGTTGAAGGTGATGGCGACGAGGCCGACGCCGAGCAGCAGCGCCAGCAGCAGGATGCCGGTGCGGCCGATCTTGAGCAGCGCGTCGAGGCGTCGCACCCAGTCGGAGTCGAGCTGCACGTGCTCCACCTTGGGCAGCTTGCGCAATTCGGCGGCCAGCTGCTCCATCGCCTCCGGGCGATCGTCGGCCGGCATGACGATGAAGGCGTCGGGGAAGGGATTCTTCGGCAGCGCGTCGATGACATCGCCAAGGCCCTCGCTGGCCTTCATGCGCGTCAGCGTGTCTTCACGGGCGATGAATCGCACCGACTTCACGGACGGATTGCTTTTTAGCCGTGCCTCGACCTCCTGCACCGCCCGCTTGTCGGCGCCGAGATCGAGATACAGCGAGATCTGCGGCGTCGGCGCGGCATTTCTCGCCAGCTGCATGGCGTTGGCCAGCAGCATCTGGCCGCCGGCCGGCAGCGCCAGCGCAATGCCGATGGCCAGCAGCGAGAGCAGAGTATTCACGGGCGATGCCGTCAGCCGACGCAGGGCGAGAAGGAAAGCCTGACCGTGCTGGGAGAGCCAAGTGCTCACTGCAGCCTCCCGTGATCCAGCACGATCCGGCGCGCGCCGGGGAACAGGCCGTCGTCGTAGGTGGCGATCAGGACGGTGACGCCGACTTCGCGGAACTCCAGGAACACCCGTGCCACATCCGCTGCGGTGTCCGGGTCGAGATGGGCGGTCGGCTCGTCGGCCAGCAGCAGGTTGGGTCGACCGACCACGGCGCGGGCGATGGCCAGCCGCTGCTGCTCGCCGCCGGAAAGCATGATCGGCATGGCCTTCTGCCGTTCGAGCAGGCCGACCTTGTCGAGCGCCGCCTGCGCGCGTCGCTTTGCTTCGGCGGCCGGGAAGCCGGTGATGGTCAGCGGCAGCATGACATTCTCGAATACGTTGCGGTCGAAGAGCAGTTTCTGGTCCTGGAACACCAGACCGAGATTGCGCCGAAGGTAGGGCACCGCACTGCGCTTGAGGCTGCCGACGTTCTGGCCATTGACCAGCACGGCGCCACCGGTTGGCCGCTCGATGGCGGCGATCAGCTTGAGTAGCGTGGACTTGCCGGCGCCGGAGTGGCCGCCGACGGTGACGAGCTCGCCCTTGCCAACCTCGAAGCTGACATCGGCCAGGGCATCGATGCCCGGCGGATAGCGTTTGCTGGCATGGTCGAAGCGGATCACTGTGCGGCGCCGTTATCGAACAGGGCTTCGACGAACTCCGTAGCCCGGAAGGGCTGGAGGTCGTCGATGCCTTCGCCGACACCGATGTAGCGGATCGGCTTCGGGCATTGCCGCGCGATGGCGGCGAGCACGCCGCCCTTGGCGGTGCCGTCGAGTTTGGTGACGACCAGGCCGGTGACGCCGATGGCCTTGTCGAAGGCCTTCACCTGGGCGACGGCGTTCTGGCCGATGTTGGCGTCAAGCACCAGCAGCACTTCGTGCGGACCGCTCGGTTCGGTTTTCTGGATCACGCGCCGCACCTTGGCGATTTCTTCCATGAGGTTCAGTTGCGTCGGCAGCCGGCCGGCCGTGTCGGCCAGCACGACGTCGATGCCGCGCGCCTTGG
>DASRXN010000143.1:0-7465 GCA_035654135.1 Rhodocyclaceae bacterium | reverse complement strand
AAGCGCCGGGAAATCGACAGGCCGAGACCTGTGCCGCCGAATTGCCGTGTCGGCGAATCGTCGACCTGCGTGAAGGGTGCAAACAGGCTGGCCAGCTTGCCGGCCGGGATGCCGATACCGGTATCGTGTATCTCGAAACGCAGCAGCACTCGGGAAGCATCGCGCGTCACCGGCCTGATCTCCAGCGTCACCGCCCCGGCCGGGGTGAATTTGATTGCGTTGCCGATCAGGTTGACCAGGATCTGGCGCAGACGGCCTGGATCGCCGCTCAACACCGGCGGCAGCCCCGGATCGAGGCGGCTGGAAAACTCCAGCGACTTCTCCCGGGCGCGCGGAGCCAGCATGCCGGTCGCCTGGGTCACCAGGTCCGCCAGGCTGAAGTCGATCGTCTGGAGATCGAGCTTGCCCGCCTCGATCTTGGACAAGTCGAGAATGTCGTTGATGATGGTGAGCAGGGATTCACCGCTGCTCTTGATGATACCGGCAAACTCGCGCTGCTCGTCATCGAGTTGCGTGCCCATCAGCAGTTCGGACATGCCGATGACGCCGTTCATCGGCGTGCGGATTTCGTGGCTCATGTTGGCAAGAAAAAGACTCTTCGCCCGCGAGGCATCTTCCGCCGCCTGCCGTGCCCGCTCCAGATCGGCCACCAGTCGTGCCTTTTCGTTGGCCAGGCGCAGCGATGCGTCCAGCGTGTCATGCATCTTGCGTGAGCTCTTCAGCACGGCCACAAGGAACAAGAACACCATGATGCCGAAAACCCAGTCGAGTCGCGAGTGGGCCTGCCAGAAGATAATGGCTGCCACCGGCAAGACGATCGGCAGCGCAAAGATGCGAAAGGTGGCAAAGACAGCCGAGAGCAGTGGCACCGCGCCCGCCACCATCCCCGCCATCACGACAGCAATGAAGAAGTGCTCCTCCGCCGCTGCTTTGACCATGAACAAAACCGCACCGGCCCCCCATACCAGACCGGCAACGCCGGCACCGATTGTGAAACGCCGGCACCATGGACGGGCCGCTGCGGCTTTCGGGCTAACATTCCAGTACGCGCGCGCCAGCGCCAGTCGCGCCCCGGCGACGAGGACCATGACCAGCCACCAGCTGAAGACGACCGGTCCGGAGGCGCTCGCCGACAACACCCAGGCCAGCAGCGTGGAATTGACGATGGTGAGCAACTGGCTGACGCCGGCGTTGCCAAACAGCAGCGACGTCTTCTCCGCCAGTATTGCCTGCTCGACGTAGTCCTGACGCATTTCGTTCATGACGATATTCTATATCGCCCGGATCAGCGGCAAGTCGTCCGATGCGGAGGCGATATCATTGCGCACCGAATATCTGCGCAAGGCCCCAAGGCTCACGTAATGCGGATCACGCTCGTCCATCCCGCCGGCTTCAACTTCGTCCCCGGCCAGCCGGATTTTTCGGTGCTGGCCAACCGAATGCCGCCGATCGGCATTCTCCAGCTCGCTTCCTGGCTGGAACGGCACGGCCATGCGACGGCGGTACATGACTGTCTGGGGCCTTGCGCGCCGACAGGCATCGAGGCGAATGCCGAAATCGTCCTGGCCACCGATCCCGAGCTGGTCGGTTTTTCCGCCACCACGGCCGGCTTCATGGATGCTTTCGAGATCGCCGCCTATGTGAAGAAGAAACGCCCGGCGGTCCGGATCGTCTTCGGCGGCGTGCACGTCTCGTCGATCGGCGGTCCGATACTCGAGCACTTCCCGGAGATCGACTATCTTTGCATCGGCGAGGGCGAGGGCGCCATGCTCAACTTGGCCGACGGCAAGGCGCCGAAGGATATCGCCAACCTGATCTGGCGCGACAGCGCGCGTATCGTCGCCAATCCGCGCCGCGATCGCATCCGCGACCTCGACGAGCTGCCCTTCCCCGCCTACGAGAAGCTGGCCGGCTTCCCGCACGGCTACCATTTGCCGCTGTTCACCCACGAGCGGCGCCACGGCGCGACCATGATCACCTCGCGCGGTTGTCCCTATACCTGCTCGTTCTGCGACCGCACGGTGTTCGAGCGGCTCTACAAGACCAACTCGGCACGGTATGTGTACGACCACATGAAGCACCTACGCGACCGCTGGGGCGTCTATCACATCAATTTCTACGACGACCTGTTCACGGCGCACAAGAAGCGCGTCGCCGAACTCTGCCAACTGTTGATCGACCAGCCGCTGGGCATGCAGTTCAACTGCGCCATCCGCACCGGCCACACTTCGGACGAGATGCTGCGCATGCTGAAAGCAGCCGGCGCGCTGATGGTGTCGATGGGCATCGAATCCGCCGATCCGGGCATGATGAAACGTCACAAGGCCGGCGTCAGCCTCGATGCCGTGAAGAAGACGGTCGAGCAGATCCACGCCGCCGGCCTGCGTGCCAAGGGCCTGTTCATCTTCGGTCTGCCCGGCGAGACGCCGGAAACCATCAGGGCGACTAGCGACTTCATCCTCTCGCTCGACCTCGACGAGATGAACATGACCAAGTTCAGCCCCATGTACGGTGCGCCCATCTGGCAGGAGTGCGCCAGCAGCGAGACTGGAGAATTCACTGAGGACTGGCGGCTGATGAACTGCCTGAACTTCGTTTACAGGCCGGACGGCTTCGAGTCGCGCGAGCAAATGGACGCACTCTACAACTGGCACGTGCGCCGCTACTACGACAGCACCGGCTATCGCCGCCGCTTCGCCAAACGCCTCTGGCAGCACCGCTGGAGCCTCTGGTACGTCGCCAGGAATCTGCCGGCCATCGTCCAGGCGGCGCGCTACTTCAGCGCCAACCGTGAGCAACTCGAACGTCTGAACCGCGTCTTTGCGGTCCATCCGCGCCAGCCCAAGGGGCTGGAGCCCTTCCTGAGCCCCGAGCTGCAAGCCGATGCAATCGCGGCGATGTCGCCAGTAAAAGTGTCCAGGCGGGTTCGCCAAATGCCCGACGGTATAATCCCGGCTTCATCCTGAAGGGGAGCCGCGAGCATGGGCAACGAGTCAAGCTGCGACGTATTGGTGATCGGCGGCGGCCCGGCCGGCAGCACCGTCGCGCCCTTGCTGGCCGAACGCGGCTACCAGGTCGTCCTGCTGGAAAAGGCGCACCACCCGCGCTTTCATATCGGCGAGTCGCTGCTGCCGGCCAACCTGCCGCTGTTCGAGCGCCTGGGCGTGGCCGAAGAGATCAAGGCCATCGGCATGGAGAAGTGGGGCGCGGAGTTCGTCTCGCCCTGGCATGAAGGCAAGCAGGAGTTCCAGTTCGCCGACGCCTGGGACAAGTCCATGCCCTACGCCTATCAGGTGCTGCGCTCGAAGTTCGACGAAATCCTGATTCGCAATGCCGGCAGAAAAGGCGTCGAAGTCCATCAGGGCTGTCGGGCGCGCTCGGTCGACTTCCTGCCCGACGATGACGGCATAGTCATCGGCGCCGAGCACGATGACGGCCGCACTTCGCAATGGCGCGCCCGTTTCGTCGTCGATGCTTCCGGCCGCGACACTTTCCTGGCCAACCGTTTTCAGATCAAGCATCGCAATCCCAGGCACAACAGCTCGGCGGTCTATGGCCACTTCGCCAGCGCCCGCCGGCACCCCGGCAAGGCCGAAGGCAACATCACGATCTACTGGTTCGAATACGGCTGGTTCTGGTTCATTCCCATGCAGGACGACGCCACCAGCGTCGGCATGGTCATCTGGCCGCATTTCATGAAAACCAGGGGCCAACGCAGCCTCGCCCAATTCCTGCTCGATGGCATCGCCATGTGCCCGGCCCTGGCCGAGCGCCTGAAGGACGCCCGGCTGATCAACGAGGTCGAGGCGACCGGCAATTTCTCCTACGTCTCGGAGCGCAATCACGGCCCCAATTACGTGCTGCTCGGCGATGCCTACGCCTTCATCGACCCGGTGTTTTCGTCGGGCGTGCTGCTGGCCATGAACAGCGGCTTTCTGGCCGCCGACGCCATCGATACCTGCCTGCGCAAACCTGAAGCGGCGCCGGCGGCATTGCGGGAATTCGACCGCCTGATGAAGCACGGGCCCAAGGAGTTCTCCTGGTTCATCTACCGCGTCACCAACCCGACCATGCGCGAACTATTCATGCATCCCAGGAACGTGCTGCGGGTGAAGGAGGCGCTGCTGTCCATGCTGGCCGGCGACATCTTTGGCAAGACGCCGATCTGGCGCTCGCTCGCCGCGCTCAAGGCCATCTACTACCTTGCCTCGCTGGCCAACCCGCGCCGCTCCTGGCTGGCCTGGAAGAAGCGCCAGTTCAACATCCGGCCGGTCGAAGATGCCGAAATGGGCAGTCAGGCATGACCGGAGTTGCACCGGCGGCACACTCGCAATTGTCGCCTCCCCAACTGGCCGGATTGTCCGCCGATCAGGCGCTGGCAGCGGTCGGCGCGCTCGGTGAGGTCTGGTACAGCACCGACTCCTGCCGTTCCGGCGAGTTCGATGGCATCCGGTATCAGGCGGACGGGAATGTACTCTACGGTGTAGTCGATGTCGAAGAAGCAGATTTCCCGGCTATCCACGGCACCCTGCCGCTGCAGCGCGCCACCGAAAGCGCCTATCGCCGCATTTTCGCCCTGCTCGACCGCGAAGGCTATCCGTACTTGTGGCGAACCTGGAATTACCTGGCCGAAATCAATCGCGAGGTCGGCGGCATGGAACGCTACCGCCAGTTCAACATCGGCCGTCACGACGCCTTCGTCGCCAGCGGCCGCCTGGCGCACGGCAACGTGCCGGCCGCCTGTGCGCTGGGCACGACACGCGGACCGCTGACCATCGCCTTCATGGCTGGCAAGTCAGTGCCGGTGCCGCTGGAAAATCCGCGCCAGACCAGCGCCTACGACTATCCGGCCATCTACGGTCCGCGCAGCCCGACCTTTTCGCGCGCCGCTTTCGTCCATCTGCCCGGCCAGGAGCTGTTGTTGATCTCCGGCACGGCCAGCATCGTCGGCCACCGCACCATGCACGTCGGCGACATCGACGGCCAGACGCGCGAGACCGTCGCCAACATCGCCGCGCTGCTGGAATCCGCCAACCACCAGGCGCGGGCCATGCATTACGCACTGGCGGAACTGCGACTGCGTGTTTACATCCGGCACGCCGACCACCATGCGCGTGTTCAGGCGATCCTGGAGGAACTGGTCGGACCGGGCGCGACCATCGCCTATGTGCAGGCCGACATTTGTCGCGCCGACCTGCTGGTCGAAGTCGAGGCCATGGCCGCGCATCCGATGGGAAACTGCTGATGAAGGCAGCCCGCATTGCCGCAGCCATCGCGCTGCTGCCTGCGCTCGCCGCCGCCGGCGAGGAAAAGCCGCTCTGGGAGATTGGCGCCGGCATCGCAGCGCTGAGTTTTCCAGCTTATCGCGGCTCCGACAAGGAGCACAATTTCCTCATGCCGGTGCCCTACGTCGCCTATCACGGCGACTTCCTCAAGGCAGATCGCCATGGCATTCGCGGCAGCCTGCTGGATTCCCATCGCGTTGACCTCGTTCTCAGCCTCTCCGCGTCGCCGCCGACCAGGAGCGGCGATGTCGTCGCCCGCACCGGCATGCCGGATCTGAAGCCCACCGCCGAGTTCGGCCCGCAGGTCGACGTCACCCTCTGGCGTAGCGAGAATCGCGCCCGCTTCATCAAATTGCGTCTGCCCGTGCGCGCCGCCTTTACCGTCGAGCACCCGGTGCAGGATATCGGCTGGATCTTCTCACCCAATCTCAACATGGACATTACCGATTTGCCGGGGCTGCCGGACTGGAACCTCGGCCTGGTCGCCGGGCCGATCTGGGCAACGAAGAAGCAGCACGACTACTTCTACGGCGTGGCACCGCAATATGCGACTGTCACGCGGCCGCCCTACGAAGCACGCAGTGGCTACAGCGGCAGCCAGTTCCTGGCCGCGCTGTCAAGACATTACCGGCAAGCCTGGGTCGGCGCCTTCGTGCGCTACGACACGCTTGCCCATGCCACCTTCGTCGACAGCCCGCTGCTGGCGAAGAAGAGTTTTGCCGCCGCCGGCGTTGCCGTTTCCTGGGTCATCGACGAGTCGAAGACGCGCGTGTGGGTCGATGAGTGAGGCGCCGCGCGCGCCCAGGCGCGCCGTGTGGATAGCCTACGAATACGTCGCCATGGTCGCCGGCCTCGGCTTCCTGGCGCTGCTCTGCCTCCTCTGGCTGCCGTTCGCCATGATCCTGCAGGCTGTGCTGCCGCGCCGCTGGGGCCAGCCCATCGGCCGCGGCCTGATCATGCTTGCCTTCCGCATTTATCTGCGCTTTCTCGCCCTGTTCTGCGCCTGCCGCTTCGACCTGGCCGAACTGGACGCATTGCGCGCCGACGGGCCGATGGTGCTGGTCGCCAACCACCCCTCGCTGCTCGACGTGGTGATGATCGCCTCGCGTTTTCCAAACATGGTCTGCATCATGAAGGCGGCGCTGATGGACAACATCCTGCTTGGCGCGGCGGCCCGCCTGGCCTGTTACATCCCCAACAACGCGCCGCTGGAAATGGTCCGGCGCGCCCGCCAGGAATTGCGCGAGGGCGCGCAGCTGCTGATCTTTCCCGAGGGGACGCGCACCGTGGCCTTTCCCCTCAACCCCTGCACCCCTGGCGCCGGACTGATCGCCGGCCGCGCCGACGTGCCGGTGCAGACCCTGCTGATCGACTTCAGCTCACCCTACCTCGGCAAGGCCTGGCCGCTGTTCCGCCGGCCCGAGCTGCCGCTGCACGTTTCCATCCGGGTCGGCCGCCGCTTTCCGCCGCCAGCCAACGTGGCTGCTTTCAGCCATGAACTGGAAGCGTATTTCCGCGCCGAACTCACCGCCTGATCATGCCGCAGACATCCTCGACGCATCTGGTGCTCATCCCCAGCTACAACCCCGGCGCCCGGGTCTACGACACCGTCCGCGCCGCCCGGGCCCAATGGGCGCCCGTGTGGGTGGTGGTCGATGGCAGCACCGACGGCAGTGCCGACGGGCTGCGGGCGATGGCGGCAGATGACGCCGGCCTGCGGCTCATCGTCCTGCCCGAGAATCGGGGCAAGGGCTCTGCCGTGCTCGCCGGCATCACCCAGGCGTCGGCCCAGGGCTACACACACGCGCTGACCATGGATTCCGACGGCCAGCATCCCGCCGACCTGATTCCCGAGTTCATGCGCGCGTCGCAGCAGCGGCCCGATGCCATGGTGCTCGGCAAGCCGGTGTTCGACGCCGACGCCCCCCGGCTGAGGGTCAATGGCCGCAAGGTGTCTAACTGGTGGGCCAACCTGGAAACCCTATGGGCCGGCATCGGCGACTCGCTCTACGGCTTCCGCGTCTACCCAATCGCGCCGTTGATGCGCGTCATGAATGGCCAACGGTTCATGCGTCGCTTCGACTTCGACCCCGAGGCGGTGGTGCGCCTGTGCTGGGCCGGCGTGCGTCCGATCAACGTGCCGGCGCCGGTGCGCTACTTTCGCGCCGACGAAGGCGGCG
>DASRXN010000142.1:0-23356 GCA_035654135.1 Rhodocyclaceae bacterium | reverse complement strand
CCGACGGTGCCGCCATTCTTGTTGCGGTCGGTGGACGGGAAGGCGCCACCGGCCGCCGCCTCGCCGCCCAGTTCGACAAACAGGTCGGTGGGCGCCACCCATTTGAGCTGCACGCCGTCGTTCTTCAACTGGCCGCCGAGCATGGCCTTGTAGGCCAGCGGCGCGTCGGCGAAGTCCCAGGCGTGGGCGTGCTGCTCGTTCATGTAACCGATGCCGGAAAGGAAGCGGCCGGCCTTGAGCGTGGTTCCCTGGCCGAGGCCGAGCGTCTGGACGAAGGCCTCTTCCACACCCGCGCCGCCCTCAGGTGCCAGCGCCGCGGTCAACTGGCCGCGCAGTGTGTGGTCGATGTTGGCGGCGATGCCGAGTTCCGACTCGCCGAGGCCGAAACTGCGCCGGGGCGGCCCGACCTCGCCACCGGTGGGCACGAAGCCGGCAATGACGTATTTCGTCGGGTTCTGGGAGAGGCGGGTATAGGTTCCGGCGAGGACGGCCGAGATGGCCGGATTGAAAGCGGCTTCGCTTGCAGGCTTCTGGCTGGCAGCGACGGCCGCGGCTTCCGCTTTGGCGAGGCGCTCTTCCAGAGAGGAAAGGCGTTCCTCGTAGGCTTTCTTCATCTGCGCGATTTCCTCGCGCAGCGCCTTCAGGTCGTCAGCCTGGGCTAACGGCGCGGCTAGCGCGACGACGATGGCGACCCATAGGGTTTTTCTTTGCATTGCGGTTCTCCGAAACAAACACAGTTGGCATCCCGAACATCGGGATGCCACCACTGGCAAGGTTTCAGAGAACGGCCGGCGGCGCGCGGGCGAGGTAGGCGAGCGGCGCCGGCGCGTCGAAGGCCGCAGCGGCCGTCGATGCCGGCGTGTCGGCGGCGCCCGCAAAAGTCAGTGATGGCGGCACGCCGGGCGGCGCGGCGGCGAACAGGGCGGAAGCGCTGACGCAGGTGGTGCAGACGTGAGACAGGCTCAGTGCCTCGCCGTGGCCTTCGTCGCCATGGACGGTGACTGCGGCGGCGCTGACGTGGCCAATGTGTCCGATCATGTGCGCGAACGCCGCCTCCTGCGCGCCGAGCAGCAGCAGCGAAAGAAGGACGGCAACGAGCGGGCGCAGACGGGTCATGGCGGCGCTACGATATCAGGAAACCTGTACCAGCAGGCCCTTGAGGTACTCGCCTTCGGGAAAGGCAAGGTCGACCGGATGGTCGGCCGCTCCTTGCAGCCGCTGGACGATGCGCGCGCTGCGGCCGCTGTCCAGTGCCGCGCCGGCGACGATCTTCTGGAAAAGTTCCAGCCCGATGCCGCCCGAACAGGAATAGGTCATCAGCAGCCCGTTGGGCGCCAGCAGCTTGAAGCCCTGAAGGTTGATGTCCTTGTAGGCCCGCGCCGCCCGCTCGGCATGGCTGGCCGAGGGCGCGAACTTGGGTGGATCGAGCACGATGAGGTCGAAGGTCTCGCCCGCCGCCCGCAGTCGCCGCAGTTCGTCGAAGACATTGGCGCCGCACCATTCGGCACGACCGGCGTCCAGCTTCGGATTGAGCGCCAGATTCGCGCGCGCCTGGGACAGCGCCGGTTCCGAACTATCGACGGAAACCACCTGTGTCGCGCCGCCCGCCAGGGCCTGAAGCGAGAAGCCGCCCGTGTAACAGAAGCAGTTGAGCACCCGCTTGCCGGCCGACAGTTCGCCCAGCAGCCGGCGGTTGTCGCGCTGGTCGAGATAGAAACCGGTCTTGTGGCCACCGACGATATCGACGGCCATCTTCACGCCATGCTCTTCGATGACGATGTCGCCCATGCCACCAGTGGGCGCCTCGCCGCGCAGCCAGCCGGTGCGCGGTTCCAGGCCTTCCAGGCCGCGCACATCGGAATCAGAACGCTCGTAGATGTGGGAACAGCCTGTCGCCTGGGTCAGTGCGTCGGCGATCGCTTCGCGCCATTTATCCGCGCCGGCGCTGGTGAGTTGCACGACCACCGTGTCGCCGTACTTGTCGGCGATGACGCCGGGCAGGCCGTCCGACTCGGCGTGAATCAGCCGCAGGCCCTGTTGCAAAGTCAGCCATGGCAGCACGCCGCGCCGCGCCACGGCAGCCGCAACGCGGCGCTTGAAGAAGGCGTTGTCGATGATCTCGTCGGGGTCGAAGCTCCAGACGCGGGCCCGGATCATCGATTCCGGGCTCCACGCCGCCTTGGCAAGCACCTGCTTGCCGGCGATCACCTCCACCGTGTCGCCGAGCCGCGCGCGCCCTGCCAGCCGCTCGACCGAGCCGGCGAAAATCCACGGATGCCGGCGGTACAGCGAGCGTTCCTTGCCGGGTTGCAATATCAGTTGCGCGCTCATTTCTTTTTCGCTCTCGGATGCGCGGCGTCATACACCTTGGCCAGGTGCTGAAAATCGAGATGGGTATAGATCTGCGTGGTGCAAATGTTGGCGTGGCCGAGCATCTCCTGCACGGCGCGCAGGTCGCCGGAGGATTGCAGCAGATGCGAGGCGAAGGAGTGGCGCAACATGTGCGGATGCACGTGCAGGCCGAGGCCCTGGCGCCTGGCCCAGGTATCCAGTCGCCGCTCGATGGTGCGCGGATTGAGCCGGTTGCCGCGCCGGCCGACGAACAGCGCCGGCTCGGCCGCCGGGGCCAGCTCGTGGCGATGATCCAGCCAGGCCCTGATCGCCGTCGCCGCCTTGGCACCCAGCGGCACGATGCGCGTCTTGCCGCGCTTGCCGGTGACGGTGACAGTGCCCTCGGCGAGATCGAGACCACCAGCGACATCGAGGCCGGCCAGTTCGGACAGCCGCAGGCCGGAGGAGTAAGAAAGTTCGAACATCGCCTTGTCGCGCACTGCCAGCAGCGTGTCGGCCGGCGCGTCGAGCAAGGCTTGCGACTGGTCGATGGACAACGCCTTGGGCAGGTTCTTCGGCTGTTTGGGCGCACGCAGGCCGTCGCAGGGGTTGCGGGCGATGACGCCGCGCCTGGCTAGCCATCGATAGTAGGCGCGCCAGGCCGACAGGCTGCGCGCCAGCGAGCGGGCCACGAGGCCTTGGCCGTGCAGTTGCATGACGAAGCGCCGGAACTGGTGGGGCTGCAGATCGGTCAGCGCCGAGCCGCCGGCCAGGCCGGTCAGCCGGGCCAGGTCGCGGCCGTAGGCGGCAAGGGTATGCGGGCTGGCGCGCCGCTGGTGAGCCAACTCGGCGAGGAAGGCGTCGACCGAGATGTCGGCCATCGGCCGCGATCAGCCCACCACGCGCAGCAGCGCCGCTGCCGCCATGTCGCCGAGCCGTTGCAGGTAGAGCGTGCCCATCTCCGGATAGAAACGATGCGCCTCTTCGCTGGCCAGCAGCAGCAGGCCGAAGCAGGCGCCATCCTCACCGCCGCCTTCGCGCAGGGGAATTTGCGCCACGGAACGGATGTGGCTGCGACTCTCGCCCAACCAGGCAACGGCCTCCTGGCCTACCGCCGGGCCGCAATAAGGATGCTTGAGAGCGCCGGCGTAGGCCTTGATGTCGGCGTCGACCGCCGAGAACTCGACAGCCTCGCCACCACCCGCTCCCCAGATGCGCACCGCCACGTGCGGCACGGCGAAGGCGCCGCCGAGATGCGAATAAAGGACGCGCATGACACCGGCCAGCTCGGTTGTCCCTTGCAGGGCGACGCCGAGGCGATGCACCTTGGCGGAGATGACATCGTTTTCCTCGCCGAAAGCGATCAGCTCGGACAACTTGGCCTCCAGTTGCCTGACCTTCTCGCGCAGGACGCCCATCTGCCGCTCGGTGATCGAAATGGCCTTGCCGCCATGCGGACTGGGAATGTGGATCTGCAGCAAGAGCTCGGCGTATTGCTCGAAGAATTCCGGGTGACTCTTCAGGTAGCTGGCGATTTCGTTGGCGTCCATGGCGGCTTTCATAACGGCTAAAGGTCGGCGGGCAGCGTCGCCTCGCCTTCGAAAACGGTGACAGCGGCGCCGGTCATCAGCACGGCGCTGTTCGGCCCTTTCCAGGCTATGGCGAGTGCGCCGCCGCGCGTTTCAACGCGTACCGGCGAGTCGAGCAGGCCGCGCAAAATGCCCGCCACCACAGCCGCGCAGGCGCCGGTGCCGCAAGCCAGCGTCTCGCCGGCACCGCGCTCATAGACCCGCAGGCGGATGGCATGGCGATCGACGATTTCCATGAACCCGGCGTTGACGCGGCGCGGAAAGCGCGGATGCGCCTCGATCATCGGTCCGTACTTGGCGACCGGAAAGTCGTCGACGTCGACCACCACCTGCACCGCATGCGGATTACCCATCGACACGGCAGTGATATCAAATGTCTTGTCGTTGACCTGGAGCGGCTGCACGACGTCGAGCCGATCGCTCTCGAAAGGCACATCCTCGGGTGTCAGCCGCGGCACGCCCATGTCGACCGTTACCTGGCCGTCATCTTCGAGACGCGGCGCGATGATGCCCGATTTGGTTTCGACGCGAATCTCGCACTTTTCGGTCAGGCCGCGATCATGGACGAAGCGGGCAAAACAGCGGGCGCCGTTGCCGCATTGCTCGACCTCGCCGCCGTCGGCGTTGAAGATGCGATAGCGGAAATCGACGCCTTTCTGGGTCGGCTCCTCGACGACCAGCACCTGGTCGCAGCCGACGCCAAAGTGGCGGTCGGCCAGGAAACGCGCCTGGGCCGCGCTCGGCACGAAGTGCTGGTGGATGGCGTCGAGCACGACGAAGTCGTTGCCGAGGCCGTGCATCTTGGTGAACTTGATCTTCATTTCATCAGGGCCATGTATTCTTTCCAGATGCAACGGTCCATCACCACGGTGATGCCTGCGGCCCTGGCTCTTTCCGCCGCCGTCTCATTGACGACGCCTTCCTGCAACCAGAGCCGCCTGATGCCCCTGGCGATGCATTCATCGACGATGCCGGGCACGTGCTCGGGGGCACGGAAGACATCGACCAGATCGGGCACTTCCGGCAGGTCGGCCAGGGTAGCGTAGGCCTTCTCGCCCAGCACTTTACTTTGACCTGGGCGGACGGGAATGACGCGATAGCCGAAGCCCTGCATCGCCTGGGCGACGTGGTGGCTGGGCCGCGCCGGGTTGTCTGACAGGCCGAGCACGGCAATAGTTTTCACCGTGCTGAGCAGGGTCCGGACTTCATCGGCAGAAGGATTGGTAAACATTTCGCTATGTTAGCCGACGGGGGGCTAAAGGAAGCTGGAATAGGCAGCTCAATAAACCCCCTTTTCGCCCGGCGGCCGCGTCTTGAAGCGCTTGTGCAGCCAGAAATACTGCTCGGGCATTTTCAACACTTCGGCTTCGATGAAGGCATTCATGCGCCGGGTGTCGGCCTCGATCGACTCGCCCGGAAAATCCGGCCAGGGGGCGCCGATCTCGACCACATAGCCGTCGTCCTTCATGTGCGCGATCGCTGGCACCACCGCGGCCCCGGCCAGGCGTCCCAGTCGCGACAGGCCGGTGATGGTGGCGGCGGGAAAGCCGAAGAAGGGCACGAAAATGGTGTCGCGCTCGCCGAAGTCCATATCCGGCAGGTAGAAGAAGGGCATGCCGGCCTTCATGGCCTTGAGGCCCTTGCGCGTGCTTTCCTGGCGCGACAGCATCAGCGACTCGCCGAAACGCGCCCGGCCCTTGTAGAGCGCGGAATTGAACAGCAGGTTCTTCTGGTTGGCGTAAATGCCGGACATGTCGTAGTCCATGCTCATGCGCGTCCAGGCCATGTCGAGGCCGACGAAATGCGGCACCAGCAGGATCACCGGCTGCTTGCCGTAGAGTGCGTCGAGATGCTCGCGGCCCGACATGCGCACCAACCGGCGGATGCGCGCCGCGGAGGCCCACCAGAGCAAACCGCGCTCGAGAAAGCTGCGGCCGAAAGCCTCGAAGTGGCGTCTTGCCAAGGCTGACTTTTGCGCCTCGGACATGCCGGGAAAACACAGGCTGAGGTTGGTCAGGGCGATGTGCCGTCGTTCGCGGCCGAAAGCATGGAGCAGGCGGCCGAAAGTGCGACCGAGCGCGGCGAGCACAGGCAGCGGCAGCCAGTGCAGCAGCCACATGAGGGCGAGAGCGATTCTTGTCATTGTTGTGGTTCGGGCGCGCCGGCAGGGCGCTTGTAGCGGTTGTAACCCCAGAGGTATTGCTCCGGACACAGGCGGATGATCTTCTCGATCTCGCCATTGATCTGCGCGACCCGGACAGGCAGGTCACCGGTCAGCAGCCGCGACAGCGCGATGAAGTGGATGTGATAGCCGGCGCCGTAGTGCAGGCGCTCAGCATAGGTCAGCAGCACCGTGGCGCCACCCTCCGCCAGGCGTGCCGCCAGGGTCATCGTATAGGCCGGTCGGCCGAAGAAAGGTGCCCAGATGCCTTCGCCGTTGCCTGGCACCTGGTCGGGCAGCATGCCGGTCGCCTCGCCATGCTTGAGCGCCTTCATCAGTCGCCGCACGCCCGAGAGATCTGCCGGTGCGAGCTTAAGATTGGTGCCGCGCCCGATCTCCATCAGCGGCGCCAGCCAGTCCTGGCGCGGCCGGCGGTAGAGAACCGTTATCGGGTGCACGACACCGTCGGCACTGGGCCTGGCGGCCAGATACTGGGCGGTGATCTCGAAGCAGCCGATATGGGGCGTGAGGTAGAGTACGCCGCGGCCCGCGGCCCGTGCCGCTTCCACGAGTTCCCAGCCGCTGACCTTGGCCACGCGCCCGACCACCTCGGCCTGCGGCCGCAGCCAGATCTTGGGCAGTTCGGCGATGCCCTTGCCCGCTTCGGCGATGGCCGCCCTGCGTATCGCCGGCGCGTCGGCCAATCCGGCCAAGCCAATGTTCTGGCGAAAGTTGCGCCGATAGGTCGGCGAAACCAGCCAGATCAGCCAGCCGAGCGCCGCGCCGAAGTTGTGCAGCACGGGCAGTGGCAGGCGGGAAAACAGACGAAAAATAAAACCCATGATGCCGCCGGGTTTGATCCCCGGCCTAAAGAAAAGTAGAATTATGCCGTTTCCGCCGAGTTAATCAGGACAACTTGCAGGGCGGTCTATAAATTCTGCTAAAGCGTCGCCTGCTCCATCCCCCGAGCCGGTCACGCCGGACCAGCGGGGATTTTCAGGAGCACGCAACATGTCACAGGAATATCTCTTCACCTCGGAATCCGTTTCGGAAGGCCACCCGGACAAGGTCGCCGACCAGATTTCCGATGCCGTCCTCGACGCCATCCTGTCCCAGGACCAGACCGCCCGCGTGGCCGCCGAGACGCTGGTCACCACCGGCCTGGTGCTGATGGCTGGCGAGATCACCACCAATGCCAACGTCAATTTCGCCAAGGTCGTACGCGAGACCATCCGCCAGATCGGTTACGACGATCCCTATCTGCGTTTCGACGCCGATGGTTGCTCGGTGCAAGTCTGCTACGGCCAACAGAGCAGCGACATCGCCCAGGGCGTCGACCGTGCATCCGACGACTACCTCAACCAGGGTGCCGGCGACCAGGGCCTGATGTTCGGCTACGCCTGCGACGAAACCCCGTCGCTGATGCCCATGCCGATCTACCTGGCGCACCGCCTGGTCGAGCGCCAGGCCATGCTGCGCAAGGACGGCCGGCTGCCATGGCTGCGTCCCGACGCCAAAAGCCAGGTGACGCTGAAATACGTCGACGGCAAGCCCGTCACCATCGATACGGTCGTGCTGTCGACCCAGCATTCGTCCGAGATGACCGAGGGGGTCAATGGCCGTAAGCAAATGAAGAAGGCCGCCATCGAGGCCATCATCGAGGAGATCATCAAGCCCGTGCTGCCCAAGGAACTGATCAAGGGCGACATCAAGTACCTGGTCAACCCGACCGGCGTGTTCGAGATCGGCGGCCCGCATGGCGATGCCGGCCTCACGGGGCGCAAGATCATTGTCGACACCTATGGCGGTGCGGCTCCGCACGGCGGCGGCGCCTTCTCCGGCAAGGACCCGTCCAAGGTCGACCGCTCGGCCGCCTACGCCGCCCGCTACGTGGCCAAGAACATCGTCGCCGCTGGCCTGGCCACCCGCTGCCTGGTGCAGGTCAGTTACGCCATCGGTGTCGCCCAGCCGACCTCGATCATGGTCGAGACATACGGCACGGGCAAAGTCTCCAACGAGAAGCTCACCAAGCTCGTGCTCGCCCATTTCGACCTGCGTCCGAAGGGCATCGTCCAGATGCTCGACCTGCTCCGCCCGATCTACCGCAAGACCGCCGCCTACGGCCATTTCGGCCGCGACGAGCCGGAATTCACCTGGGAGAACACGGACAAGGCCGCCGCGCTGCGGGCCGACGCCGGACTGTAAGATTCCACTTCCCCCGAGGGGCGCTGCAGCGGTGGCAAACACCGTCAGGCTCGGGGCGAAGTTCCGCTGCAACGGCGCCCATTCTTGACTGAATGGAGAATTGCCATGACTGATTACGTCGTTGCCGACATGGGCCTCGCCGACTGGGGCCGCAAGGAAATTCGCATCGCCGAGACGGAGATGCCCGGCCTGATGGCGATCCGCGAGGAATACGCGAAGTCGCAACCGCTCAAGGGCGCGCGCATCACCGGCTCGCTGCACATGACCATCCAGACCGCCGTGCTGATCGAGACGCTGACCGCGCTCGGCGCCCAGGTGCGCTGGGCCTCGTGCAACATCTTCTCGACCCAGGACCACGCCGCCGCCGCCATCGCCAAGGACGGCATCGCCGTCTTCGCCGTCAAGGGCGAGTCGCTGGAAGACTACTGGGACTACACGCACCGCATCTTCGAGTGGCCGGACAATGGTTACTCCAACATGATCCTCGACGACGGCGGTGATGCCACGCTGCTGCTGCACCTCGGCAGTCGCGCCGAGAAGGACATCTCGGTCATCGCCAAGCCTACCTCCGAAGAAGAAACCATCCTGTTCGCCGCCATCAAGGCCAAGCTAGCGACCGACAAGACCTGGTACTCGACACGGCTGGCCAAGATCAAGGGCGTGACCGAAGAGACCACCACCGGCGTGCATCGCCTGTACCAAATGCACGAGCGCGGCGAGCTGAAGATCCCGGCCATCAACGTGAACGACTCGGTGACCAAGTCGAAATTCGACAACCTCTACGGCTGCCGGGAGTCGCTGGTCGACGGCATCAAGCGTGCCACCGACGTCATGGTCGCCGGCAAGATCGCGCTGATCGCCGGCTATGGCGACGTCGGCAAGGGTTCGGCGCAGGCCATGCGCGCGCTGTCGGCGCAAGTGTGGGTGACCGAAGTCGATCCCATCTGCGCGCTGCAGGCGGCCATGGAAGGCTACCGCGTTGTCACCATGGAATACGCTGCCGACAAGGCCGACATCTTCGTCACCGCCACCGGCAATTACCACGTCATCACCCACGACCACATGGCGAAGATGAAGGACCAGGCCATCGTCTGCAACATCGGCCACTTCGACAACGAGATCGACGTCGCCTCGGTCGAGAAGTACCAGTGGGAAGAGATCAAGCCGCAGGTCGACCATGTCATCTTCCCGGACGGCAAGCGCATCATCCTGCTGGCCAAGGGCCGGCTGGTGAATCTCGGCTGCGCCACCGGCCACCCGAGCTACGTGATGTCGTCGTCGTTCGCCAACCAGACCATCGCGCAGATCGAGCTGTTCACGCGCAACGCCGACTACCCGGTGGGCGTCTACACCCTGCCCAAACACCTCGACGAGAAGGTGGCACGGCTGCAGCTGAAGAAGCTCAATGCCCAGCTGACCACGCTGACCGACCAGCAGGCCGCCTACATCGGCGTGCCCAAGGAAGGTCCATACAAGGCCGAGCACTACCGTTACTAGGAGAGGAGAAGCGCCATGGTCCGCATATTGATCGGCTGGTTGCTCAACGCCATCGCCCTGCTAGCCGTGGCCTACCTGATGCCATCCATTCAAGTGGCTTCGTTCGGCGCGGCCCTGATTGCCGCGCTGGTGCTCGGCCTGGTCAACACGCTGGTGCGGCCGCTGCTGATCATCCTGACGCTGCCGGTGACGCTGCTGACGCTGGGCCTGTTCCTGCTGGTAATCAACGGCCTGCTGTTCTGGGCCGTGGGTAGTTTCCTCGACGGCTTCTCGGTCGGCGGCTTCTGGCCGGGTGTGTTCGGCGCCATCCTGTACAGCCTGATCTCCTGGCTGCTCGGCAGCCTGTTGCAGCCGAAGGGATGAAGTCCTTCCATCGGCGCACATCACGGCCAGCCTCTCATCCCGTGGTGGCTACGGCACCTGTCGCGCACCGCGACGGCCTGCGTGCCGACCAACTGTTGGTCGAGCGCCATCTGGCGCCCTCACGCACGGTGGCACAGCGGCTGATCGAGGCGGGACGGGTATCGTGGACCGAAGGTGTGATCGGCAAGCCGTCGGCCATCCTGCCGGCCTCGGCAGAGCTGACGGTGATGGACGACGACCTCGATCGCTATGTCTCGCGAGGCGGCATCAAGCTGGCGGGCGCGCTAGCCCATACCGGCCTCGATGTGCGTGGCAAAATTTGCCTCGATGTCGGCCAGAGCACAGGGGGTTTTACGGACTGTCTGCTGCAGGCCGGAGCGGCGTCCGTGGTCGGCGTCGATGTCGGCCACGACCAACTCAGCGCGAAGTTGCGTACCGATCCGCGCGTGACCTGCGTCGAAGGCGTCAATGCCCGCGAGCTGCAAGAGTCAGCCGTGGCGGCACGCCGCTACGACCTGATCGTCGGCGACTTGAGCTTCATTTCGCTGACGTTGGTGCTGCCGCAGTTGCCGCCACTGCTGGAACCGAATGGCGACATGCTGCTGCTGGTCAAACCGCAGTTCGAGGTCGGCCCCGAGAACGTTGGCAAGGGCGGCATCGTCCGCGACATCGCCCTCTATCCGGCCGTGGAAGCCAAGCTGCGCCAGGCAGCAGAGGCGATAGGGTTGCGTGTGCTCGACTATTTCGACAGCCCGATTGCCGGTACAGACGGCAATCGCGAATTCTTCATCTGGACACAACATGAGAAACATTGAACTCTCGGTTGAATTCTTCCCGCCGCAAACCCCCGAGGGCGCCGACAAGCTGCGCGCCACCTGGACCAAGCTGGCGCCGCTGAAGCCGGCCTTCTTCTCGGTCACCTTCGGTGCCGGCGGCTCGACTCAGGACCGCACCTACGACACCGTCGAGGAAATCCGCGCCGCCGGCCTGCCCGCCGCGCCGCACCTGTCGTGCATCGGTTCGACCAAGGCGCGCGTCCGCGAAATCCTCGAGCGCTATCGTGCGGTCGGCATCCACCGCATCGTCGCCCTGCGCGGCGACCTGCCCTCGGGCATGGCCGAACCCGGCGAACTGCGCTACGCTAATGAACTGGTCGAGTTCATCCGCAAGGAAACGGGCGACTGGTTCCACATCGAAGTGGCCGCCTATCCCGAGTACCACCCGCAGGCGAGAACGCCGCGCGAAGATCTGCTCAACTTCAAGCGCAAGGCCGATGCCGGCGCCGATACCGCGATCACCCAGTTCTTCTTCAACGCCGACGCCTACGAGCACTTCGTCGCCGCGGCGCGCGCGGCGGGCGTCACCATCCCGATCATCCCCGGCATCATGCCCATCGCCAGCTTCTCCAAGCTCTCGCGCTTCGCCGATAACTGCGGCGCCGAAATCCCGCGCTGGATGCGCAAGCAGTTCGAGAGCTTCGGCGACGACGCGCCCTCGATCCGCGCCTACGGGCTGGACGTGGTGACGGAGCTGTGCGAGCGCCTGATCAAGGCCGGTGCGCCGGGCCTGCATTTCTACACGCTCAACCAGGCCGGCCTGACCACCGAGATCGTCAGGCGGCTCGGCCTTTCCGGCTGACCAGCACCACGCCGGCGACAACGAGCGCCGCTCCCGCCATCTGCCAGGTGGAGATCGATTCGCCGAGCAGCCACCAGCCAAGGACGATGGTCATCAGCGGGCCGACGGTGCCGATCAGCGCTGCCCGCCCGCTGCCGATGCGGCGGATCGCTGCCGACTGGGCGAACACGGGAATGATCGTCGAGAAGAGTGCCATCGCCAGCGCGTAAGCGTACACAGATGGAGGCTGCGCCAGCGCCTGGATCGGCTGCACGGTGAGGAAGTGGCCGAACACCGCCGCTGTGGAGACCAGCATCGCCAAGGCCGTGAAACGCATCACGCCGATCCTCGCCAGCATCGGGCCGCTGCCGGACAGATAAAGTGCGTAGGACAGCGAGGAGGCGAAAACGAAGCCGCCGCCGATCCAGACCGCCGATGCCGTCGCCGACAGGTTGAGATCATGGGCGAAAGCAGCGGCGATGCCCGCATAGCAGAGCGCCACCGCGCTCCATTCGCGGCGGCCGATCGCCTGCCCGTAAAGCAGCCCACCCAGCAACAGCGTCAGCGTCGGATAGGTGAACAGGATCAGCCGTTCGAGGCCGGCCGTGATGTATTGCAGACCAAGAAAGTCGAGGATGCTGGCGCCGTAGTAGCCGAGCAGACCCAACACAACCACGGCCAGCCATTCGCGCCATGTCAGCGGCGTCGCATTACGCGACTCACGCAACCCAACCCACACGAATATCGGTAGCGAGAAGGCCATGCGCAGCGCCAGCAGCGTTACCGCTTCGACCGGCGCAGAGGCATAAGCGAGCTTGACGAAAATCGCCTTGGCCGAGAAACCCAGGGCGGCGAGGATCGCCAGCCAGATACCGGTGTTCAGCGGCGGCGTCCGCCGAGAATCGATCCCAAAACTCCGCGCACGATCTCCTGGCCCACCTTCGAGCCGATAGCGCGCACCGCCGACTTGACCATGGCTTCGCCCACGCCCTGGCGACGACTGGTGCCCCCGAGGATGCCGCCCAGGCTGCCAAGGATGCCGCCGCCGGAGGATTCCTCGGCTACCGGCTTGCCGCTCGGCGTGTTTCCAGCGCTGACTTTCGCGGCCGCCTCGTCCTTCAGCTTCTCATAGGCCGATTCCCGATCGACCACCTGCTCGTAGTGTCCGTAGATTGTGGAACTCTTGATCGCCGTCGCGCGCTCCTCGGTCGTCAGCGGGCCGATGCGCGAGCCGGGCGCCAGCACGAAGGCGCGCTCGACCATGCTCGGCGTGCCTTTCTCGTCGAGGAATGAGACCAGCGCCTCGCCAACCCCGAGTTCCATGATTGCCTTCTCGGCATCGAATTTCGGATTAGCGCGCAGGGTCTGCGCCGCCGTCTGCACGGCCTTCTGGTCGCGCGGCGTGAAGGCGCGCAGCGCGTGCTGGACGCGGTTGCCGAGCTGGGCCAGCACCTTGTCGGGCACGTCGAGCGGGTTCTGGGTCACGAAATAGACGCCGACGCCCTTGGAGCGGATCAGCCGCACCACTTGCTCGATCTTCTCCAGCAGCGCCGGCGGCGCCTCGGTAAACAGCAGATGGGCCTCGTCGAAGAAGAACACCAGCTTGGGCTTGTCGAGGTCACCGGCCTCCGGCATCCGCTCGAAGAGCTCGGCCAGCAGCCAGAGCAGGAAGGTTGAGTAGGTCTGCGGCGAGTTCATCAGTTTCTCGGCGGCGAGGACATTGACGACGCCGTGACCGCCGTCGGTCTGCATCAGGTCGGCGATGTCGAGCATCGGCTCGCCGAAAAACTTGTCGGCGCCCTGTTGTTCGAGGACCAGCAGGCCGCGCTGGATGGCGCCGATGGACGCGGTGGAGATGTTGCCGTATTCGGTGGTGAACTGTTTGGCGTTGTCGCCGACGTACTGGACCATGGCCCGCAGGTCCTTGAGGTCGAGCAGTAGCAGGCCATTGTCATCGGCGATCTTGAACACCAGTTGCAGCACGCCGCCTTGGACGTCATTGAGGCCGAGCAGGCGCGAGAACAGCAGCGGCCCCATGTCGGACACGGTGGCGCGCACCGGATGGCCAGATTCACCAAATACATCCCAGAACACCACCGGGAATGCCTGCGGCTGCCAGTCGGTGATTTTCAACTGGTCAAGTCGCTTGGCCAGCTTGTCGGATTTGACACCCGCCACACCCAGGCCGGACAGATCACCCTTCACGTCGGCCAGGAACACAGGCACGCCGATCGCCGAGAACTGCTCGGTCAGGCGTTGCAGCGTCACGGTCTTGCCGGTGCCGGTGGCGCCGGTGATCAGGCCGTGGCGGTTGGCGAGCGCGGGCAGCAGGCAGATCTCGGTATTGCCGGCTTTGGCGACAGGCAGCGGACGACTCATGGCAGGCACTCCCCGGGTGGTAAAATCTGATTATTTTACGCATAAGGAATTCGCAATGGCCGGTCATAGCAAGTGGGCCAACATCCAGCATCGCAAGGGGCGCCAGGACGAGAAGCGCGGTGCCGCCTTCTCGAAGATAGCCAAGGAAATCACTGTAGCCGCCAAGATGGGCGGTGGCGACGTGGGTTTCAACCCGCGCCTGCGCCTGGCCGTGGACAAGGGCAAGGCGGTCAACATGCCCAAGGACAAGATCGAGAACGCGATCAAGAAGGGCACCGGCGAACTGGAGGGCGTCAGCTATGAGGAAATCCGCTACGAAGGCTACGGCATAGCCGGCGCGGCCATCATGGTCGATTGCCTGACCGACAACAAGGTCCGCACCGTCGCCGAAGTCCGTCATGCCTTCAACAAGTACGGCGGCAACATGGGCACCGACGGCTGCGTCGCCTTCATGTTCAAGCATTGCGGCCAGATGATCTTCGCTCCCGGGACCGACGAGGCCAAGCTGATGGACGCCGCCATCGAGGCCGGTGCCGAAGACGTCGCAACCAACGACGACGGCAGCATCGAGGTAATCTGCGGCCCCGGCGATTTCCTCGCCGTCAAGGATGCGCTGGAGAAGGCTGGCTTCAAGCCGGAATTCGCCGAGGTGACGATGAAGCCGGAGAATGAAACCGCCTTCGCCGGCGAGGACGCTTTGAAGATGCAAAAGCTGCTCGACGCGCTCGAAGGCCTAGACGACGTGCAGGAGGTCTATACCACTGCCGTCATGGACGAGTAGTGACTGACGGTGCCGTCCGCATCCTCGGCATCGACCCCGGCCTGCGCATCACCGGCTTCGGGGTGATCGACAAGGTCGGCCAGAAGCTGGCTTACGTGACCAGCGGCTGCGTAAAGACGAAGGAAACCGACAGCCTGCCGGAGCGCATCAAGACTCTGCTCGACGGCATCGGCGAAGTAATCGCGCTGCACCAGCCGCAGGAAGCGGCGGTCGAGAAGGTGTTCGTCAACGTCAATCCGCAATCAACGCTGCTGCTCGGCCAGGCGCGCGGCGCAGCGATCTCGGCGCTGGTCGGGGCCGGCCTGCCGGTCGCGGAATACACTGCATTGCAGGTGAAGCAGGCGGTAGTCGGCCACGGCAAGGCGGCCAAGGAGCAGGTGCAGCAAATGGTGATGCGCCTGCTGGCGCTGCCCGGCACGCCAAGCGCCGACGCGGCCGACGCGCTGGCCTGCGCCATCTGCCATGCCCACGGCGGCCAGGGTCTGGGCAATATCGCGACGCGCGGCTTGCGCGTCAGGAAAGGACGGCTGGTGTGATCGGAAGAATTACCGGAACGCTGATCGAGAAGAACCCGCCGCAGATCACGGTCGATGTCGGCGGCGTCGGCTACGAGCTCGAAGTGCCGATGAGCACTTTCTACAACCTGCCGGCCTTGGGCGAGAAGGTTTCGCTGGTCACGCACCTGGTGGTGCGCGAGGACGCGCATATCCTCTACGGCTTCGGCGGCGACGAGGAGCGCGCCGCCTTCCGGCAGTTGATCAGGATCTCTGGCATCGGCGCGCGCACAGCGCTGGCCGTGCTTTCGGGACTATCGGTCAACGAGTTGGCGCAGGCGGTCGCGCTGCAGGAAGCCGGGCGGCTGGTGAAGATTCCCGGCATCGGCAAAAAGACCGCCGAGCGCCTGCTGCTCGAACTCAAGGACAAGCTCAAGACTGCCGGCCTCGCCGCGAAAGTCAGCCGTGGCGACACGCCGCCCGACGCCGCCTCCGACATCCTCAACGCCCTGCTGGCACTCGGCTACAACGAGCGCGAGGCCTTAAGCGCCATGAAGTCGCTGCCTGAGGGCGTCGCAGTATCCGAAGGCATCCGCCAGGCACTCAAGTCCCTTTCCAAGAGCTGATGCCGCAGGGATTCCTCAGCCGCCTGCGTCTCTCGGCCAATGCGTTCCGGCTGGGCATCAACCTGTGGCCGCCGTTCGTCGGCACAGGCATTCACGTTACGGAAATCACGCCCGATTTTCGCTCGGTCACGGTGCGCCTGCGGCATGGCCTGCTCAACCGCAATTATTTCGGCACGCATTACGGCGGTTCGCTGTTCTCGATGACCGATCCATTCTTCGCCATCATGCTGCTGCACAACCTGCCACGCGGCTACGTGGTCTGGGACAAGGCAGCGCGCATCGATTTCCGGGTGCCGGGCCGCGGTGACGTCTTCGCGCGATTTCACCTGACTGATGCGCAGATCGCCGATGTGATCGGACACACGACCGCCGGCGAGAAATACGAGCCGACCTGGACAGTGGACATCGTCGACGCCGACGGGCAGGTGATCGCCACTGTCGCCAAAACCCTATACATCCGCCGCAGCCGGGGGTCGGATAAACTGGCAGACCAATGAGCATCCAGACAGACCAGTTCGGTGACCGCCTGATTTCCGCCAAGAGCGAATCGTCGCAGGAAGATGCGCTCGAACGTGCACTGCGCCCGAAGCGACTGGCCGATTACGTCGGCCAGCAGAAGATTCGCGGCCAGATGGAAATCTTCATCGAAGCGGCGAGACGGCGCGGCGAGGCGCTCGACCACGTGCTGCTGTTCGGTCCGCCGGGGCTGGGCAAGACCACGCTGGCGCACATCATCGCCCACGAGATGGGCGTCAATCTGCGCCAGACCTCGGGGCCGGTGCTGGAACGGGCCGGCGACCTGGCGGCGATCCTGACCAACCTCGAACCGCACGACGTGCTGTTCATCGACGAAATCCACCGCCTCTCGCCTGTGGTCGAGGAAATCCTCTACCCGGCGCTGGAAGATTTCCAGATCGACATCATGATCGGCGAAGGCCCGGCCGCCCGCTCGGTGAAACTCGACCTGCCGCCCTTCACGCTTGTGGGCGCCACTACGCGCGCCGGCATGCTGACCAACCCGCTGCGCGACCGCTTCGGCATCGTCGCCCGGTTGGAGTTCTACACGCCCGAGGAACTGGCCCATATCATCCGGCGTTCGGCGCAATTGCTGGACTGCGATATCGTCGACGAGGGTTCTGCCGAAATCGCCCGCCGCGCGCGCGGTACGCCACGCATCGCCAACCGGCTGCTGCGCCGGGTGCGCGATTACGCCGAAGTGAAAGCCGACGGCGCAATCAGTCGCACCGTCGCCGATGCCGCGCTGTCGATGCTCGATGTGGACCACCTCGGCCTCGACGTCATGGACCGCAAGCTGATGCTGGCCGTGCTGGAGAAGTTCGGCGGCGGCCCGGTCGGCGTGGACAACCTGGCCGCGGCGATCGGCGAGGCCCGCGACACCATCGAGGACGTGCTCGAACCCTTCCTGATCCAGCAGGGTTACCTGCAACGCACGCCACGCGGCCGCATCGCCACAGCGGCCATCTGGCGGCATTTCGGGCTGGCGCAACCATCCGCCAACCCGAGTGGCGAACTCTGGAAAGAGTGATGCAGAACTTTATTTGGCCAGTGCGGGTCTATTACGAAGATACCGATGCCGGTGGTGTGGTTTATTATGCCAACTACCTGCGGTTTCTCGAACGGGCCCGCACCGAATGGTTGCGCGCTCTCGGCTTCGACCAGGCAGCATTGATGGAGGAAACCGGGCTGGCCTTCGCCGTCCGTAAAGTGATCGCGGAGTTCCTCAAACCAGCCCGGCTGGACGATGACCTGAAGGTGATCAGCCGTGTCGCCTCGCACGGCCGGGTGCAGATCCATTTCGACCAGCGCATCGAACGTGAGGGAGAAACATTGCTGACTGCAACGGTGCGCGTCGCCTGCCTGGACCTGAAGCGCGGCAAGGCGGCACCGATACCGCAGGATATTTTCGAACAACTCAACAAGCTGACATGAACATCACCCAAGACCTTTCAATCATCGAACTGGTGCTCAATGCCAGTCTCGTCGTCAAGCTGGTGATGGCGCTGCTGACCATCGTCTCGCTCATGTCCTGGTACTGGATCTTCCGCAAGGCCTTCGCCATCCGCGACGCCCGCGCCAAGACGGAGAAATTCGAGCGCGACTTCTGGAGCGGCGGCGATCTCGGCACTCTTTACCAGAGCGCGGTTAACGACCGCCATCGCACCGGAGCACTCGAGCGCGTCTTCGAGGCTGGCTTCCGCGAGTTTGCAAAGCTGCGCGGCCAGAAGACGCTTGATCCGGCAACAGTCATCAACGGCGTCCGCCGCGCCATGCGCGCCACCTACCAGCGCGAAATCGACGACCTCGAGGCCCATCTGGCCTTCCTCGCTTCGGTCGGCTCGGTGTCACCCTATGTTGGCCTCTTCGGCACCGTCTGGGGCATCATGCACGCCTTCCGCGGCCTGGCCAACGTCAGCTCCGCCACCCTGGCCGCCGTGGCGCCAGGCATCGCCGAAGCGCTGGTCGCCACCGCTATCGGATTGTTCGCCGCCATTCCAGCCGTGGTTGCCTACAATCGTTACGCCCATGACGTCGATCGGCTGGCGGTGCGCTTCGAGAGCTTCATGGAGGAATTCTCGAACATCCTGCAAAGGCAGATCAAGTAATGCGCCAGCGCCGTCTGATGAACGAGATCAACGTCGTGCCTTACATCGATGTGATGCTTGTGCTGCTGGTGATATTCATGGTCACAGCGCCGATGATCCAGACCGGCAGTGTCGATTTGCCAACCGTCGGCAAGGCGGCGCAGCCGCCGGTGGCACCGCTGGAGATTATCGTCAAGGCCGATCAGGGACTGATGCTGCGCGACCGGGCTCTGGGCGGCGCCGAAGTGAGCGTCAGCCGCCGCGAGCTGACGGAACAATTGCGCGCGCTGCAAGCAAAAAACCCCGATCAGGCGGTGCTGATTGCCGGTGACCGCAACGTGAAATACGAGGCCGTGCTAAACGTAATGGACGAACTGCAACGCCAGCATGTGGCCAGGATCGGCCTGCTGGTGCAACCGGGCAAATGAGCGAAGCGCCGCATGTTCGCGTAACTCCGCCCGGCAAGCGAATCGCCATCGTGCTGGCGGTGCTAGTGCATCTGGGGCTGGCCGCCTTCCTGATATACGGCATCCGCTGGCAAACCAAGGTGCGCGACGTGGTCGAGGTCGAGCTGGTGCGGCCGGTACCGTCGCCCGCCCCGGTGGCCAATCCCGAACCGCCGCCCGAACCGAAGCCAGAGATCAAGCCCGAACCCAAGCCGGAACCAATACCGGTGACGAAGCCCCTGCCGCCGCCGAAGCCGGACATCGCGATCAAGGCAAAGGAAAAGCCAAAGCCGCCCCCGAAGGAGGAGCCGAAGCAGAAGTTCGATCCCTTCAGGGAGCAGCTCGCAAAGGAGGAGAAACAACGGGCTCTGGACGACCGGATTGCCGACAACGAACGCCGGCTCAAGCAGCAGCAGGAAGCTCAAGCCGCGGCGCAGGCTTCTGCCGCGCGCAGCAAGGCGCTGGCGAGCTACAGCGACCGCATCCGGGCCAAGATTCGTGGCAACATAGTTCTGCCCCCCGACCTCAAGGGCAACCCTTCGGCGGTGTTCGAAGTGGTGCAGCTGCCCTCGGGCGAAGTCATCTCCGCCCGGCTGGTCAAGGGCAGCGGCCACGCGGGTTACGATGCCGCCGTCGAGCGCGCCATCCTGAAGTCGAGTCCGCTACCGCGGCCAGACGATCCCGGGCTGTTCGAGCGTAGCCTGCGCCTGATCTTCTGCCCCGTGGAAGATGGCAAATGTGGCTAAAAGACCCCCGGGCCGGTGCGCCACTGTCTCCAGCCCACGACGGGCTTCGTCCTGAAATAGTCTCCCAGTTATAATTCGCCGATGATCTTTCGTTCCTTTTTCCTGGCCGCGGCCCTGCTGGCCGCCCCACTGTCTGGCTACGCCCAATTGTCGATCGAAATCACTGGCGCCGGAGCCAATCGGATTCCGATTGCCATCACCGATTTCGGTGGTGAGCGGATCATCGCCCAGGCGCTGACTTCGGTCGTCCGTGCAGATCTCGAACGTAGTGGCCTGTTTCGCCTGGTCGATCCATCCGGGCTGGCTGCGGGCGACACCGCGGTACCCTACGCCGACTGGAAATCGCGCGGTGCCGATGCGCTGGTCGGTGGCACCGTCGCCACTGCTGCCGATGGCCGTTACGAAACCCGCTTCCGTCTGCATGATGTGCAAAAGCAGGTTCAATTGGGAGGCCAGGCCTACGGCCATGCTGGCGGCCAGATTCGCGTCACCGCGCACAAGATCAGCGACTACGTCTATGAGAAGCTGACCGGGGAACCCGGTATCTTCTCGACCCGCATTGCCTACGTGGTCAAGTCGGCCGGTCGTTACGAGTTGCAGATCGCCGATGCCGACGGCGGCAACGCGCAGACGGCACTTGCCTCGCACGAGCCCATCATTTCGCCAACGTGGTCGCCAGACGGCGGCAAACTGGCCTATGTCTCCTTCGAGGCCAAAAAACCGGTCGTCTATGTTCATGACCTGTCGTCGGGCCGCCGCCATGTGGCCGCCAATTTCAAGGGCTCGAATTCTGCCCCGACCTGGTCGCCGGATGGCAGAAAGCTGGCCGTGGTGCTGACCAAGGATGGCAATTCGCAGCTCTACTCCCTCAGCGCGGACGGCAGCGGCGCTACCCGGCTGGCCAGTTCCGCCGGAATCGACACCGAGCCGCGATTTTCGCCGGATGGCCAGTGGATCTACTTCACTTCCGACCGCGGCGGCAGCCCGCAGATCTATCGTATCGGCGCGACCGGCGGCGACGTCCAGCGCGTCACCTTCGACGGCCCCTACAACGTGACGCCGCGGCCCTCGCCCGATGGCAAGAGCCTTGCCTACATTTCCCGCAGCAATGGCCGCTTCCAGCTAACGGTGATGGATCTGGCCAGCAAGCAAATCCAGGTGCTAACCGATTCGGCCAAGGACGAGTCGCCCAGCTTCGCCCCCAACAGCCGCATGATCATCTACGCCACCGAGGTCGGCGGCCGTGGCGTGCTGGCGGCGGTCTCCGCCGATGGCCGCGTGAAACAGAAGCTTTCTGTCCAGGCCGCCGACGTGCGGGAACCATCCTGGGGCCCCTACATCAAATAACCCTTTACCCCTTACAGTTAGGAGAACAAGACATGCGCCAATCTGCAATTGCCCTTTCCATCGCCGTTTCCGCCGCCCTGCTGCTGGCCGCCTGCGGCAGCCAGCCGCCCGCTCCCGAACAAGGGCCCGCCGGGGTCGTAGACGGCAAGTCCAGTGCGGTCACCACGACTACCGCCCCCGTGACGACCGAAGGCATCGACCCGTACAGCCTTGCCGCCCTCAAGGATCCGAAGAGCGCGGTGTACAAGCGCAGCGTTTTCTTCGACTATGATCAATACGTCATCAAGGATGAGTTCAAGCCCCTGATCGACGCCCATGCCAAGTTCCTGGTGAAGAACCCGAAGCTGAAGATGCTGATCCAGGGCAACGCCGACGAACGCGGCAGCCGCGAATACAACCTGGCTCTAGGCCAAAAGCGTGCCGAAGCGGTCAAGAAGGCCCTAGCATTGCTCGGTGCCCGCGAGGATCAGATGGAATCGGTCAGCCTGGGCGAGGAAAAGCCGCGCTGCACAGATCACAGCGAAGAATGCTGGGCGCAGAATCGTCGCGGGGACATGCTCTATTCCGGCGAATTCTAAGCAGCCATGAAGCGGACGGCGCTGATCCTCCTGGCCGTGCTGGTACTGCCGGCACGGGCGGGCATATTCGATGACGACGAGGCGCGTGCCCGCATCGAGAAGATGCGTGCCGATATTGCGACAATATCGCAGCGCCTAGACCTGACGGCCAAGAACCAGCTTGACTTCGCCAACCAGGCCGAAGCACTGAAGACCGAGTTGGCGCGCCTGCGCGGCCAGCTTGAGGTTCTGGTGAACGACGTGGAGACAACCCAGAAACGCCAGCGGGACTTCTACGTCGATCTCGACGGTCGTCTGCGCAAGCTGGAAGCGGCCGCCACTGCGCCGGCAACGGAGCTCAGGTCTGACGCCATACCAACCGTACCGAAGATCGACCCGGCCCAGGAAGGTCGCGATTACGAGGCGGCGCTGACCGTTTTCAAGGCTGCCAAGTACAAGGACGCGAGCATCGCCTTCATGGCCTTCGTCAAGTCCTATCCCAACAGCGGCCTGCTGCCGAACGCCTATTATTGGACGGCCTCGAGCCATTATCAATTGAAGGAATTCGCCAAGGCCGCCGATACTTTCGCCAAGGTTGCTGCCACCTGGCCGAACGACGCCAAGGCGCCGGACGCCTTGCTGGCGCAAGGCAATGCACTCAGCGAAGCCGGCGACGCCAAGGGGGCAAAGAAGGTGCTCGAAGCGCTGATCGCCCAGTACCCTGCCACGCCGGCCGCACAAACCGCCAAGCTGCGGCTCAAGAAGAAATAGTGTTGGTCCCCGGCGCGACGTTACGCGTCAGCGAAATCTTCCAATCCATCCAGGGTGAGTCGACCCGCGCCGGGTTGCCAACAGTTTTCGTCCGCCTGACGGGCTGCCCGCTGCGCTGCGTCTGGTGCGACACGGAATATGCCTTTACCGGCGGCGCGAACATGACGATCGAGACGATCCTGGCGCAGGTTGCCGACATCGGCAGCCCGACCGTCTGTGTCACCGGTGGCGAGCCCTTGGCACAAAAAGCCTGCCTGCCGTTGCTGAAGGCGCTCTGCGACGCCGGCTACTCGGTCTCGCTGGAAACCAGCGGTGCGCTCGACATCACTGCGGTGGACAAACGTGTTTCGCGGATTGTCGATCTCAAGGCGCCGGATTCCGGTGAAGTACAGAAGAATCTCTGGTCCAACATCGACCAACTGAATGGCAACGACGAACTGAAGCTGGTGTTGGCGTCGGAGGCCGATTACGACTGGGCAAAGTCAGTGCTGGCGACACGCCGGTTGGCCGAGCGCTGCCCGGTGATCCTGTCGCCGGCCAGCGGCCGACTTGAGCCGTCACTACTGGCCGAATGGATCCTGCGCGACCGCCTGCCGGTGCGCTTTCAACTGCAACTGCACAAGGTAATCTGGGGCGCCGAGCGGGGACGATAGGAGGCGCTGAAAAGACGACGGCCTCCGCAAAGGGAGGCCGTGTAGAATTTGGTGGTGATGGGGGGACTTGAACCCTCGACCTACGGATTATGAATCCGTCGCTCTAACCAGCTGAGCTACATCACCATGGTGCGAAGGGCCGCGATTATCAGGTGCCGGCGCCTTTCTTGTCAAGGAAAACACTGGGTTT
>DASRXN010000141.1:0-44042 GCA_035654135.1 Rhodocyclaceae bacterium | reverse complement strand
CTCGGGCATGAAGGCGGCCATCAACGGCGTCCTCAACCTCTCGGTGCTCGACGGCTGGTGGAGCGAGGGCTGCGAAAGCGGGCAGGGCAAGGAAAACGGCTGGTCGATCAAACCGACGTCGAGCGCATACGACAAGGGTGTCGATGAAGGCCGGCGTGACTACGAGGAAGCACGCACGCTCTACGAGTTGTTGCAGGACAAGGTGGCACCGCTCTACTATGACCGCGGCCCGATGGGCTATTCGCCGGGCTGGGTGGCGATGTCGAAACGGTCCATTGCCAGCATCACACCGCGCTTCAACTCGGCCCGCATGGTCGGCGAGTACGTAAGCAAGTTCTATCAGCCGGCGGCGAAGCAATGGCGCCGCTACAGCGACAACAAGTTCGCCAACGCCCGCCAGCTGGCCGAATGGAAGGCGCGCGTGCGGCAGGCATGGCCACATGTCAGCCTGCGCCGGATCGACAACATCCAGCGCCGCATCGCCTTCGGCAACAGCGTGCGCTTCGAAGTGGCGATACGCCTGGATGGACTCGCGCCATCCGATGTGACGGTGGAACTGCTGTTCAGTCGCCCCAATGCCAATGCCCAGTCGCGGCCGCCGCGCGCCTACCGGCTGGAATACAAGGGAGCGGGGCAGGATGGCGAAAGCTTGTTCACCCTGGAGTTGACGCCCGAAGTCTGCGGCAAGATCGACTACCGCCTGCGCGCCTATCCTCACCATGAACTACTCACCCATCCATTCGAAATGGGTATGATGGTCTGGCTGTGAGCAGCCCCATTCCGGAGACACCATGACAGCGCCCGCCGTCGCTTCCAAAACCTGGCAAACTCTGGCCGCGCACGGCGAGCGCGCTCGCAATACCCATCTGCGCGACCTGTTCGCCGCCGACCCGCAGCGCTTCAGCCGCTTTTCGCTCGAACAGGGCGGCCTGCTGCTCGACTTCTCCAAGCAGCGGCTGACGCCGGAGACGCTGAACGCCCTGCACGGCCTCTGGTGGGCAGCCGACGTTGCCGGCTGGATCGCCCGCCTGCGCGCCGGCGAAGCCATCAACCACACCGAGGGCCGCTCGGTCCTGCATCACGCGCTGCGCCACCAGGGCACGCGGCCGATTCTGCAGAACGGCCACGACGTCATGCCGCTGGTGCGGGCGGTGCTGGAACAGATGCGCCGCTTCTGCGACGCCATTCACAGCGGCGAATGGCGCGGTGCCACCGGCGAACAGATTCTCGACGTCGTCAACATCGGCATCGGCGGCTCCGATCTGGGGCCGAAGATGGCCACCGAGGCGTTGGCCGCGCATCGCATTCCGCACCTGAAGGTTCATTACGTTTCCAACCTGGACGGTGCCCATCTGGCCACCACGCTCGCGGGCCTGTCGCCGCGGACGACGCTGTTCGTCATCGCCAGCAAGACCTTCACCACCCAGGAGACGATGCAGAATGCCGCCTCCGCGCGCCGCTGGCTGGTCGAGGCGCTGGGCGAGGCGGCAGTGCGGCGGCATTTCGTCGCCGTGTCCACCAATCTGTCCGAAGTGACCACTTTCGGCATCGATCCCGACAACGCCTTCGCTTTCTGGGACTGGGTCGGCGGCCGTTTTTCGGTCTGGTCGGCGATCGGCCTGCCGGTCGCGCTCGCCGTCGGCTTCGAGAATTTCCAGCGATTCCTGGCCGGCGCCGCCGCCATGGATGCTCATTTCTTCGAAGCGCCGGCGGAACGCAACCTGCCCTTCACCCTGGCCCTGCTCGACGTCTGGAACACGGACTTCCTCGGCGTCGAAAGTCGTGCCTGCCTGCCCTACAGCCAGTCGCTGGAGCTGCTGCCACGCTATTTGCAACAACTCGAAATGGAATCCAACGGCAAGCGCGCCGGCCGCGACGGCCATGACCCGGGCTGCCCGACCTCGCCGGTGATCTGGGGCGAGGCCGGCACCAACGGCCAGCACGCCTTCTACCAGCTGCTCCACCAGGGCGGCCGGCTGATCCCTTGCGATTTCATTGTCTGCCGCGACCCCGATTTCCCTTTGCCCGGCCACCACGAAAAGCTTCTGGCCAACTGTTTTGCCCAGGCCGAGGCGCTGATGCGCGGCAAGACCGCCGACGAGGCCCGCGCCGAAATGGAAACGGCCCGCGTGCCCGAAGCGGTCATCGACCGCCTGCTGCCCTACAAGGTCTTCCCGGGCAACCAGCCGTCGACGACGCTGCTGCTGCCGCGGCTCGATCCCTACAATCTCGGCCAGTTGATCGCTTTGTTCGAGCACAAGGTATTCGCCCTCGGCGCCATCTGGAACCTGAATTCCTACGACCAGTGGGGCGTCGAGTACGGCAAGCAGCTGGCCAACCGCCTGCTGCCGATCATCGAGGGCCGCGCCGCCGCCGACGGGCTCGACAGCTCGACCGCCGGATTGCTGGCTTACTGCCGAAGAACGTGAAAGTCCTGTTCGCCACTTCGGAGATCGCCCCCTGGGTAAAGACGGGCGGACTGGGCGACGTCGCCGCCGCGCTGCCGCCGGCGCTGCGCGCGGCCGGCATCGACGTGCGCGTGCTGGCCCCGTACTACCCGGCACTGCGCCAGGCGTTTCCGGACGATGTGGCGCCGATCGTCGCCACGCTCGACGGCTTCGGTGGCCATTTCGCCGGCTCCGCGCTGCGCGTCGCCGTGGCACCGGATGGCACGCCGCTGATGCTGGTCGACAGCCTCGCCTACTTCGACCGCCCCGGCAATCCGTATCTCGGGCCGGAAGGCCACGACTGGCTCGACAATCATCTGCGCTTCGGCCTGCTCTCGCGCATCGCCGCCTGGCTCGGTTCCGAGGAGAACTTCCTGCCCTGGCGGCCGGACCTCATCCACTGCAACGACTGGCAGACGGCCCTTACGCCCGCTTATTTGCACCTGCTGCCCGGCAGCCGTGCGCGCTCGCTGGTCACCGTGCACAACCTCGCCTTCCAGGGCCTGTTCGGCCAGCACACGCTGCACGAGCTCGGCCTGCCGGCTTCGGCCTGGTCGATGCACGGCGTCGAATACTTCGGCTATCTGTCCTTTCTCAAGGCCGGCCTCCTCTACGCCAATGCCATCACCACGGTGAGCCCGACCTACGCGGTGGAGATCCAGACCGACGCCGAAGGCATGGGCCTTTCGGGCCTGTTGCGCGACCGCAAGGCCGATCTGGCCGGCATTCTCAACGGCATCGACACCACAGCCTGGAATCCGGCTCGAGACCCCTATCTGCCCTTCCCCTACGACGCCAAGCGCCTGAAGGACAAGGTCAAGAACAAGGCCGCGTTGCAGAAGGAAACGGCACTGGAGATACGGGACGATGTGCCGCTGATAGGTGTCGTCAGCCGCCTCACCCATCAGAAAGGGCTCGATCTGCTGCCCCTGGTCCAGCAGGAAATAGCCAAGCTGCCCGCTCAACTGGTGGTACTCGGCAGCGGCGAGCGCAGCCTTGAAGATGCCTTCCGGCGACTGGCGACGAGTCATCCCGGCCAGTTCGCGGTCCGCGTCGGCTTCGACGAGGGCCTGGCGCATCGCATCGAAGCCGGCGCCGATATGTTCCTGATGCCGTCGCGCTTCGAGCCCTGCGGCCTCAACCAGATGTACAGCCTGCGCTATGGCACGCCGCCCATCGTGCGCGCGACCGGCGGTCTGGCCGACACGGTGATCGACGGCGTGAATGGTTTCAGCTTCCGCGAGCCTACCGCCGTCGCCCTGCTGGCGACGATCCGCCGGGCCGTCAAGGCCTGGCACCACAAGGATGTCTGGCGCCGCCTGCAAGTCGACGGCATGGCGCGCGACGTCGGCTGGTCGAACCCGGCCAGCCAATATGCGGCGCTCTATGACAAGCTGATCGTCGCGCCGTGACGCCACGGCTGACTTTGATCGCCGCCGTCGCCAGTAACGGCATCATCGGTCGCGACAACAAGCTGCCCTGGAAACTCTCCGAGGACCTCAGGCACTTCAAGGCACTTACCATGGGCCATCCCATGATCATGGGCCGCAAGACATGGGAATCGCTGCCCGGCAAGCTGCCCGGCCGGCCGCACATCGTCGTCACCCGCAACCCGACCTACGTCGCCGAAGGCGCGACCGTCGTCACCTCGCTGCACGCCGCCGTCACTGCGGCGGGAGACACCGACGAAGTCTTCGTCATCGGCGGCGCCGAACTCTACGCGCAAGCCTTCGCATTCGCCGACCGCCTGCAGCTCACCGAGATCGACGCCGACTTCGAGGGCGACGCGTACTTCCCCAACTGGGACCGCAGCCAGTGGCGCGAAACCGCGCGCGAAACGCACCGCTCCGACGCCGACCTCGGCTACGCCTTCGTCACCTACGAGCGGGTGTAGTTTGCACGCCCAGAGAGGCGTACCGCCACGGCTGACTTTTCGTCAGTCCTGCGCGACGCAATCCACATAGTAGCCGTTGCCGTTCTCTTTGACGAGACCGTGGATGTCGGTCTCGAAGCCGGGAAACCTGGCGTTGAACTCGCGGGCGAACTGGAGGTAGCGAACGATGGTCGGGTTGAAACGCTCGCCCGGAATCAGCAGCGGAATGCCCGGCGGATAAGGCGTCAATAGCACCGCCGTGACACGGCCTTCCAGTGCATCGATCGGCACGCGCTCGATCTCGCGGTGCGCCATCTTCGCAAAGGCATCGGAAGGCCGCATCGCCGGGATCATGTCGGAGAGATACATCTCGGTGGTCAGGCGGGCGACGTCGTTGGCCTTGTACACGCCATGGATCTCGCTGCACAGGTCCTTGAGGCCGATGCGCTCGTAGCGCGGATGCTTGGCGACGAACTCGGGCAACACTTTCCACAGCGGGTGGTTCTTGTCGTAGTCGTCCTTGAACTGCTGCAGTTCGGTCACCATGGTGTTCCAGCGACCCTTGGTGATGCCGATGGTGAACATGATGAAGAAGGAGTAGAGGCCGCACTTCTCGACGATGACGCCGTGCTCGGCCAGGTACTTGGTGACGATGGCGGCCGGGATGCCCCAGTCGGCGAAATCTCCTTCGACGTCGAGCCCCGGCGTGATCACCGTGGCCTTGATCGGATCGAGCATGTTGAAGCCGTCGACCAGCTTGCCGAAACCGTGCCAGCGTTCGCCGGGCTTGAGCATCCAGGCTTCGCGTTCCTCGATGCCTTCCTCGGAAAGATCGTCCGGGCCCCAGACCTTGAACCACCAGTCGGCACCCCACTCCTCGTCCACCTTGCGCATGGCGCGGCGGAAATCGAGCGCTTCGGCAATCGATTCCTCGACCAGCGCCTTGCCGCCCGGTTCCTCCATCATCGCCGCCGCCACGTCGCAGGAGGCGATGATCGAATATTGCGGCGACGTCGAGGTATGCATCAGGTAGGCCTCGTTGAACACGTCCCGGTCGAGCTTGCGCGTCTCCGACTCCTGCACCAGGATCTGCGACGCCTGCGACAGGCCGGCCAGCAGCTTGTGGGTCGACTGCGTCGAGAACACCATCGATTCCTTGCAGCGCGGCCGATCGGCGCCGATGGCATGGTAATCGCCGTAGAAGTCGTGGAAGGCGGCGTGCGGCAGCCAGGCCTCGTCGAAGTGCAGCGTATCGATCCTGCCGTCGAGCATCTCCTTGATTTCCTCGACGTTGTAGAGCACGCCGTCGTAGGTCGACTGGGTGATCGTCAGCACGCGCGGCTTGCCCTTGCTCTGCTTGGCGAAGGGATGGGCCGCGATTTTCTTGCGGATGTTTTCCCAGCGGAACTCATCCTTCGGGATCGGACCGATGATGCCGAAGTTGTTGCGTGTCGGCATCAGGAACACGGGGATCGCCCCGGTCATGATGATGGCATGCAGTACCGACTTGTGGCAGTTGCGATCGACCACCACGATGTCGCCGGGCGCCACCGTCGAATGCCAGACGATCTTGTTGGACGTCGAGGTGCCGTTGGTGACGAAGAAGAGATGGTCGGCGTTGAAGATGCGCGCCGCATTGCGCTCCGAGGCGGCCACCGGGCCGGTATGGTCGAGCAGCTGGCCGAGTTCCTCGACGGCGTTGCAGACGTCGGCACGCAGCATGTTCTCGCCGAAGAACTGGTGGAACATCTGGCCGACCGGCGACTTGAGAAAGGCGACGCCGCCGGAGTGGCCGGGGCAGTGCCAGGAGTAGGAACCGTCGGCAGCGTAGTGCGTCAGCGCCCGGAAGAAGGGCGGCGGCAGCGAGTCGAGATAGGCCTTGGCCTCGCGCACGACATAACGGCCGATGAATTCGGGCGTGTCCTCGAACATGTGGATGAAGCCGTGCAACTCGCGCAGCACGTCGTTCGGGATGTGGCGCGAGGTGCGCGTCTCGCCGTGCAGGAAGATCGGGATCTCGGCGTTGCGGCAGCGGATTTCCTGGACGAAGGCGCGCAACTCGGCGATGGTTTCCTCTTCCTCGTTGGCGAGTTCCTCATCGTCCACCGACAGGATGAAGGCCGAGGCCCGCGACTGCTGCTGGGCGAAGGAGCTCATGTCGCCGTAGCTGGTCACACCCAGCACCTCCATGCCCTCCTCCTCGATGGCCTTGGCCAGTGCACGGATACCGAGGCCGGAGGCGTTTTCCGAGCGGAAGTCCTCGTCGATGATGATGACGGGGAAATGGAAGCGCATGCTCAAATCTTCGGCAGGGTGACGCCCACCTGCCCCTGGTACTTGCCGCCGCGGTCGCGGTAGGAGGTCTCGCAGACCTCGTCGGATTCAAAAAAGATCACCTGGGCGCAACCTTCGCCGGCGTAGATCTTGGCCGGCAGCGGCGTGGTGTTGGAGAACTCCAGGGTCACGTAGCCTTCCCACTCTGGCTCGAACGGCGTCACGTTCACGATGATGCCGCAGCGGGCGTAGGTGCTCTTGCCCAGGCAGACGGTCAGCACGTTGCGCGGAATGCGGAAGTATTCGACAGTGCGCGCCAGCGCGAAGGAATTGGGCGGAATCACGCAGTAGCCCTTGCCCGACACTTCGACGAAGGAGTTGGGATCGAAGTTCTTCGGATCGACGATGGTCGAGTTGATGTTGGTGAAGACGCGGAATTCGTCGGCGCAGCGAATGTCGTAGCCGTAGCTGGACGTGCCGTAGGAGACGATCTTCTCTCCATTCACCGCGCGTACCAGCTCGGGCGAGAACGGTTCGATCATCTTGTGCTGCTCCGCCATGCGGCGAATCCACTTGTCCGATTTGATGCTCATGGCGGCAGGCCAAAAAAACGAAAGAGCGGATTATCCGCTCTTTCCTTATGGAATCAATATCCTCTCATTCCGAGGGCAGACCGGCTGTGGCGCGAAGACGAGCCGAAGACAGTGCAATTTGCACGGCAAGGCGAAGTCGACAAAGCCGCGGATGGTCTGGCACAGGAATCAGGTGTTCTGGATCACGATGTTGGGAAACTTCGAGGTCATGTCCTTCGCCCTTTCGGCGATCTTGATCGCCACGCGGCGGGCAATGCCCCGGTAGATTTCGGCGACGCGGCTGTCCGGCTCGGCCACCACCGTCGGCTTGCCGCCATCGACCTGCTCGCGAATCTTGATATCCAGCGGCAGATGGCCCAGCACTTCGACTTCGTAATCCTTGCCCATGCGGTCGGCACCACCGGAACCGAAGATGTGCTCCTCGTGGCCGCACTTCGAGCAGATGTGGATGCTCATGTTCTCGACGATGCCGAGGATCGGGATGCCGACCTTGTCGAACATCTTCAGCCCCTTGCGGGCATCGAGCAGGGCGATGTCCTGCGGTGTGGTGACGATGATGGCGCCGGTGACGGGCACCTGTTGCGCCAGCGTCAGCTGGATGTCGCCGGTGCCCGGCGGCAGATCGACGACCAGGTAATCGAGATCGTGCCAGTTGGTGTCGCCGAGTAGCTGGGTCAGCGCCTGCGTGACCATTGGGCCGCGCCAGACCATGGGCGTTTCCGGATCGATCAGGAAGCCGACCGACATGGCCTGCAGATCGTAGGCGGTCAGCGGTTCCAGCTTGGCGCCATCGAGCGATTCGGGGCGGCCTTCGATGCCCAGCATCTGCGGCTGCGAGGGGCCGTAGATGTCGGCATCGAGAATGCCGACCTTGGCGCCTTCGGCTGCCAGCGCCAGTGCCAGGTTAACCGCCGTGGTGGACTTGCCGACACCGCCCTTGCCGGAGGCGATGGCGATGATGTTCTTGACGCCATGCACCAGCTTGACGCCTTTCTGGACAGTGTGCGCGACGATCTTGGTATGAACGTTGGCACTGACGTTGCCGACGCCGGCAATCGTCTTCAGCTTGCCGATCACCAGTTGGCGGATCGTCTCGATCTGGCTCTTGGCCGGATAGCCCAGTTCGACATCGAGCGAGACGTCGGCGCCGGCGATCTTGATGTTCTTCACGCAGCGGCCGGACACGAGATCCTTGCCGGTGTTGGGGTCGACGACCTCTGCGAGGGCGGTCTGGACTTGCTGTTCAGATAGGGACATGGGGAGCTCCGGAATAGTTGATTAGTTTTGTCTAATATAACCCAGGCAAAGTCCAAATGGGGTCGTTTGCTAGAATTTCCAGTCCGAAACGATCCGTATGCCGTCATGACCCCCCGCAAGATTCTCGTTACTTCCGCCCTGCCCTATGCCAACGGCGCCATCCACCTGGGCCACCTGGTCGAATACATCCAGACCGACATCTGGGTGCGCTTCCAGAAAATGCGCGGCAACGAGTGCCACTACGTCTGCGCCGACGACACCCATGGCACGCCGATCATGCTGCGCGCGGAGAAGGAAGGCATCACGCCCGAGGCCCTGATCGCACGGGTCCATGGCGAGCACAGTCGCGACTTTGCCGGCTTCCATGTACAGTTCGACAACTACTATTCGACGCACTCCGACGAAACCCGCTTCTATTCCGAGGATATCTACAAGAAGCTGCAGGCCGCCGGACTGATCGAGGTACGCTCGATCCAGCAGCACTACGATCCGGTCAAGCAGATGTTCCTGCCCGACCGTTTCATCAAGGGCGAATGCCCGAAGTGCGGTGCGAAAGACCAGTATGGCGATTCGTGCGAAGTCTGCGGCGCCGCCTATGCGCCGACCGAGCTGAAGAATCCCTACTCGGCGGTGTCGGGCGCCGTGCCGGAACTTCGCGCCTCCGACCACTACTTTTTCAAGCTGTCGGACCCGCGCTGCCAGGCATTCCTTCGCCGCTGGACGCAGGACGGCAGCCACGTACCGCCCGAGGCCGCCAACAAGCTGCAGGAATGGCTGGGCGAGCCCGGCGAGAACAAGCTCACCGACTGGGACATCTCGCGAGATGCGCCCTACTTCGGCTTCGAGATTCCTGGCGCGCCAGGCAAGTTCTTCTATGTCTGGCTCGATGCGCCGATCGGCTACATGGGCTCGTTCCGCAATCTGTGCGCCCGCAACGGGCTGAACTTCGACGACTTCTGGGGCAGGGATTCCAAGGCCGAGCTGTACCACTTCGTCGGCAAGGACATCCTCTACTTCCACGCCCTGTTCTGGCCGGCCGAACTGGAGCATGCCGGCTACCGGACGCCGACCAAGGTGCTGCCGCACGGATTCCTCACCGTCGATGGTGCCAAGATGAGCAAGTCGCGCGGCACCTTCATCACCGCCGAGAGCTACCTCAACGAGAAGTTGAATCCGGAATGGCTGCGCTACTACTTTGCCGCCAAGCTCAATGGCAGCATGGAGGACATCGACCTCAACCTGGCCGATTTCGTCGCCCGCGTGAACAGCGACCTGATCGGCAAGTACATCAACATCGCCAGCCGCTGCGCCGGGTTTATTACAAAGAGTTTTTCTGGCGAGGTATCTGCCTTCGAGTCTGAGGTCTTAGATTCGCTACGACATGCGTCAGATGAAATCGCAGGCCATTATGAGCAACGTGATTTCAGTCGCGCGTTGCGGCGAATAATGGAACTCGCGGATCTGGTCAATGTTTTCGTAAACGACAATAAGCCGTGGGATCTCGCCAAGGATCCCGCCAGATCAGCAGATCTCTACCAAACTTGTTGTATTGCACTAGAGGCGTTCCGAATTCTGTCTGTCTATTTGAAGCCTGTATCGCCAAGCACCGTAGCGGCAATCGAGAAATTCTTTAACGTGCCTCCGTTCGCGTGGAGTGATACATCGAAACCGCTGACATCTGATAAGCCTATTAGTCGCTACCAGCACCTGATGCAGCGCATCGACCCGAAGCAGGTCGAGGCGTTGCTGGCCGCCAACCGCGAGAGTCTGGCGCCGGCGCCCGAGCAGCAGTCTCAGCAACGTCATGCCGAACACCAGGCGAAAGTCAGTCATGGCGACACGCCGCACATCTCCATCGACGACTTCGGCAAGGTCGATCTGCGCATCGCCCGCATCGCCAATGCGGAACATGTCGAAGGCGCCGAGAAACTGCTCAAGCTGACGCTCGACGTCGGCACGCTGGGTACGCGCCAGGTCTTCGCCGGCATCAAGTCCGCCTACGATCCAACGACGCTGGTCGGCCGCCTGACCGTGATGGTCGCCAACCTGGCGCCGCGCAAGATGAAGTTCGGCATGAGCGAAGGCATGGTCCTCGCCGCCTCGGATGCCGACGGCAAATCACCCGGCCTGTTCCTGTTATCGCCGGACAGCGGCGCCACGCCGGGCATGAAGGTGAAATAGTGGCCCCCCACGCTCACATGCGTTCGCTGCCCCCCACAGGTGGGCGCTTGCCTCCTTGGGGCGGCCCGGCGGAGGCAAGGTGACCGAAGTCCGCCACCTGGTCATCACGGGCATGGTCCAGGGCGTCGGCTACCGCTACAGCATGGTCGTGGCCGCACGGCGGCTCGACGTCACCGGCTGGGTACGGAATCGCCGCGACGGCAGCGTCGAAGCGATGGTGGCCGGCAGTGCCGAAAGCGTCGCCGCCATGATCGACTGGGCGAGGCACGGTCCAGCGGGCGCCGAAGTCGCCCACGTTGCCGTCGAGCTGGGCAGCGGCGACTATGCGGATTTCGAACAGCTGCCGACGGCCTGATAGTTTCCGGCAATTGCCCCAATTGGAAAATACAATTGCCGCAACGCAATAAATAGCCCTGCGGTGAAGTAGAATTTTTCCATGTCGTTGCCGGTGTCATTCGGCGCACGAAATTCCCACCCCGTTCAGCAAGGAGCATCCAATGGCCGTTCTCGTCGGCAAGCAGGCCCCCGATTTCACCGCCACCGCCGTATTCGGCGACAACGAAATCAAGCCCCTGAATCTCTCGGACTACAAGGGCAAGTACGTCGTGCTGTTCTTCTACCCGCTCGACTTCACCTTCGTTTGCCCCTCCGAACTGATCGCCTTCGATAATCGGCTCGCCGAATTCAAGAAGCGCAACGTGGAAGTCATCGGCTGCTCGATCGACTCCCAGTTCACCCACCTGGCCTGGAAGAACACGCCGGTCAACAACGGCGGCATCGGCTCGATCAAGTACCCGCTGGTCGCCGACGTCAAGCACGACATCTGCCGCGCCTACGACGTGGAATTCGCCGAAGCCGGCGTCGCCTTCCGCGGCTCCTTCCTGATCGACCGCGACGGCAAGGTTCGCCACCAGGTGGTCAACGACCTGCCGCTCGGCCGCAACATCGACGAAATGCTGCGCATGATCGACGCCCTGCAATTCACCGAAGAGCACGGCGAAGTCTGCCCGGCCGGCTGGCAGAAGGGCAAGGCCGGCATGGACGCCTCGCCCGAGGGCGTCGCCAAGTATCTGGCCGAACTCGCCAAGGAACTTTAATAATAAAGGGATTACCCCCCGACCCCAACGAAGGCCACCTCACAAGGGTGGCCTTTTTGTTGGCGGGCCCCGACTGCCGTTACAAAGGGCAACACTTTACCGAGGCTCGCCGGTCGGCAAACGACGTCACATTGGCGTTATTCGCTCCGAAACGTGTGTTTCGTGTCAGGAGCGAACAAAATGACCAACAAACTTTGGATCCCCGCCTTGCTTGCCGCCGCCACCTTCAGCGCCAACTCCTTCGCCCACGGGTGGGAGGACCACGACGGCAGGGGCGAACGTCATCACCACCATGGATGGTATGCCCGCATGCCGGCGCCGCCCATGCCCGTGTACGTGCAACCTCGGGGTTACTATCCGGCGCCGCCGGCGGTCAACTACCGCGAGCCGGTCGTCTACCGGAGCACCCCCGCCTACTACGAGCGCCCGGTCGCCTACCCGGCCTACTACGGCGATCGCGTCGCCGCCCAGGCCATCGGGGCCATTGCCGGCGGCGTGATCGGCAATCAGATCGGCAATGGTCATGTCGGGCCGACGCTGGTCGGCGCAGTCATCGGCGGCGCGGTCGGTGGCCACCTGGCTGGCTACTGAGACTTGGCCAACGCGCTCGACCAACGCCCGCAAGGCAGTTAAAAGCAGTCCGTCAGCGCCATTGGCGGACAAACTCGTCACGCAGCGATTCGCGCATGTCCTGTTCGATGCGGTCGAGCAGCAGCACCGAAGCGGAACCCATTTCGCGCTGCATTTCCTTGCCAGCAGTCTCGAAGCGGGCACTGATCTCAGCCGGCAGATCGGGAGCGGGCTTGTCCTCCGCGGCCGCAGTGAGCGACTGCCGCAAGAGGCCGAAGATCAGGGATAAGTTCTGTTCCGACAGAATATTGCCGACGATGCGGTTCGACGCGGCTTCGATTGGGTCGACGGTTTCGGCGCGGATCGGCAGTGAAAGGAACAGGCTGGCCGCGGTGGCCAAGGGGAGAACGAGCGGTCGGCGCATGGCGGAACTCCTTGGTGGGAGAGCGTTAGCTTATAACGCGCGACACCCCCGATAGGTTGGCAGGGCCAGATCCTTCCCGCCACCTATCCCCCTACCCGACGCAAAGCCAGCAGGCCGACAACGTAGGCGAACGCCGCAGCGGCGCAGGCGAGCAGTACTTCGGTGGCAGGCAGGACGAAGCCGAACACGGCGCCGACCGGCGCCACGCCGACCAGCAGGCCGAGCGCCGCCAGGGCGCCGACGATCACCCAACCGGCAGTGCGATTCGGAGAACCGACGCCGCGCCGCGAGCGCCAGACCGCAATCGTCGTCACGTTGGCGAGCACGACGACGATGAACGCCGCAGTGCGGCTCGTCGTCAGCGGCATTCCCTGCACGATGGTCCAGCCGGTGACCGCCAGCGCCGCCGTGCTCCCCAGTACGCCGGCAAGCAGCGCCGAAACCAGGCCACTTCGGCTCAGCAGCGGTGCCGCGCGGCCACGCGGTGGCCTGGCCATCAGGTCGTCTTCGTCGGGCTCGGCCTCGAAGGCAAGCGAGCAGGCCGGCGCGATCAGCAGCTCGAACAGGGCGATATGCTCGGGCAGCAGAATCAGCGGCCAGCCGGCAAGGAGCGGCGCCAGCGCCAGCGCGGCGATTGGTGGATGGACCACCAGCACATAGACCACGGCCTTGCGGATGTTGTCGTAGATGCGCCGGCCGAGTCGCACGGCGCGCACGATCGAGGAGAACGCGTCGTCGAGCAGGACAAGCGCCGCCGCCTCGCGCGCCACGTCGGTGCCGCGTGCACCCATCGCCACGCCGATGTCGGCGGCCTTGAGCGCCGGCGCATCGTTCACACCATCACCCGTCATCGCCACGACCTCGCCCGCCGCCTGCAGGGCGCGGACGATGCGCAGCTTCTGCTCGGGCACGGCGCGGGCGATGACCGACACCTCGCGCAGGCGCGCCGTGAGTTCCTCATCGCTCATGGCGTCGAGCTCGGCGCCGGTGAGCGTCGATGTGATGCCGATGCCCGCCTGGCGCGCGATGTTGGCCGCCGTCTCCGGATAGTCGCCGGTGATCATAAGCACACGGATGCCGGCCGCACGGCATTCGGCAATCGCCGCCGGCACATCGGCACGCAATGGGTCGGCCAACCCGATGAGACCGAGTGGCTCGAAATCGAAATCGTGCTGCCCCGCCGGCAACGCCGCTTCGGCCTCTTCGGCCCACGTGGCGCGCGCAACCCCGAGCACGCGCAAGCCCTGGGCCGCGAGTTCGTGCGCAGCCGCGATGTAGCGCGCCGCCTCGGCCGGGTTCATGTGGCACAGATCGACGATGGCCTCGGGCGCACCCTTGGTAGCGATCGCCAGTTGCCGGCGACGCGGCGAGCGCCAGACCTGGGACATGCTCAGCAGCCCCGCCGCCAGCGGGTATTCGCGTACCAGCTGCCAATCGGGATGCTCGTGCTCCGTGCGCGCCAGATGCGTCGCGCCGTAGCGATGAATGGCCAGTTCCATGGGATCGTAGGGGTCGCGCTCGCTCGCCAGCCAGGCAACTTCGGCCAATGCATGGAAGCCTTCGGGTGGTTCTGCCGACTCGCCTGCCGGAAAGCGTTCCCGGCCGTTCCACAATGCCTGGACGCTCATGCGGTTCTCCGTCAGCGTGCCGGTCTTGTCCACGCACAGCACCGTCGCCGCACCCAGGGTCTCGACCGCCGGCAGGTGACGCGTCAATACGCTGTGGCGTGACAGCCGCCAGCCGCCCAGCGCGAGGAAGACCGCCAGGATCATCGGGAACTCCTCGGGCAGCAGCGACATCGCCAGCGCCAGCCCGGCAAGCAGGCCGGTCAGCCATTCGCCGCGCAGCAGGCCGTAGCCGATCAGCACCGCCACGCTCAGGCTCAGCCCGACAATGGCGACGCGCCGTACCAGCGCGCGCGTCTGGCACTGCAAGGGCGTCGGCACAGTACCGGTACGGGCCAGCGCCCTGCCGATGCTCCCGAGCGCCGTGCCGGCGCCAATCGCATCGACCACCGCCAGGCCGCGTCCGCGTACTACCAGCGTGCCCGAATACACCCGCGCTTCGTCGTCGCCGTCGCAGCGCTTGGCCACCGGTACCGACTCGCCGGTGAGCAGTGACTCGTCGGCGCCGAAATTGGTGGCTTCGATCAGTTGGCCGTCGGCCGGCACACGATCGCCTTCGGTCAGGACCAGCAGATCGCCGACCGTGACCTCGCGGCCGGCGATGCGGCGTGGCTCGCCGTCGCGAATCACCAGCGCGCGCGGGCTGGACAAGTCACGCAATGCCTCCAGCACCCGCTCGGTACGATGCTCCTGGTAGAGCGTGATGCCCATGACGACGAGCACGAAGACCAGCAGCACCGCCGCCTCGTGCACGTCGCCGAGCACAAGGTACAGGGCGCCGCAGGCCAGCAGCAGGAGCGCCATGGGCTCGCGCGCCACGTCGAACGCCATCAGGAAAATGCTGCGCGGCCGGCTGGTCGGCAGTTCGTTGTAACCGTCCCGTTGCAAGCGCTCGGACGCCTCAGTCGCCCTTAGGCCCTGCGGCGCGTCGGCCATGGCCGGCTAACTTCCCGCCAGCCTCGCCACCAGATCGGCGAGGAACGCCGCGGCGCCGGGATCGCCCTCGGCCGGCGCCCAGGTTGCCTTCTCCTCGGCCGTCAACGGCAGGTAGGGCCCGGCCTTGGCTTCGAGGAAGACCGTGCCCGGTTCGAGCGCGAACACGGTGTGCCAGGTGCCATGGGGAATGTCGACGCCCATCGGCGTGCCGCCATGACTGACTTTCGCAGTTTCGAGAACGGCACCGGCGGCGTCGAAGACTACGAGGCCCAGCGTGCCGCGCAGCACCACCATCGTCTCGTCCTTGTTGGGATCGAGATGCCGGTGCGGCATGATGTACGAACCGGGCTCGATGGCGTTCAGCAACCGGTGGCCGGGCTGGGCGTCGTCGGTGTGGAAGTTGCGGTTCTTTCTGCCGCGAGGCGACGCCTGGGCTTCGGCGCTCACTTCGTCGAGCAGGGCAGTGTCGATGAGCCGGATCATGAGTAGATCACCTTGACGTTGGCCGGCGACAGCCACTCGCCGAGCGAGGCCAGCAGCGCGTCGTCGAGCTTGACGCGCCAACCGTCGGGCAGCGGAATCTCGGCCGCCGCCTCGCCGTTGCGGTAGCTGAGCCGCACCGGGCAGGCGCCATTGCCACCGTTACGATAAGGCGCCAGCAGTGCTTGCAGTTTGCGGGCATCGCCGACGCTGGTGCCGCCGTTCATCGCCAGCCGCAGTACCTTGGCAAAGCGGCCGCGCGCCTCGCCCAAGGTCAGCAGACGATCGGCGGTGACGCGCAGGCCGCCGGTGTAGTCGTCCTTCTGCACCTTGCCTTCGACCAGCAGCAGTTCGTCCTCGCGGATCTTGCTGCGTTCCGCTTCCCAGAGTTCGTTGAAGACGGAGACCTCGAGCTGCGTGGTGGCATCGTCGAGCATCACCACGGCCATCTTGCCGCGCCGGGTCATCTGGGTGCGCGTGCCGACCACCACGCCCGCCATCAGCACCGGCTCGCGCTGCGGCTCCAGCTGGCCGAGGCGGCGCTTGACGAAGGCTGAGAGTTCGCCGGCGTATTCGTTGAACGGGTGGCCCGACAGAAAGAAGCCGAGCGCCTGCTTCTCCTGCAGGAGCCGCTCGCGTTCGCCCCAGTTGGGTACATCGACGTAATGCGTCGCCGAGCCGACGTCCGCGCCGCCCATGTCGAACAGGCCGCCCTGCAGCGCGTTGCGTTCGGCCTGCTCGGCCGCTTCCAGCGCCACGCCGACGGAAGACAGGAGCTTGTTGCGATGGTCGTCGAGGCTGTCGAAGGCGCCGGCACGGACCAGCGCCTCGATGACGCGGCGGTTTACCACGCGCTTGTCGACGCGGCGACAGAACTCGAACATGTCGGAGAAGGGGCCACCCTCGGCGCGCGCCCTGAGGATGACGGAGAGCGCCGACTCGCCCGTGCCCTTGATGGCGCCCAGGCCGTAGCGGATCGTGTTGTGATCCACCGGCTGGAAGCGCACGCCGCCCAGGTTGATGTCGGGCGGCAGGAAGACGATGCCATTCTCCCTGGCGTCGCTATAGAAGAACTGCACCTTGTCGGTGTTGGCCATTTCCGACGACAGCGTCGCGGCGACGAAGGCCGACGGATGGTGCTGCTTGAGCCATGCCGTCTGGTAGGCGACCAGCGAGTAGGCGGCGGCATGCGACTTGTTGAAGCCGTAGCCGGCGAACTTCTCCATGGTATCGAAAATCTCGTTCGCCCGATCGGCGCCAATGCCGTTCTTTTCGGCGCCGGCGACGAACACGGCACGCTGCTGATCCATCTCCTCCTTCTTCTTCTTGCCCATGGCGCGGCGCAGGAGGTCGGCGCCACCGAGGCTGTAGCCGGCGATGACCTGCGCCGTCTGCATCACCTGCTCCTGGTAGATCATGATGCCGTACGTATTCGTCAGCACCTTCTCCATGTTCGGGTGCGGATAGGCGACGCGCTCGCGGCCATGCTTGCGGGCGATGAAACTGGGGATGTTCTCCATCGGCCCCGGCCGGTAGAGCGCGTTGAGCGCAATCAGGTCTTCCAGGCAGTCGGGTTTCGCCTGCACCAGCGTGTCCTTCATGCCGCTGGATTCGAACTGGAACACCGCCGTGGTATTGGCATTCTTGAAAACGTGGTCGTAAGTCTGCTTGTCGTCGAGCGGCAGCGTTTCGAGATTGACGTCGGCGCCTTCGACCTCGCGGGCGAACTTCACCGCCTCGGCGAGGATGGTCAGGGTGCGCAGGCCGAGGAAGTCGAACTTGACCAGGCCCGCCTTCTCGACGTCGTCCTTGTCGAACTGGCTTACCGTGGTCGCACCGCCGTCGGCCGAGTAGAGCGGACAGAAGTCGGTCAGCTTGCCGGGCGCGATCAGCACGCCGCCGGCGTGCATGCCGACGTTGCGCGTCAGTCCTTCGAGCTTCAGGGCCAGTTCCCAGAGCATGCGCAGGCCTTCCTCCTGCTCGATGCGTTCGCCGATCGCCGGCTCGATTTCGCGCGCCTTTTCGAGGGTGATGCCCAATTCGTTCGGAATCAGCTTGGCGAACTGGTCGACGAAGTTGAAGCCGAGATCCAGCACGCGGCCGACGTCGCGGATAACCGCCTTGGCCGCCATGGTGCCGAAGGTGACGATCTGCGAAACGGCATGGCCGCCGTACTTCTTCTTCACGTAGTCGATGACGCGATCGCGGCCTTCCTGGCAGAAATCGATGTCGAAGTCGGGCATCGACACCCGCTCGGGATTCAGGAAGCGCTCGAACAGCAGCTCATAGCGGATGGGATCGAGGTCGGTGATCAGCAGCGAATAGGCGACCAGCGAGCCGGCGCCGGAGCCGCGCCCCGGGCCGACCGGCACGCCGTTGCCCTTCGCCCACTGGATGAAGTCGGCGACGATCAGGAAGTAGCCGGGGAAGCCCATCTGCTGGATGGTCTTGATCTCGAACTCCAGCCGCTCGGCGTACCGCGACGCCTGACTTTCGCGTTGCTGCGGATCGGGGAAGAGGTGCAGCAGGCGCTGCTCCAGTCCGAGCCGCGACTGGCTGGCGAGATAGTCGTCGAGCCCGCTGCCGTCCGGCGTCGGGAAGTCGGGCAGCCGGCTCTTGCCCAGCTCGACACTCAGGTTGCAGCGACGGGCGATCTCGACCGAGTTTTCCAGCGCCTCGGGCAGATCGGCAAACAATGCCGCCATCTCGGCGCGGCTCTTGAAGTACTGCTCCCCGGTAAAGCACTTGGGCCGCCGGGTATCCGCCAGCACGTAGCCTTCGGCGATGCAGACGCGGGCCTCGTGGGCCTTGAAGTCGTCGCGGTCGATGAACTGCACCGGATGCGTCGCCACCACCGGCAGATCTGCCGCGCCGGCCAGCGATACGGTCTGGCTGATCAGCTGTTCCTGCTGCGGCTGGCCGTAGCGTTGCAGCTCAAGGTAATAGCTGTCGGGAAACAACCGCGCCCACTGCCGCGCGCTCTCCAGCGCCTTGTCCACCTTGCCGGCCAGCAGCCATTGCCCGACGTCGCCGTGCTGCGCGCCGGACAGCGCGATCAGGCCGCTGTTGTCGCCGTTGGCGATTGCTGCCCGGTTGATTTCGGCGCGACCATGACGGCGCGGCGTCAGATAGGCCGAGGTCAGCAGTTCGCACAGACGCAGGTAGCCGGCGTGATTTTTCGCCAGCAGCAGCAGGCGCGAACTCCCCTCGCGGCCGGGATCGCGGCTCTCTTCCTCGGTGATCCAGACATCGGCGCCGATGATGGGCTTGACGCCGGCGCCGCGCGCGCCGGTGTAGAACTTGACCATGCCGAACAGGTTGGCGAGATCGGTCAGCGCCAGTGCCGGCATGCCGTCGGCTCGCGCCCGGCCGATGGCGTCGTCGAGGCGGGTCAGGCCGTCGGTGATCGAGTATTCGCTGTGGAGCCGCAGATGAACGAAATGCGGCGGGGTCGGGGAGGACATGGCGGAATTTTACGCCTCCGCCGGCAGCGCGCGATGCGCGCTTCAGGGCTCGGCTAGCTGGCGTCGATCCAGTCGAAGATCGGCTGCCATTGCCGCCAGTCCTGCGCGGCACGCGAGGGCGGCAGATCGAACACGGTCATGCCGTGAGCGGCCGCCTGGACGTAATTCTGGGTGTCGCGCAGGCAAGTCAGGACCGGCAGGCCAACGTCGCCGAGAAAGCGTTCCAGTTCGCCCGCCGCCCGGGTGCGCGCATCCACCCGCATGCCGACGATGGCAATAAACGCCTGGTGATTGCGAATTTCCCTTTCCTCGGCCAGGGCGTCGAGGAAATGCCGGGTCGCCAGGATGTCGAACAGCGACGGCTGCAGGGGCACGATCACCCGCTCGGCGAACTTCAACACCTGAGCCAGTTTCTTGCCGTGCAGCCCGGCGGGGGTGTCGAGCACGGCGTGGGTCGTGCCCGCCGGCGGCCGCGCCGGCTTGTCGGCCTCGATTTCCCAGCCGGCGATGCGCGGCAGGTTGGAGGGACGCAGGCGCAGCCAGTCGCGCGAGGACTGCTGGCGGTCGATGTCGCCCAGCATGACATTGTGGCCTGCATGGGCCAGCGCGCCGGCAAGATTGGTGGCCAGCGTGCTCTTGCCGCTGCCGCCCTTGGGATTGGCAATCAGGAATGTTTTCATGGCAGCATTATCGTCGATCCCGTTGTCCTGCGCGCGACCAATTCGATCTGCGCCTGGGCGGCATCCTTCAGCGCATAGGTCTGGTTGACCTCGATCTTCACCTTGCCTGAGGTGACCACGTCGAACAGTTCCGCCGCCATCGTCAGCAGATCGGTACGCTTCGCCGTGTAGGCAAACAGCGACGGCCGCGTGATGAAAAGCGAGCCACGCTTCGACAGTTCGAGCAGGTCGAGCGGCGGCACCGGCCCGGACGCGTTGCCGAAGGTGACCATCATGCCCAGCGGCCGCAGGCAATCGAGCGAGCCGATGAACGTGTCCTTGCCGATGGAGTCGTACACCACCGGCACGCCCTCGCCGCTGGTGATTTCCCTCACCCGCTCGGTGAAGTTCTCCCGCGTATAGACGATCGGATGGTCACAACCGTGAGCCTTCGCCAGCGCGGCCTTCTCGTCGGAGCCAACGGTGCCGATCACGGTGACCCCCAGCGCCCTGGCCCACTGGCAGACGATCAGGCCGACACCGCCGGCGGCGGCATGGATCAGGATGGTGTCGCCCGGCTGCACGCGATAGGTGCGGCGCAGCAGGTACTGCGCGGTCATGCCTTGCAACATCATGGCGGCGGCAGTCCTGAAGGCGATGGCGTCGGGCAACCTGACCAGCCGGTCGGCCGGAATGTTGCGCGCCTCGGCATAGGCGCCCACCGGGCCGCCCGCATAGGCGACGCGGTCGCCGACGGCGATGTCGGTCACACCGCTACCGACCGCGGTCACCACGCCCGCGCCTTCGAGGCCGATGCCGGACGGCAGCGCCAGCGCATACAGGCCCGTGCGATGGTAGATGTCGATGAAATTGAGGCCGACGGCCTCATGGCGCACGGTCGCCTCGTTGGCAGTCGGCGCCGGCACGGTCACCTCTTCCCAGCGCAGCACTTCCGGCCCGCCGGTTGCGTGGAAACGGATGGCATGAGTCATGATGTCTCCTCAGATACTTGGAATCGTCTCGGCCAGAAGCTACCCTGCAATGGGAGAAATTTCAATCATGCGGCGCTTTGTCGCCCCCCAAGAAAGGAGTGGACCACCATGGCAAATCCGTTTGTACACGTCGAATTGCAGACCAAAGACCTGCCGAAAGCCAAGAATTTCTACGGCCGGCTGTTCGACTGGAAGCTGGAGGACATGCCCATGCCGGGCGGCGCGGGCAGCTACACGATGATCAATGTCGGCGGCGGAACGGGCGGCGGCATGTTCACCAATCCCGATCCCAACGTACCGTCGAACTGGCTCGCTTACGTCGCTGTCGACGATGTGCACGCCATGACGGCCAAGGCGCGCGAGCTGGGAGCGACGGTTTGTGTCGACGTCATGGAAGTCGGCACTTATGGCTGGATGAGCGTGTTCGTCGATCCGACAGGTGCCACGCTCGCTCTTTGGCAGGCCAAGAGTCCCCAGCAGCAAGCTTGAGTTCCGGCTCCAATACGGGGCCTACAAAGGGATCACTCCTGCTGATGGTTGGCGTCGACCACCGCCAGCGCCGTCATGTTCACCAGACGGCGCACGGTGGCCGTCGGTGTCAGGATATGCACCGGCTTGGCAGCGCCAAGCAGGATGGGGCCGACGGTGACGCCATCGCCATTCACCGCCTTGATGAGATTGAAGGCGATGTTGGCCGCGTCCAGATTCGGCATCACCAGCAGGTTGGCCTCGCCGCGCAGCTTGCAGTCGGGATAGGTGCGGCTGCGAATTTCCTCGGACAGCGCCGCATCGCCGTGCATTTCGCCGTCCACTTCGAGATCCGGCGCCTGCTCGACGATCAGTTCGCGCGTGCGGCTCATCTTCAGCGCCGACTCGGAGCGCAGGCTGCCGAAGTTGGAATGCGACAGCAGCGCCACCTTCGGCGTCAGACCGAAGCGGCGGACTTCCTCGGCTGCCATCAGCGTGATCTCGGCCAGCAGTTCGGCGCCGGGGTCTTCGTTCACATAGGTATCGCAGATGAACAGCGTGTGTTGCGGCAGCAGCAGCAGGTTCATGGCCGCGAAACAATGCGCACCGGATTCCAGGCCGATGACATCGCGCACCTGGTTCAGATGCTTGACGTGCTTGCCGACGGTGCCGCACAGCACGGCATCGACGTCGCCCCGACGCAGCAGCATGCAGCCGATCAGCGTGTTGTCGGAACGCAGGCGCTGCTTGGCGATTTCCGGCGTGATGCCCTGACGGCCGCGCAGGCCGTGGTACTCCTGCCAGAGCTCCTTGTAGCGCGGATCGGAATCGGGATTGACGACCTCGAAGTCGCGCCCCGGCGCCAGCCGCAGTCCGGCGCGCTCGACCCGGTGCTGGATGACCTCGGGCCGGCCGATCACCACCGGTTGTGCCAACCCTTCGTCGAGCACCGCCTGCACCGCGCGCAGCACGCGCTCGTCCTCGCCCTCGCAATAGACGACGCGCCGCGGCGCCTCCTTAGCGGCCGCGAACACCGGCTTCATGACGAAACCCGAGTGATAGACGAAGCTGTTCAGTTTCTCGCGGTAGGTGGCGATATCGGCGATGGGGCGTGTCGCCACGCCTGACTCTGCGGCCGCCTGGGCCACTGCGGGAGCAACCTTGACTATCAGGCGCGGGTCGAAAGGGCGCGGGATCAGATACTCGGGGCCGAAGCGCTGCGACTCGCCACCGTAGGCCATGGCCACGACGTCCGAAGTCTCCGCCTGGGCGAGTTCCGCCAGCGCGCGCACGGCCGCAAGTTTCATATGTTCGGTGATGGTGGTAGCGCCGGCGTCCAGCGCGCCGCGGAAGATGAAGGGGAAGCAGAGGACGTTGTTGACCTGGTTCGGGTAGTCCGAGCGGCCGGTGGCCATGATGGCGTCCGAACGGACCTTCTTCACTTCCTCTGGCAGGATTTCCGGCGTCGGATTCGCCAGCGCCAGGATCAGCGGCTCGGCCGCCATCTTCGCCACCATCGCGGGCTTCAGCACGCCGCCGGCAGAGAGGCCCAGGAACACGTCGGCGCCTTCGATCGCTTCGGCCAGCGTCCGCTGGTTGCTCTTCTTGGCGTAGCGCGCCTTGATCGGGTCCATCAGTTTCGTGCGGCCCTCGTACACCAGCCCCTCAAGGTCGGTGACCCAGATATTCTCGACCTTGACGCCGAGATTCACCAGCAGGTCAAGGCAGGCCAGCGCCGCGGCACCGGCGCCGGACGTGACCAGCTTCACCTCCTCGATGTGCTTGCCGACCAGATGCAGGCCATTAAGCACCGCCGCGCCGACGACGATGGCGGTGCCGTGCTGGTCGTCGTGGAACACCGGGATCTTCATGCGCTCGCGCAACTTCGCTTCGATGTAGAAGCACTCGGGCGCCTTGATGTCCTCGAGGTTGATGCCGCCGAAAGTCGGCTCCATGGCGGCGATGTGGTCGATCAGCTTGTCGGGATCAGGTTCCGACAGTTCGATATCGAAGACGTCGATGCCGGCGAACTTCTTGAACAGCACGCCCTTGCCTTCCATCACCGGCTTGGCAGCCAGCGGCCCGATGTTGCCCAGGCCGAGCACAGCCGTACCGTTCGTGACGACACCGACGAGGTTGGCGCGGGAAGTCAGTCGTGACGCCGCGCCGGGATCGGCGACGATGGCATCGCAGGCGGCCGCGACGCCCGGTGAATAGGCCAGCGCGAGGTCGCGCTGGTTGGTCAGCCCCTTGGTGGGAACGACGGCGATCTTTCCCGGCGGAAATGAAGAGTGGTATTCGAGTGCGGCGGCGGCGAGGTCTTTTGCGTCTTCCATGGCGGGGCGGTGAGCGCTACAGTCAAAGCGCGATTTTACCCGCCACGCGCTGACGACACCATTAGGGATGTCCGCAGCCTGAGTGCTCGCGCAGTCAGCCGGTCGTCCGCAGTTCGGTCAATTCGCCGTTCAGTTCGTCGATCACTTCCGCCCAGTCGGCATCGACCAGGATCTGCTCGCGCAGGAACGCCGCCTGCGCCGGCGTCCAGAAGGATGCGTCGAACAATTGGATGCCTGCCGGCAGGGGCCGGTGGCTGGCGATGAATCGACGGATCGCGACCTCGTCGGCCGGCAGGCCAAGTTGCGCGAACAGATTGTCCATGCTGTGAAACGGGGCTTCCATATCCTGCCTCCCCAGGTCAGGTGAGCTTGCTCGTCCACTCGTCGAGCGGCACGCAGGCATCCGGGGTGGGATTGTGGGGATCGGCCATCAGTCCCGTCTGACAAATGTACTCGTTGCCCCGGGCGTCGCGGACATTGATGTACGGGCAGGCTTCATCGTAGGGCTCGAAGGCGCTGGAGTCTGCGTAGATGAAAGCGTAGTCATCGCCAACGTCGATTTCCAGACGGCCATCGTGGCTTTCGCCATAATCGTGCCAGCGGGTTCTCAGATCGGCACCTTCAATGGCCGGCGACATGCGCCCGGCCTTGCGGTCATACCAGGCGACCAGCACCGGCTCGATGACCTCCGGATCTTCATCCGCACGCTTGGCGGCCAGAGTTGCCGCGACTGAATAATTCATATCCTTTGCCTGACTGGTGATGTGTGCTTGTCTCATGTTTTCTCTCCTTTGGCGGGCTTCGCGTCGATGACACGCCGCGCGCACTCCGCATCGCTCAAAAGTGGACCGATTTTGTCTTGATTGGTTCATGCCGACGACCGCCCCTATTGCGCCGCAGCATCCGTCGTCGCGCTATGGCACAATCGCGCCATCCCAACCGCCAGCGGAATGTCACCATGAAGCGCGTCGTATTCAACCAGAAGGGTGGCGTCGGCAAGAGCACGATCACTTGTAACCTGGCCGCCATCGGCGCGGCGCGCGGCGCACGCACGCTGGTGGTCGATCTCGATCCCCAGGCCAATTCCACCCGCTACCTGCTCGGCAGCCAGGCGGACAACGTGGAAAACACGGCCACGGAATTCTTCGACCAGATGCTCAACTTCAAGTTGCGGCCGAAGGCGACCGAGGAATTCCTCCATGCCACGCCCTTCGACAACCTGTTCGCACTGCCGGCCGACGCCGCGCTGGAGGAACTTCAGGCCAAGCTCGAATCGCGTTACAAGATCTACAAGCTGAGGGAATCGCTCGACGCGCTCGAAGGCTTCGACCAGATCTGGATCGACACGCCGCCGGCGCTGCACTTCTACACCCGCTCGGCACTGATCGCCGCCGACGCCTGCCTGATTCCCTTCGACTGCGACGAGTTCGCCCGCCGGGCGCTCTACACGCTGCTGGAAAACGTCGCCGAGATTCGCGCCGACCACAACGCCAACCTCGTCGTCGAAGGCATCGTCGTCAACCAGTTCCAGCCGCGCGCCACGCTGCCACAGAAAGTGGTCGACGAGCTGCGCGCCGAAGGACTGCCGGTGCTGGACTCGCATCTGTCGAGCTCGGTGAAGATCAAGGAATCGCACAGCCTGGCCAGGCCCATGATCCACCTCGACCGCAGCCACAAGCTGTCTCAGGAGTTCACCGCGCTCTACGAGGAACTGGAGAAGGCCGCCAAGGCCAGAGCAAAGGCGGTGGCGAAGAAGCGCGCCTAGAGAAATTCCAGCAGCAGGTGGTTGAAGGCTTCCGCCTGCTCGACGTTGCACAGGTGCGAAGCTGAAAGAATCAGCTCGTAGCGCGCTCCCGGCACCTGCTCCGCAATCACGTTCCCCATCGCCGGTGGCGTGCCGGCATCGTCCGCCCCCGCGATCACCAGCGTCGGGCAGCGCAGTTCCTTCAGCCGTACCGTCGTATCCAGCGTCGCGATCGCCTGGCCGCTGCCGATGTAGCCCGCCGGTTGCGTCGCCCGAATCAGGCCGCCGATGCGCGCCATCGTCTCCGGATGCGCAGCGCGATATGGCGTGGTGAACCAACGCTCCAGCGTCGGTGCCACCAGCGGCTCCATACCATTCCTGCGCACGCCCACGATGCGGTCGGCCCACATCGCCCGCGCCTCGGCCGGATAACCACTCGTCGTGCTGACCAGCACCAGCCTGTCGATGCGCTTGGGCGCCGCTAGCGCGACATGCTGGGCGATCATGCCGCCCATGGAGACGCCGCAGAAATGCGTGCGCTCGACGCCCAACGCATCCATCAGGCCGAGCACGTCGGCGGCGAGCATGGCGAAGTCGTAGGGACCGTCGGGCGCGCTGCTGCCGCCGTGGCCGCGGGTATCGAAGCGCAGCACGCGGAAGCTGGGCGTCAGTGCCGCCAGCTGGTCGTCCCAGAGCGAGAGGTCGGTGGCGAGCGAATGCGACAGCATCAGCCAGGGGCCTTTGCCTTGAATGTCGTAGCGGATATCGATGCCGTTGGCGCGTATCGCGGTCATCACACGGTCTCCAGTTTTGCCACGGCCAACGCCAGCCACTTCATGCCGGCGCCGCCGAAGTTGATCTGCGCGCGGGCATCCGCGCCGCTGCCTTCGAGATTGACGATGACGCCCTCGCCGAACTTGGCGTGGCTGACAGTCTGGCCGATCCGGTAGCCGGGCCCGCCGCCGCTCCGCTGTGCATAGGCGGCGCGCGGTTGTTCCGCGAAAGTCAGCCGTGGTGGTACGCCGCCATGCGCGCCGAATTGTTTCGCCATCTTCGGCGTCAGCCACTTGATCAGCCCGGCGGGAATTTCCTCGATGAAGCGCGAGGGCAGGTTGTAGCGCGTCTGCCCGTGCAGCATGCGCGTCTGCGCGTGCGAGAGGTAGAGCCGGCGGCGGGCGCGGGTGACGGCGACGTACATCAGGCGACGCTCTTCCTCCAGGCCCTTCGCTTCCAGAACCGAATTCTCGTGCGGGAACAGCCCTTCTTCCAGGCCGCTGAGGAAGACGACGTTGAACTCCAGCCCCTTCGCGGAATGTACTGTCATCAGTTGCAGCGCATCGTCGCCCTCGCCGGCCTGGTGCTCACCAGCTTCCAGCGCGGCATGGGCCAGGAAGGCGATCAGGTCGGCGCTCAATTCACCCTCCTCGCCGACACGACCTTCCTCGGCGACGAAGCTGGTGGCGGCATTGACCAATTCGTCGAGGTTGGCGAGCCGGTCCTGGCCTTCCTTCTCGGCCTTGTAGTGCTCGCGCAGGCCGGAGAGCTCGACGACGTGATCGACCAGTTCGGGCAGCGGCAGGTGCGCGACCTCCTTCATCTTTGCGATCAGCGCCGCGAAGCTCGCCAGCGACGCGCCGGCCTTGCCGCTCATGGCCGGAATCGCCGCGAACAGGCTGCCACCAGCTGCTTTTGCCGCATCCTGCAAGGTTTCGACGCTGCGGGCACCGATGCCGCGCGTCGGGAAATTTACGACGCGGGCGAATGAAGTGTCGTCCTCCGGGTTGGCGATCAGGCGCAGGTAGGCCAGCGCGTGCTTGATCTCCTGCCGCTCGAAGAAGCGCAGGCCCCCATAGACACGGTAGGGCAGTCCGGCCGAGAACAGCGCGTGTTCCAGCACTCGCGACTGCGCGTTGGAGCGGTAGAGCAGCGCGATCTCGGCGCGGGCATGGCCGTCACGCACCAGCGCCTTTATCTCCTCGACGATCCAGCGCGCCTCGTCGAGATCGGAATAGGCCTCGAAGACGCGGATCGGCTCGCCGGCGCCGGCATCGGTCCACAGGTTTTTGCCGAGCCGGTTGTCGTTGTTCTTGATGATGGCGTTGGCGGCATCGAGGATATTGCCGTGCGAGCGGTAGTTCTGCTCCAGCCGGATGACGTTGCTCACCTTGAACTCGCGCTCGAAGTCGCGCATGTTGCCAACCTCGGCGCCTCTGAACGCGTAGATCGACTGGTCGTCGTCGCCTACCGCGAACATCGCGGCTTCTTCTCCCGCTAGCAGCTTCAGCCACTTGTATTGCAGGACGTTGGTGTCCTGGAACTCGTCGACCAGCACGTAGCGGAAACGCTCCTGGTAGTGGCGACGCAGCGCCTCGTTGCGCGCCAACAGTTCGTAGCAGCGCAGCAGCAGTTCGGCGAAATCGACCACACCTTCCTTCTGGCACTGGGCGTCGTAGGCTTCATACAGGCCGACACGCTTCTTCGTGTAATCGTCCCAAGCCTCGACAGCGGACGGGCGCAGGCCCTGTTCCTTCTGGCCGTTGATGAAGTGCTGCAGCTCGCGCGGCGGGAACTTCTCGTCATCGACGTTGAGCGCCTTCAGCAGGCGCTTGATGGCGGCAAGCTGGTCGGCCGAATCGAGGATATGGAACAGCTGCGGCAGCCCTGCCTCGCGGTGGTGGGCGCGCAGCATCCGATTGCACAGGCCGTGGAAGGTACCGATCCACATGCCGCGCACGTTGATGGGCAGCATGGCCGTCAGGCGCGCCATCATCTCCCTGGCGGCCTTGTTGGTGAAGGTCACCGCCAGCACCTGCTGCGGCGTCACTTGACTGGTAGCGATCAGCCAGGCGATACGGGTGGTCAGCACACGCGTCTTGCCGGAACCGGCGCCGGCGAGGATCAGGGCGTGGCTGCGTGGCAGGGTGACGGCGGCCAGCTGTTCCGGGTTAAGGCCGTTGAGTAAGTTCATGGCGCGATTATAGAACTTAGCCATAACGCACTTAATTTGTGCATTGCGGCAATTACGGTCAACCGCAACTTGTAAAGCGGCGTTGTTGTCCATACAATAGCAATTGTTGCATCGCAACATGGAGAACGCCATGAACGATCTTACCCATGCCAAGGCACCCAAGATCCTGCCGTGGCTGGCCCACAAGGCCGGCATCGACGATCGACGCGCCCTCACCCTCTGGCACGCCGCCCTGCGGCACGCTGCCCATATCCACACCCCCGAAACCTCCGATTACTGGCAGGCGGCCATGGACCGGCTGCTGGAACTCATCGCCGCCGAATCCCGGCGTGCCGACGCCGCCTCCTTCGGCTGGCGCCCCTGGGCGCGCAACCTCGCCGAAGCCTGGACCGTGCGCATGGACATCTATGACGACTTCGCGCTGGCACCGATCCGCGCCTGGCGCATCCTCGGCCAGCACACGCAGACACCTCTGATCCACTGACCGGCGCGGCCTCCGAAGCTGCGAGCCTGGGCGGGCGGGCCAGCCTGCGCGCGTATAATTCGCGCTTTCGAAAATACTCGGCTGGCCATGCAGGAAAAGTACATCCCCAAAGACATCGAGCAGGCCGCCCAGGCCCATTGGCAGTCTGCCCAGGCCTTCCGGGCCGTCGAGGATACAGCCAGGCCGAAGTACTACTGTCTGTCGATGTTCCCCTACCCGTCGGGCAAGCTGCACATGGGCCATGTGCGCAACTACACCATCGGCGACGTGCTCACCCGGCACCACAAGATGCGCGGCTTCAATGTCCTGCAGCCGATGGGGTGGGATGCCTTCGGCCTGCCGGCCGAGAACGCCGCGATGCAGAACAAGGTACCGCCGGCCAAGTGGACCTACGACAACATCGCCTACATGAAGAAGCAGCTCCAGTCGCTGGGTTTCGCCATCGACTGGAGCCGCGAGCTGGCCACCTGCCGCCCCGAGTATTACCGCTGGAACCAGTGGCTGTTCCTGCGCATGCTGGAAAAGGGCATCGCCTACAAGAAAACGCAGGTGGTGAACTGGGACCCGGTCGACCAGACGGTGCTCGCCAACGAACAGGTCATCGACGGCCGCGGCTGGCGCACCGGCGCCCCGGTCGAGAAGCGCGAGATCCCCGGCTACTACCTCGGCATCACCCAGTACGCCGACGAGCTGCTGGCTGCGCTCGACACGCTGCCGGGCTGGCCAGAGCGCGTGAAGACCATGCAGGCCAACTGGATCGGCAAGAGCTACGGCGTGCGCTTCGCCTTTCCCTATGAATTGGAAGGCCGGCAGGAGAAGCTCTGGGTTTACACCACGCGCGCCGACACCATCATGGGCGTCACCTTCTGCGCCGTCGCCGCGGAACACCCGCTGGCCACGCGAGCCGCACAGGGCAACGCCAAGCTCGCCGCTTTCATCGAGGAATGCAAGCAGGGCTCGGTGATGGAAGCCGACATCGCCACCATGGAAAAGAAGGGCATGCCGACGGGCATCTTCGTCGCGCACCCATTGACCGGCGAAAGGGTGGAAGTCTGGGTCGGCAACTACGTGCTGATGGGCTACGGCGAGGGCGCGGTGATGGCCGTGCCGGCGCACGACGAGCGCGACTTCGCCTTCGCCAAGAAATACGGCCTCGCCATCGAGCAGGTCATCGACGTGACGGGCAAAACCTACTCGCTCGACGCGTGGCAGGAGTGGTACGCCGACAAACAGAACGGCGTTTGCATCAATTCCGGCAAATACGATGGTCTCGACTACCAGCAGGCGATCGACGCTATCGCTGCCGATCTCAAGGCCAAGGACCTCGGCGATCAGCAGGTGCAGTTCCGGCTGCGCGACTGGGGCATTTCCCGCCAGCGCTACTGGGGCTGCCCGATCCCGCTGATCCATTGCGACAGCTGCGGCACCGTGCCGGTGCCCGACGACCAGCTACCCGTAGTGCTGCCCGAGGACTGCGTGCCGGACGGCTCCGGCAATCCGCTGCTGAAGCGCCCCGACTTCCTGAACTGCGTCTGTCCCAAGTGCGGCAAGCCGGCCCGGCGCGAGACGGACACCATGGACACCTTCGTCGACTCGTCCTGGTACTACGCCCGTTTTGCCAGCGCGGGGGCCAAGACCATGGTCGACAGCCGCGCGCCGTATTGGATGCCAGTCGATCAGTACATCGGCGGCATCGAGCACGCGATCCTGCACCTGCTCTACTCGCGCTTCTGGACCAAGGTGATGCGCACGCTGGGCCTCGTCTCCTACGACGAGCCCTTCGCCGACCTGCTGACGCAGGGCATGGTGCTCAACCACATATTCAGTCGTCGCACCGACAAGGGCGCCATCGAGTACTTCGCGCCCGACGAGGTCGAACTGGTACGCGACGAAGGCGGCCACGTCGCCGGCGCCACCTCGAAGGCCGACGGCCAGCCGGTCGACTACGGCGGCATCGGCACCATGTCGAAGTCTAAGCGCAACGGCGTCGATCCGCAGGCATTGATCGAGCAGTACGGCGCCGACACCGCCCGGTTCTTCATGATGTTTGCCTCGCCACCCGAGCAGACGCTGGAGTGGTCCGATTCCGGCGTCGAGGGCGCCTACCGCTTCCTCAAGCGGCTCTGGGCGTTCGGAGTTGCACTCAAGGGAGGCGTGTCACCAACGCTGACTTCTGCAGCGTCCGGGCTGCGCCGCGAGATCCATCTGCTGCTCAAGCAGGCCAATTACGACCTTGGCAAGCTGCAGTTCAACACTGTCGCCTCGGCGGCGATGAAGATGCTGAATGCCCTGGAAAAATCGCCTGCCGATCCGCACGCGCGCGAGGGCTTGTCGATTCTGCTGCGCGTGCTCTCTCCCATCACGCCGCATATCTGCCACGCGCTCTGGCGTGAGCTGGATTTTGGCGACGACATCCTCGCCGCGCCCTGGCCCGAACCGCTCGAAGCCGCGCTGGTACAGGACGAAATCGAACTAGTGTTGCAGGTAAACGGCAAGACGCGCGGCAGCGTGCGGGTGCCGGCCGGCGCCGACCGTGCCGCCATCGAAGCGGCAGCCGTGGCCTCCGAGGCAGCGCAGAAGTTCATGGAAGGCAAGCCGGCGAAGAAGGTCGTCGTCGTGCCGGGCCGACTGGTCAACATCGTCGTCTGACCATGAAGCGCCTGCTGATCCTTGCCACTGTTCTGCTGTCCGCCTGCGGCTTCCAGCTGCGCGGCGCTTACTCGTTTCCCTTCGACACGCTTTATATAGCCCTGGCGGAATCCAGCGAATTGCGGTCGGTCATCAAACGCAATGTCGAGGCATCAACCCAGACACGCATCGTCGCTGCCCCTGCCGACGCCCAGGCCAGCCTCACCATTCTGGGCGACGTGGTGCTGAAGAAGATCATGTCGCTCAACTCGGCCGGCCGGGTGCGCGAATACCAGCTGGAACGGACCTTCACCTTCCGCGTTACCGACCCGAAGGGCCAGGAGTTCCTGCCACCGAACACCATCCGCATCACCCGGGAAATGACCTTCGACGACGCTGCCGTGCTGTCGAAAGAGGCGGAAGAAGTTCTGCTCTGGCGCGACATTCAGAACGACCTGGTTCAGCAGTTGTTGCGCCGGCTGGCCGCGGGCAAGTTGAAGCCGGCAGGAACCTAGATCATGCAGCTGCGCCCGGAGCAGCTTGCCGCACAACTGGAGCGTGCCCTCGCGCCACTCTATGTCGTCCATGGCGACGGCCTGCTGGCCATCGAGGCGGCCGACGCCATTCGCGCCGCCGCCCGCAGGCAGGGCTACGGCGAGCGCGAGGTGCTGATGGTGACGCCGTCCTTCCGCTGGGACGACCTCTTCATGGCGGCCGGCAACCTGTCGCTGTTCGGCGGCGACAAGCTGGTCGACTTGCGCATTCCCTCGGGCAAGCCGGGACGGGAAGGCAGCGAGGCCCTGCAACGCTACTGCACGCAACTGCCGGCGGGTGTCATTACCGTGATCACGCTGCCGGAGCTGGACTGGCAGGCGAAAAAGGCAGCATGGTTCGTCAAGCTCGCCGATGCCGGCGTGGCCATCGAATGCGCCGCACCGCCGCTGCCCCAGCTGCCGACCTGGATCGCCCAGCGGCTTGGGCAACAAAATCAGAAGGCGTCGCGCGAAGCGCTGGATTTCATCGCCGCCCACGTTGAGGGCAACCTGCTGGCCGCCCACCAGGAAGTCCAGAAACTCGGCCTGCTCTACCCGAAAGGCGAAATATCCCTCGCCGACATCGAAGCCGCCGTGCTCAACGTCGCCCGCTACGATATCGATGCACTGCGCGAGGCCCTGCGCAGCCGCGACACGGCGCGTTGCGCCCGCACCCTCGACGGCCTCAGGGCCGAAGGCGCCGCCATGCCGCTGGTGCTCTGGGCTCTGGCCAATGAGGCGCGCCAGCGTGCCGCTCGCGCTGCCCTCTTGCACGCAGCGCGCATAGATCGCATGATCAAGGGTGTGGCGAAAGGCGACATCTGGGACGAGATGCTGCAACTCGCCCTCCGTTTAACCAGGGCTTAGGATCGCACGATGAATGTGAAGGAATATATAGAAGGCATCGGCCTGGCCGCCCGCGCCGCCTCCCGCGAGACAGCGAAGGCCTCGACCGCAGCCAAGGACACTGCCCTGCTGGCGATGGCGAAGAGCATTCGCGAGAGCCGCGATGCGCTGTTGGCGGCCAACGCCGCCGACGTCGCAGAAGCGAAAGCTGCCGGGCTCGACGCGGCCATGATCGACCGCCTGACGCTGACCGCCAAGGGCGTCGAGACCATGGCCCAGGGGCTGGAACAAGTGGCCGCGCTCGCCGACCCCATCGGCGAGATCACCGACCTGAAGCGTCGGCCATCCGGCATCCAGGTCGGCAAGATGCGCGTGCCGCTCGGTGTCGTCGGCATCATTTACGAGGCGCGGCCCAACGTCACTGCCGACGCCGCCGCACTTTGCCTCAAGTCCGGCAATGCGGCGATCCTGCGTGGCGGCAAGGAAGCGATCCGCTGCAACCAGGCGATCGCCGCCTGCGTGCGTGCCGGGCTGAAGGCGGCCGGTCTGCCCGAGACTGCCGTGCAGGTCATCGAGACCACCGACCGCGAAGCCGTCGGCCACCTGGTCGCCATGCCCGAGTACGTCGATGTGATCGTGCCGCGCGGCGGCAAGGGGTTGATCGAGCGCATCTCGAAGGAAGCGCGCGTGCCCGTGATCAAGCATCTCGACGGCAATTGCCACGTCTATGTCGACAACGACGCCGACGCGGCCAAGGCGCTGAAGATCGTCGAGAATGCCAAGACCCAGCGGCTCGGCACCTGCAACACCACAGAGTCAGTCCTGGTGGCACGCCGGATTGCCGCCCAGCAACTACCCGCCATCGCGCAGATGCTGATGGCGAATGGCATCGAGATCCGCGGCTGCGCGGAGACCCTGGCGCTGGTTCCCGGCGCCAAGGCCGCGACCGAAGAGGATTACTACACCGAGTACCTGGCGGCGATCGTTTCGGTCAAAGTCGTGGCCGATGTCGGCGAGGCGATCGAACACATCAACAAATATTCGTCCGCTCACACCGAGGCCATCGTCACCGAGAATTACACCCACGCCATGCGTTTCCTGCGCGAGGTGGATTCGAGCTCGGTGATGGTAAATGCCTCGACGCGCTTCGCCGACGGCTTCGAATATGGTCTCGGCGCCGAGATCGGCATCTCGACCGACAAGTTCCACGCTCGCGGCCCGGTCGGCCTCGAAGGCCTGACGTCGCAGAAGTGGATCGTGCTCGGCAACGGTGAGGTTCGTGGCTAGCCCGGCCTTCCGTTGGGACGATCCGCTGCTGCTCGACGAGCAGCTCACTGAGGACGAACGGCGGCTGCGCGATGCCGCACGCGATTTTTGCCAGGGCGTGCTGGCGCCGCGAGTACGGGACGACTTCCGCCACGAGGGCACGGAGCCAGCGCTGTTCCGCGAGATGGGCGCCATGGGTCTCCTGGGCACCACCATTCCAGCCGAATACGGCGGTGGCGGGCTTAATCACGTGGCCTACGGCCTGATCGCGCGCGAGGTGGAGCGCGTCGACTCCGGCTACCGCTCGATGATGAGCGTGCAGTCGTCGCTGGTCATGCTGCCCATCTTCGAGTTCGGTACCGAAGATCAGAAGCGCAAGTACTTGCAGAAGCTGGCCAGCGGCGAACTGATCGGCTGCTTCGGCCTGACCGAACCCGACCACGGTTCCGATCCCGGCGCCATGGAAACGCGTGCCCGGAGCACACCTGGCGGCTATCGCCTGTCCGGTGCCAAGATCTGGATCACCAACAGCCCGATCGCCGACATCTTCGTTGTCTGGGCCAGGGACGATACCGGCAGGATTCGCGGCTTCGTCCTGGAGAAGGGCATGAGCGGTCTCGCCGCGCCCGTCATTCACGGCAAGGTTGGCCTGCGCACCTCGATCACCGGCGAGATCGTCATGGACGACGTCTTCGTGCCGGAGGCGAACGCCTTGCCGGAAATCGAAGGACTGAAGGGTCCGTTTACCTGCCTCGATTCGGCGCGCTACGGGATCGCGTGGGGCGCGCTGGGCGCGGCGGAGGATTGCTGGCACCGCGCCCGACAGTACGTGCTCGACCGCCAGCAATTCGGCCGCCCCCTGGCAGCCAACCAGCTGATCCAGAAGAAGCTCGCCGACATGCAGACGGAGATCGCGCTCGGCCTGCAAGGCTGCCTGCGCCTCGGCCGCCTGAAGGATGCTGGCCGGGCGAGTCCGGAGATGACCTCGATCATGAAGCGTAACTCCAGCGGCAAAGCGCTGGAGATTGCCCGCGTCGCCCGCGACATGCACGGCGGCAACGGTATCTCGGATGAATACGGCGTCATCCGTCACGTGGTGAATCTCGAAGTCGTGAATACCTACGAGGGCACGCACGACATCCACGCCCTCATCCTCGGCCGCGCGCAGACGGGCATCGCGGCCTTCTGACGAAGGAGTCCCGACATGACATCTTACTCAGCAGTCGTTTCCGCACCTGGCTTCAGCCTCGGCATCCGCTGCAACGAGGATGAAATCACCGCCATCGAGTTCCTTGAACCGGGCGCCGAAATCGTACCGAAGTCGCTGCTGGCCAAGGAAGCCGTGCGCCAGTTGCGCGCCTGGCTCGCCAATCCGAAATTCACGTTCTCGCTGCCCCTCGCTGCCGCGGGTACGCCGTTCCAGCGCAAGGTCTGGGCCGGCATCGCCGCCATCCCATCCGGTAACACGCGGCAATATGGCGAACTGGCGGCCGCCATCGGCACCGGACCGCGCGCCGTCGGCAATGCCTGCGGCGCCAATCCATATGCCGTCGTCGTGCCCTGCCACCGCGTGGTGGCGGCCAGCGGTGGTCTTGGCGGCTTCGCGCGTAACCGGGGTGGCTTTCTGCTCGACGTCAAGCGCTGGCTGCTGGCGCATGAGCGAAGCTGACGCGGCGCTGGTCGACGCCGCGCTGATCGATGAGTTCGTCGACGCGCTGTGGCTTGCCGACGGCCTGGCGAAAAATACCCTCTCGGCCTACCGCGGCGATCTAACACTGTTCGCCAGTTGGCTGGCAGCACGTCAGTCTGGATTGGCGGATGCCGACGAGGTCGCCATCAACCGCTATCTCGCCCATCTGCAAGGCCGCCCCGGCGGTTTCAAGGGCACCTCGCAACGCCGGCTGCACTCGACGCTGCGCCGCTTCTACCACTGGCTGCTCGACCAGGGCCGCATCCAGGTCGACCCCTTGCTCAACATCGAGCGGCCGATGCGTGCCGAGCGCTTTCCCAAGACGCTGTCGGAGAAGAACATCGAGGACCTGCTGGCGGCGCCCGACATCGATACGCCGCGCGGCCTGCGCGACCGCGCGCTGCTCGAAGTACTTTACGCTACCGGATTGCGCGTTTCGGAGCTGGTCGGACTCAAGATGTTCGAGCTGAGCCTGACCGACGGACTGGTGCGCGTATTCGGCAAGGGTGCCAAGGAGCGGCTGGTGCCGCTGGGGGAGATCGCGGTGGACTGGCTGGGCCGTTATCTCAAGGACGGCCGCCAGGATCTGCTGAAGGGCGGCAGTTCGGACCACGTCTTCGTCACCGGACGCAAGGGTGGTAGCGGCGGCATGACCCGGCAGATGGCCTGGACGCTGATCAAGAAGTACGCGCTGACCGCCGGCATCCCGCGCGAGCGCATTTCGCCGCACGTGTTGCGCCACGCCTTCGCCACCCACCTGCTCAATCATGGCGCCGACCTGCGAGTGGTACAGATGCTATTGGGGCATGCCGATATCTCGACCACCCAGGTCTATACTCATGTGGCACGCGAGCGACTCAAGCTACTGCACCAGACCCATCACCCGCGCGGATAAGTCATGAAACCCGAAAGCCAGGCGCCGGAAACACCGGCGACCAAGTTCCTGCACCGGCACCACATAGCCCATTCCAGCCATTTGTACGAGTACGAAGAGCACGGCGGCACGCGCGTGTCGTCGCGCGAACTGAACGTCGCCGAACATGCGGTGGTGAAGACGCTGGTCATGGAAGACGAATCAGCCAAGCCGCTGATCGTGCTGATGCACGGCGACCGCAAGGTGTCGACCAAGGATCTGGCACGCCAGCTTGGCGTCAAGAAGGTCGCCCCCTGCACGCCCGCGGATGCCCACAGGCACACCGGCTACCTGGTCGGCGGCTGCTCGCCTTTCGGCACCAGGAAGGCGCTGCCGATCTGCATGGAAAAGAGCATTCTCGATCTGCCGCTGGTGTACATCAATGGTGGTCGGCGCGGTTATCTCGTCGGAGTGCATCCGCACGACATCCTGCGCGTGCTGGTACCGAAGATCGTCGAGGTCGGCCAAGCCGGCTGACGTTGCTAGGCCCGGCTTCTTTCGATCTGCACGCCAACGCGCTTGACGCCCTTGGCGATGCCCATCTTGGCGATGGAAATCTTCACCCAGGGCGCGCGGAACTCGTTGAGCATCAGGCCGATGACGTATTCGCCCAGGGTCTCCAGCAGGTTGAAATGCCGCTCGGCCAGCTCGGCGCGAATACGGGCAATCACGGTAGCGTAGTCGATAGTCTTGGCAATATCGTCGTCGCGCGCTGCCTCGTCGGGCACGCCGAAGGTCAGGCTGATCTCCAGCGTTTGCGGCGCGGCCTTCTCCCGGGCATAAATGCCGACGTGGGCGTCGACGCGCATTTCCTCGATGAAGATGAAGTCCATCTGCGGCCCTCGGTTAAAATTGGCGAAATTCTAGGTCAATCGGCATGAGCGCGCTTCCCTTCGTTGTTCTCGGCTACTTCCTCGGCTCGCTGCCGTTCGCCGTCATCGTATCGAAGGCCTTCGGGCTCGACGATCCGCGTAGCCATGGCTCGGGCAACCCCGGTGCCACCAACGTCCTGCGCACGGGCAACAAGCTGGCGGCACTGCTGACGCTGCTCGGCGACGGACTCAAGGGCTGGCTGGCCATCCGGCTCGCGGGCATGCTGGGCGCCGACGGACTCGGCATGGCCGTCGCCGGCATTGCCGCCTTCCTTGGCCATGTCTTTCCAGTCTTTCTCAAGTTCCGGGGCGGCAAGGGCGTTGCCACGGCGCTCGGGGTGTTGGCCGGCTTTTCCGGCAATCTGGCGCTGATCGCCGCCGCGGTCTGGATGTTGACCGCCGTGCTGACGCGCTATTCGTCACTGGCCGCCCTGATGGCCGCGCTGGCTGCACCGATTGCCACAGGCTTCCTGATCGGCCGCATCGAAACGACTACCGCCGTCACGCTGATGTCGGCACTGCTGATCTGGCGCCACCGCGGCAACATACAACGTCTTTTCAATGGCACGGAGAGCCGCATCGGCGGCAGCAAGAGGGAGGCGTCATCATGAGCAAGTTCGTCGCGGCCATGGTCTGCCTGCTGACGGCCACGTCGTCCAGCGCGGCGGACCGTTCGGTGAGCAGCATTGTCGATGGCCGCTGCGCACTCTGTCACGGCCCCGAAGGCGAAAGCGCCAGCGCCATCTACCCGCGCCTGGCCGCACAGCATCCCGAATACCTCGCCAAGCAGCTCAAGGATTTTCGTGACGGCCGGCGCAAGAGCGACACCATGAGCGAAATGGCCAAGGATCTCACCGACACCGAAATCGCGGGCCTGGCGACGTTCTTCGCCGGCAAACCGGCGCCAACGCGCCGGACTGGCGATGCCGATCTCGCCGCAGTGGGCAGGTACATCTACCTCAAAGGCAATTCCTACGCCGGCGTGCCGGCCTGCGCCAGCTGCCACGGTCCGGCCGCCCACGGTACGGTGCAATTGCCGCGGCTGGCAGGCCAGCATCCCGCCTATCTCGAAATCCAGCTGAAGGAATTCAACAAGCGGGCGCGCACCAACGACAACGCGGTGATGCACACCATCGCCTCGAAGCTGACGGAACTCGAAATCAGCGCCGTATCGGCTTATCTGGGCGGACTGGAATAGTCAGTCGCAGCGTCACGCCGCCGACAGGCTTTGCAGCGGCCAGCGCGGCCGCACGCCGAAGGCACCGCCAGCCGGTCCGCGTTGCCCGGCCAGCAGTCGCTGGGCGCCGCAATAGGCGATCATGGCGCCGTTGTCGGTGCACAACGCCACCTCCGGGTAATGGACGCGAATGCCGGCGGCGGCCGCGTCGCCATCCAGCCGTTGCCGAAGTCGCCTGTTGGCACCGACACCACCCGCCACCACCAGCCGGTCGAGATCGCAGTGGCGTACCGCCATGACTGACTTTACGGCAAGCACTTCGGTCACCGCTTCCTGGAATTCCCAGGCCAGATCGGCCCGCTCCCGCTCCGAAAGCTTCCGGCCATGTACCTGGGTCAGCACGGCGGTCTTGAGGCCGGAGAAACTGAACTGGAAATCGCCGCTCCTGAGCATCGGTCGGGGTAGACGCAGACCGCTCGGCCCGCCGGATGCCGCCAGCGCCGCCAGTTGCGGCCCGCCCGGATAGCCCAGGCCGAGCAATTTGGCCGTCTTGTCGAAGGCCTCGCCGGCAGCGTCGTCGACCGACTCGCCGAGCAATTCGTAAGCGCCCACTCCGGCCACGCGCATGAGTTGGGTGTGGCCGCCGGAAACCAGCAGGGCCACGAACGGGAAGGTCGGCGTATCGGCCGCCAGCAGCGGCGACAGCAGATGGCCTTCGAGATGATGGACCGGCAGCGCCGGCACGCCCAACGCCACGGCCAGCGAGGCGGCGAAACCGGCACCGACCAGCAGCGCGCCGGCCAGCCCCGGTCCGGCCGTATAGGCGATGCCGTCGATGTCCTGCTTGCTGGCGCCGGCCTGGGCAAGCACCGTACGCAGGAGCGGGACCAGCCGCCGGATGTGGTCACGCGAGGCCAGTTCCGGCACCACGCCGCCGTAGGCCTCGTGCATCGCCACCTGGGTATGCACGGCATGACCGAGCAGGCCGCGCTCGGTGTCGTAGAGCGCGACGCCGGTTTCGTCGCAGGAGGATTCGATGCCGAGGACAAGCATGGGACATGCGATTCTACTTTGACATCCGGCGAAAAGACGCTAGAATCCGCGCCTTTCCGTTCCGCCCTCACACAGGACACATCGCAATGCCCGGTATCCGCCTCAAGGAAAACGAGCCCTTCGAAGTCGCCATCCGCCGCTTCAAGCGCACCATCGAAAAGGCCGGCACACTCACCGAACTGCGCGCCCGCGAGTTCTACGAGAAGCCCACCTCCGAGCGCAAGCGCAAGCTGGCTGCCGCCGTGAAGCGCCATCACAAGCGCATCCGCAGCCAGATGCTGCCGCCCAAGCTCTACTAAGAGTCGAGCCCCGATTGCCAGCAAGAACCGCCTCCGGGGCGGTTTTTGTGTTTGTGGAGAATGACTATGAGCCTGAAAGCCCGCATCACCGAAGACATGAAGACGGCCATGAAGGCCAGGGAGACGGCACGCCTCGGCGCCATCCGCCTGCTGCTGGCGGCGATGAAGCAAAAGGAAGTCGATGAGCGCATCGAACTCGACGACGCCGCCATCGTCGGAGTAATCGAGAAGATGCTCAAGCAGCGCAAGGACTCGATCTCCCAGTACGAGGCCGCCAAGCGCCAGGATCTGGCCGATGCCGAGAAGTTCGAGGTCGAGGTACTGACCGCCTACATGCCAGTCGGGTTGTCGGCGGACGAAGTTGCCGCCATCGTCGCCGCCGCCGTTGCCGCGTCAGGCGCCAAGGCGCCGGCCGACATGGGCAAGGTGATGGCCATCGTCAAGCCGAAGATCGCCGGCCGCGCCGACATGGGCGAGGTATCGAAACTGGTGAAAGCAAAACTCACCGGCGCATAATTCCGGGGTGATACCGGAAAGCTTCATTCAGGAACTGCTCGCGCGCGTCGACATCGTCGATGTGATCGAGCGCTTCGTGCCCCTCAAGAAGGGCGGCGCCAACTACCAGGCCTGCTGCCCGTTCCACTCGGAAAAGACCCCTTCCTTCACCGTCAGTCCCTCGAAGCAGTTCTACCACTGCTTCGGCTGTGGCGCCCACGGCAGCGCACTGGGTTTCCTCATGCAGTACTCGGGCCTCGGCTTCATCGAGGCGGTCGAGGACCTCGCCCACTCGGTGGGCATGCAGGTGCCGCGCGTTTCCGAGCATGTTCAGACCGAGCGGGCCAAGAAGGCGCCGCTGACCGAACTGATGGCGCGGGCGGCGCGCTTCTACAAGGACCAGTTGAAGGCGTCGCCGAAAGCCATCGACTATCTCAAGGGTCGGGGTCTGACGGGAGAAATCGCCGCCCGCTTCGGTCTTGGCTACGCGCCTGACGAATGGCAGGGCCTGGAGCGCATCTTCTCCGACTACAAGGACCCGGCGCTGGTCGAATGCGGCCTGGTCATCGAGAACGAGCAAGGCCGTCGCTACGACCGTTTCCGCGACCGCATCATGTTCCCCATCCTCGACCAGCGCGGCAATGTCATCGGCTTCGGCGGCCGGGTACTTGGGCAGGGGGAACCCAAATACCTCAACTCGCCGGAAACGCCGCTGTTCGAGAAGGGCCGCGAACTCTACGGCCTCACGCAGGCAAGACAGGCGATCCGCGACGAGGACACGGTGATCGTCGTCGAGGGCTATATGGACGTCGTCGCCCTCGCCCAGCACGGTGTCGGCAACGCCGTCGCCACGCTCGGTACGGCGACAACGCCCAACCACGTGCACAAGTTGCTGCGCCAGGCGTCGCGCGTCGTGTTCTGCTTCGACGGCGACGCTGCCGGCCGCAAGGCCGCCTGGCGGGCGCTGGAAGCCAGCCTCGACCAGCTCGGCGACGACAAGTCGGCGGGCTTCCTGTTCCTGCCGCCCGAGCATGACCCCGACAGTTTCGTGCGTGCCGAGGGCGCCCAAGCGTATTGCAACCTGGTCCGGCACCCGACCACCCTTACCGAATTCCTGCTGCGCGAGCTCAAGGCGAGCGTCGATCTCGCCACCGCCGAAGGCCGCGCCCGGCTGGTGCACGAGGCCAAACCACTGCTGCAGAAGCTGTCGGCGCCGGTACTGCGGGTGCAACTGACGAAGGCAGTAGCCGAAGCGGCCGCGCTCAGCCAGGCCGAAGTCGAAGCCCAATGCGGCCTGAAGTCGCTCGCCAAGGGTTATGGCAGCCGCCCGGCGCCGCCTCCACGCCGCCGGTCCATTGAAGTCTCGCAGATCAAGACCTTGCTGAAAGCCGTGCTGCGCCGGCCCGAACGAGCGGCGCGCCTGCCACTGGAACAGATCCAGGCCGAAACGCCGGAGGGTGCCGCCCTGCATGCCATCGCCGACGCCATCGATCACGGCGAACTCGCCGCCGGCAACATGGGCGTGGTGATCGAGTACTTCCGCGGCGGCCCGCATGAGGGACTGATCGGCATGCTGGCAGCGACGACAGCCGACGAAGAGGTCGATGAAGGCGAGGAGGAAATGGTCTTCGAGGATACGCTGGAGCGTCTGCGCCAGGCCGAACTCGTCGCGCAAATCGAGGCCCTCAACGCCCGGGCCAAAGCCGCCCCGCTCTCGACCGACGAGTCGCGCCAACTGGCGGCGCTGCTGGCGCTCAAGGCCAGGAACGGTGCCCGGCCGGGCGGCTAGTTTCTGCTATACTGCCGGGTTTCCCCATTAGCTTGCCGTAATTCTCGCGAACGGAAGGCACCCGGGGCCTGATTCCGAGGAAAATCAAGACCATGCCCAAGGAAAGCGCGAAGTCCTCCAAGCCGGCCGCCAAGGCCAAGGCCCCAACCAAGGCTCCGGCAAAAACCCCCGCCAAGAAGCCCGCCGCCAAGCCGCAGCCCGCAAAAAGCGCGGCGAAGGCCAAGGCCGCCCCGCCGGTGAAAGACAAAGTGCAGGCAAAGCCTGCCGCCAAGAAGGATGTCGCCAAGCCCGAGGCGCCTGCCAAACCACAGCAGCCTGTTGCCAAGGCCGCCCCGCCGGCGAAGGCCAAGGTCGGGAAGGCTGCCGCCGTCACCGCGCCCGCCCCGGCAAACACGGCACCTGCGGCCAAGCAAGCGAAGCCTGCCGCCAAGGGTGGCGAGGCGAAGGGCAAGAAAGGCAAGCACCCGCCCGAACTCGCTCATCCGCAAACCCCGGTCGATCTGGAGACCAAGCGTACGCGCCTGAAGACTCTAATCGCCCTCGGCAAGGAACGCGGTTTCCTCACCTACGCCGAAATCAACGACCATCTGCCCGACGACCTGGTCGATGCGGAGCAGATCGAGTCGATCATCTCGACCTTCAACGACATGGGCATCCAGGTCTTCGACGAGGCGCCGGCCGCCGACGACCTGCTGCTGACCGAGGCCGCCCCGGCTCAGGTCGACGAACAGGAAGTCGAGGAGGAGGCCGAGCAGGCGCTGTCCAGTGTCGACTCCGAATTCGGCCGCACCACCGACCCCGTGCGCATGTACATGCGCGAAATGGGTTCAGTCGAGTTGCTGACCCGCGAAGGTGAAATCGAGATCGCCAAGCGCATCGAGGATGGCCTCAAGCACATGGTGATCGCCATCTCCGCCTGCCCGACCACCATCGTCGAAATGCTCGACATGGCCGGCAAGGTAGCCCGCGACGAGATGCGCATCGACGAACTGGTCGACGGTCTGATCGACCCCAACGCCACCGACGACATCGAGGCCCTGGCCGAGGACGAGGAAGCGGCCATCGAGGCCGATGAAGCCGAGGACGAGGACGAGGAAGGTGGCGGCCAGATTTCCGCCTCCATGCTGAAGTTGAAGCAGGACGCGCTCGAGCGTTTCTCGGTCATGCACCATCTGTTCGGCAAGATGATGGCGGCGCTGGTCAAGAAGGGTTCCCAGGACAAGGGCTACCTGCGCGTCCAGAAGCAGATCTCCTCCGAACTGATGAACATCCGCTTCACTGCCCGTTCCATCGAGCGTCTGTGCGACTCGGTGCGCGGCATGGTGGAGGCGGCGCGCAATCACGAGCGCAAGATCCAGCACCTGTGCGTCGAGAAGGCGCACATGCCACGTCCGCATTTCATCAAGGTCTTCCCGGGCAACGAAACCAACCTCGAATGGCTGAAGCATGAAGTCCATCCCAGCAAGTCCTACTCGGCGCAGTTGATGCGCGCCGTACCGGCCATCCTCGAAGAACAGCAGAAGCTGATCAATTTGCAGGACCGCATCGGCATTCCGCTCAAGGAGCTCAAGGACATCAACAAGCAGATGTCCACCGGCGAGGCCAAGGC
>DASRXN010000140.1:0-2881 GCA_035654135.1 Rhodocyclaceae bacterium | reverse complement strand
GACGATGTTATGCGGCTGGCCAATCAGTTCGGCTTCCGTGAAGCCGCTGACCTCCAGAAAATCCTTATTGACGTAGGTGATCTGCCCCTTGAGATCGGTCTTCGAAACGATCAGGGTGTCAGTGCCCAGCTGCACCTCGCTTTGCGTCACCGGCAGGTTGGTTCTCATTTCACCTCTCCGTTCAAGGAATCCGCGCATCCATGCGTCAAAACTCTTCCCACTCGTCCTGGTCGTCCGAAAGGTGGGCGGGCGGGCCCTTGTGGGCCAGCTTCGTCGGCGCCGGCGTGTCGCCACCACTGACTTTCCGTTCCAGCTGCCTGGGCGTGGCATCGCGCAGCACCGGACCGGGAAGGGTGGTGCCGCCACCTGCCGACAGCTTGAACATGCCCACCGCCTGCACCAGTCCACGCGCCTGCTCTTCCAGGCTCTCCGCCGCCGCCGCTGCCTGCTCGACCAGCGCAGCGTTCTGTTGCGTCACTTCATCCATCTGCCCCACCGCGTGCGTCACCTGCTCAATGCCACTGCTCTGCTCGCGACTGGCATTGCTGATCTCGGTGACCAGATTGGCCACGCTCCGGAACGAGGTCACGACTTCGTCCATGGTGCTGCCGGCTTCGCCCACCAGCTTGGCGCCGCTTTCCACCTTGCCCACCGATTCGGCGATTAGTGTCTTGATCTCCTTCGCCGCGGTGGCGCTGCGCTGTGCCAGGTTCCGCACTTCGGTGGCGACGACGGCAAAACCCCTGCCCTGTTCGCCTGCCCGCGCCGCTTCGACCGCGGCATTCAACGCCAGGATGTTGGTCTGGAAGGCAATGCTGTCGATGACGCCGATGATGTCGGCAATCTTCTTCGAGCTGCCCTGAATCTCGCCCATGGTGACCACAACACGCTTGACGACCTCGCCACCGCGTACCGCACCGTCGTTGGATGTCTTGGCCAGTTCGTTCGCCTGTCGGGCGTTCTCGGCGTTCTGGCGAACCGTGGCATTGAGCTGTTCCATAGAACTGGCGGTCTCTTCCAGACTGCTCGCCTGCTCTTCCGTTCGGCTCGACAGGTCCTGATTGCCGGCGGCAATTTCCTGTGCCGCGGTATTGATGGCGTCGGTCGCTTCCTTGATCCGCCCCACCACTTCTCGCAAACGCGCCACGGTGGTGTTGGTGTCGTCCTTCAACTGGCCAAACGTGCCCTGATAATCTGCATCGATCGTCTTTGTCAGATCGCCGCGGGCAACCCTGGACAGCACTTCGGAAGTGGCGTGCAAGGCCTGCTCGGTGTTGTTCAGCAACTGGTTCAGTGCCCGGGCCAATATCTCGAAGAAACCGGTCTTGCCTTCCATCTGCAAGCGCTTGCCCAAGTCGCCATTGCCGGCGGCGGCGACAATCGATTCGACTTCCTGCTCGACGGCGATTTCGTCGGTGCGATCACGCCACTCGGCGACCGAGCCCAGCCGCTCGCCCTTGTCGTTGATCACCGGATTGGCCGACACGACCATGTGCCGATCGCCGATCACCAGACTGGCGGTATGCGTGCCATTGAGCTTCGCCAGCAGCACCGCCTGATGCGCCGGATTCTTGTGGAATACGTCGATGTTGGCGCCCACCAGATGATCGGCGTCGAAGTTCGGCAGCTGTGTGCGGATGTCTGCCTCCGCCGCTTTCAGAATCCCCTGCACCGACCTGTTGGTGTAGATGATGTTGCGGCCGGTATCGGCGATCATCACCCCGGTCGACACGTTGTCCAAGGCGATCTTGATGCGTGTCATCTCGTCGGCCTGGCGCTTGGTGTCAGCTACCTCAAAACCGGAACGGGTCTGCATGGACTGCAATCCCTGCAGCAGCTTGCCAACCTCGTCGTCACGCGAGATGTCAATCGCATTCGAATAATCGCCTTGGGCAACGTTTCGCAACACGTCTACCACGACGCGCAAATCGCGCCGGACAACGCGGATCAGCCAGACAGACAAGACCATGCCAACCGCCAGAAGAATGATCATCATGCCGATCAGGATGTTGCGCGTCAGGACGTATCGGTCCTGAGAATCGGACATTTCCGCCTTGCCGAGCCTGACGTGCCTTTCACGCAATACGTCAGCCTTGGCGACAGCGGCGATGTAAAGTGGATTGACCTTTTCCTGAAACAGGGCCCATGCCACCCCGTTGTCACCCTTGTCGATGGCCTCAACGGCGGGTAGCAGACCCTCCTTGACGAAGCGCCCGCGCGCGGCGGCATACTCTTCGGCCAGTTGGCGATGCTCGTCCGTATGCAGGGATTTTTGGTAGTCCTCCCATAGACCTGAAATCTCGGCGATGTTCTTGCGCACCTGAGCCATGTAGGCGCTGTGGTCGGCATGGGTGATTGTTGGATCGTGATGGACACCGAGTCCGCTCAGCCCGATCTGCATGCGATTTTCGCTCATCAGCTGAGTGATGCGCCCCAGCATGCGCACCCCCTCAAAGCGCTGCTCGTAAAGGCTGACGGTCGCATCGTTGGTCCGGGAGAGCGCAACGATGGCCATTACCGCCATGACCAGCACCAAGGCGCCAAGCAGCGCCAGCAGGCCACCAATGCGATGGGCGAGCGTGAGATTTTCCTGCCAGCCACTCCCGCTGACGGCACGGCCACGACGAATTACCAGATTGCCCTGGCGCTTTTCCCGAAACTGACGATAAGCAGCCTCGTGGGCCTCGATTGCCTCGCGGGCAGCCTTCCGGCGCACCGAGAGATAGCCCGTTACTTCACCGTGGTCCCAGATCGGCGTGGCGTTGGCCAGAACCCAATAGTAGTCGCCGTTCTTGCAGCGATTCTTGACATAGCCGGTCCAGGGTCGGCCAGCTTTGAGCGTGTCCCACAGATCCTGGAAAGCCTCCACCGGCATGTCGGG
>DASRXN010000139.1:0-12132 GCA_035654135.1 Rhodocyclaceae bacterium | reverse complement strand
ATGAAATGGACCGACATCAACGAGATCGCCGTCGAGTTGTCCGAAGCGCATCCGGGCATGGATCCCACCCGCGCCAACTTCAAGGACCTGATGGACTGGGTGATGGCGCTGCCTGGCTTCGCTGACGATCCGAAGCATTGCGGCGAAAAGATCCTTGAAGCCATCCAGCAAGCCTGGATCGACGAGGTCGAGTAGGTGAATGTGCGTTGGTGGGCAGCCCTGACGGTTCTGCTCGCGGGCCTGGCGCAGGCCGACGGCAAGCCGGTCGGCATTACGGCCACGCAGCCCTATGTCGACGTGCTCCACGAAGGCCGCTTGTTCCGCGTCCAGCGCGATCAGGACAACGACGCCGAGATCGATCCCGATTATGCGCTGACGTCGAGACCCTGTCCGCCGTTCTGCGTGCAGCCGATGCAGCTTGCTCCCGGTGTCGAGACCATCGGTGAACTCGAACTCCTCGACTACCTGAAACGGATCACGAGCCGCGATGGCGGCGTCCTGGTCATCGATTCACGCGATTCGGAGTGGCTTGTCCGTTCGGGGATCATTCCTGGTGCCATTCACATCCCCTGGATGCGCCTCCACCCGGCCCACGCCGAGCCGCAGGCGGTGGCGGAAATCCTGGAAATGCAGTTCGGCGCAGTCCGTACGGGGCCGATGTGGAATTTCGAAAACGCCAGGACTCTCGTGCTCTACTGCAACGGCATCTGGTGCGGTCAGTCGCCTACCAACATCCGGCAATTGCTGGCCGTCGGCTATCCGCCTCACAAGCTCAAGTGGTATCGCGGCGGCATGCAGTCCTGGAAGAGCCTCGGCCTGCCCACCGCTCCGGTCAAGAAGCCCTGATGCTGATAGACACACACTGCCACCTGGACGCCGCCGAATTCGACGCCGACCGGGAAGCGGTGGCAAGCCGTGCCGGCGCGGCGGGCGTGACCGCCATCGTTGTGCCCGCGGTCGAGCGCGCCAACTTCGGCGCCGTTGCCAGCGTCTGCCGGGAATTCGGCGCGTGCCGGCCGGCATACGGCATTCATCCGATGTACGTGGATCGGGCGCGCAAAGAGGACCTCGATGCTTTGCGCGAAACGCTGCAAAGGGAGCCGGCCGTGGCGGTGGGAGAAATTGGCCTCGACTTTTTCGTCGAACCCCGCGACGAGCAAAGTCAGTCGTGGTGGTACGCCGAGCAGTTGAAGATCGCTCGCGATCTCGATCTACCGGTGCTGCTGCATGTGCGTCGGGCCGTCGATGCCATCCTCAAGGGCCTTCGGAGTATTTCTGTTCCGGGCGGCATTGCCCACGCCTTCAACGGTAGCCGGCAGCAGGCGGAGGAATTCATCAAGCTCGGTTTCAAGCTCGGCTTCGGCGGCGCCATGACCCATCCGCGCGCCACCCGGCTGCGCGAACTCGCAGCGACGCTGCCGATCGACAGCATCGTGCTGGAGACCGATGCGCCCGACATTCCGCCCGAATGGCTTGGCAAGGGGCGCAACGAACCGGCCGAATTGCCGCGCATCGCGGCCGTGCTGGCCGAGCTGCGCAGCGTGGAAGTTCGCGATGTCGTTGCGGCGACGACGGCCAATGCACTCGGCGTGCTGCCACGACTGACTTTGGGCTGATGCATCGGGTATCCTAGCGCCCGATGCTCGCCTACATCGTTCGCCGCCTGCTCTACGCCATCCCGATCCTGGTCGGCGTCAACCTCATTACTTTCGCCCTGTTCTTCGTCGTCAACAGCCCCGACGACATGGCGCGCATGCAACTAGGCGTCAAGCGGGTGACGCCGGAGGCCATACAGAAATGGAAGGCCGAGCGCGGCTACGACAAGCCGCTGTTCTGGAATGCGCAGGCGGAGGGGGTTGGCAAGGCGACGCAGACGATCTTCTATACGAAGTCCGTGCGCATGTTCGCCTTCGATTTCGGCCGTGCCGACGACGGTCGCGACATTGCCCGCGAGATTGCCACCCGCATGAATCCGTCGCTGGCGGTGGCGGTGCCGGTATTCGTGCTCGGCCTGTTTGCCACCATTTCCTTCGCACTGCTGCTGGTGTATTTCCGCGCCACGTATCTCGATGTCGCCGGCGTCGTGCTCTGTGTAGCCATGATGTCGATTTCGGGCCTTTTCTACATCATCGGCGGTCAGTGGCTGGTCAGCAAGGTCTGGCATCTGGTGCCCATTTCCGGCTACAGCGAGGGGCTGACGGCCGGCAAGTTCCTCATTCTGCCGGTGATCATCGGGGTCATCGGCGGCATCGGTTCGGGCACGCGCTGGTACCGCACCATCTTTCTCGAGGAGATCGGCAAGGACTACGTGCGCACGGCGCGCGCCAAGGGACTTTCCGAGCGGCTGGTGCTGTTCCGACATGTGCTGCGCAACGCCCTGATTCCCATCCTGACCGGAGTCGTCGTCGTCATCCCGACGCTGTTCATGGGCAGCCTGCTGATCGAATCGTTCTTCGGCATTCCCGGACTCGGCAGCTACACCATCGATGCCATCAACGCCCAGGACTTCGCCGTCGTCCGCTCCATGGTCTTCATCGGCTCCTGCCTCTACATCGTCGGCCTGATGCTGACCGACATTTCCTACACGCTGGTCGACCCGCGCATACGATTTCAATGAAGCCGGTCCTGCTCTGGTCGGATGCGCTGTTCTTCCTGCTGATCGCGGTGACGATCGGCGGTGCCTGGTGGGGACGGCAGCAGGATCACCTGCGTGCCGGCTGGGTGCGCGTTTGGGGGCACCGCCGGACGGTGGTCTCGGCGTCGGTGCTGGCCGTCTTCTTTGCCATCGGGCTGGTCGACTCGCTGCACTACCGGTCGCAACTGCCACTGGAGGAGGGCAAGCCGCCGGCCTGGTCGGTCGAGGTGCTGTCGGCGCTCGATGCGCTGCTGATGCCGCTGAAAACGAATACGGAGAAGACTTATTCAGCGCCGCTGGCGACCGAACTCTTCGCCAAGGAGACGCTGGAGGAAGGCGGGCGCGGCTTTCCGCCCCTGAAGTATCCGGGCACGCACCTCTTCGGCACCGACAAGGTTGGCCAGGACGTGCTCTATCTCACGCTCAAGAGCATCCGCACCGGGCTGCTGATCGGCACCCTGACGACGCTGATCATGCTGCCGGCCGCCGTCCTGCTCGGCATCGTCGCCGGCTATGTCGGCGGCTGGATCGATGATGTCATCCAGTATCTCTACACGACGCTCAACTCCATTCCCGGCGTGCTGCTGATCGCCGCCGCCGTGCTGATGATGCAGGTGATCATCGATACCCATGCCGGCTGGTTCGCCACCGCCGCCGAGCGCGCCGATGCGCGGCTGCTGGCGTTGTGCGCGATCCTCGGCATCACCAGCTGGACGGGGCTGTGCCGGCTGCTGCGGGGCGAGACGCTGAAGCTGCGCGAGATGGAATACGTGCAGGCGGCGCGGGCATTCGGCGGGCGGCCGCTGGCAATCATGCTGCGGCACATCCTGCCCAACCTCATGCACATCGTCCTCATCGCCATCGTCATGGACTTCTCCGGCCTGGTGCTGGCCGAGGCGGTGCTGTCCTACGTCGGCATCGGCGTCGATCCCAACACCATCAGCTTCGGCACCATGATCAACGCCGCGCGCCTGGAATTGGCGCGCGAGCCGATGGTCTGGTGGTCGCTGGCGGCGGCCTTCTGTTTCATGTTCGTGCTGGTGCTGGCGGCCAACCTGTTCGCAGACGCGGTGCGCGACGCCTTCGATCCGAGGGCGGCGGGATGACGTTGCTCGCGGTCCAGGGGCTGTCGGTGGCCATCGGCAACGCGCGACCGGTGGCCGAAGTCTCCTTCGAGATTGCCGCCGGCGAGACCTTCGTCCTGCTCGGCGAATCGGGTTGCGGCAAGTCGATGACGGCGCTGGCGCTGATGCGCCTGCTGCCGCCGGTAGCAGCCATCACCGATGGTGACGTGCATTTCTCCGGTATCGATCTCCTGGGTCGCACCGAGGCGGAAATGCGCGGTTATCGCGGCGGTGGCATGGCCATGATCTTCCAGGAGCCGGCCACCAGCCTGAATCCGGTCATGACCGTGGGCCAGCAGATCGCCGAGGTGCTGACCTTGCATGGCGGCCGTCCGGACCGGGTCGTCGAACTGCTGGAGGCGGTCGGCATTCCCGACCCGGCGCGACGCGCGACGGAATTTCCCTTTCAACTCTCCGGCGGCATGAAGCAGCGAGTCATGATCGCCATGGCGCTGGCCGGCGAGCCGAAGCTGTTGATCGCCGACGAGCCGACCACGGCGCTGGACGTCACCATCCAGGCCCAGGTGCTCGACCTGCTGAAGGACTTGCAGGCCAGGCGCGGCATGGCCATGCTGCTGATCACCCACGATTTCGGCGTCGCCGCGCGCATGGCCGATCGCATTGGCGTCATGCATGACGGCCGCCTGGTCGAGGTGGCGGCGAAGGCGTCGTTCTTTCAGGCGCCAACGCATCCCTATACGCAGCGCCTGTTTGCGGCACTGCCGGAGAACCTGGCGAAGCCGCCGGAGAGTCCGGCCCGGCAGGGCGAACTGCTCGAGGTCGATGCTCTGGCAGTGCATTTCCCGATCCGACGTGGTCTCCTTCAACGCACGGTCGGGCACGTGAAGGCAGTCGACGGGGTGTCGCTGAAAGTCAGTGCCGGCAGGACGCTGGCGCTGGTGGGCGAATCGGGTTGCGGCAAGACCACGGCGGGCAAGGCCATCCTGCAATTGATCCGGCCCACGGCCGGGCAGGTGCACCTGGAAGGCCGTGCATTGTTGGGACTGGCTGCCGACCGGATGCAGATGGTGTTCCAGGACCCGTTCGGTTCGCTGAATCCGCGCTTGCGGGTGGGCGACATCATTGCCGAGGGCATGAAGACGCTGGGTGTCGATGGCAGTGCTGGCGAACTGCTGACGCAGGTGGGCCTGGATGCCGGCATGGCCGGTCGCTATCCGCACGAATTCTCCGGCGGCCAGCGCCAGCGCATCGCCATCGCCCGGGCCCTGGCCGTAAATCCGCGTCTGTTGATCTGCGACGAACCGACCAGTGCCCTCGATGTTTCGGTACAGGCGCAGATACTGAATCTACTGAGGCAGTTGCAGGATCAGCGTGGCCTGGCCTACCTGTTCATCACCCACAACATCGCGGTGGTAGACTACCTAGCTCACGAGGTGGCGGTGATGTATCTCGGCCGCATCGTCGAACGCGGCAGCGTCAGCGAGGTCCTCGGTGGTGCGAAGCATCCCTATACCCAGGCGCTACTGGCGGCAGTGCCACGCATCGACGGCATCGCCGGTGAGCGCTTGCTGGTGCCCGGCGATCCGCCGTCGCCGGCCAATCCGCCCGCCGGCTGCCATTTCCATCCGCGCTGTCCGCGGGCGATGGCCGTTTGCTGGCAATCCTATCCCGGCGATACGCAGGTGTCGGCGACTCAAAGCGTCCGCTGCCATCTGTTCGGTTAGCGCCGTTTCTTTCCGGTGGCTGGCTTGCGGCTGGCGCCGCTGGCCTTGTGCTTCGGGCTGCCCTTGATCGATCTCTTCTTCTTGCCGACCTTGCGCGATTCGGCCGGGACCTTGGGCAGTTGGGCAGCCAGTTGATCCGACAATTGGGCGCCCGGGCCCGGCACCAGCAGGTTGAGGCCGGGGCCGACCTTGACCCGCCGTGTGATGCCGTTGAGCTGCTTCAGGTGAGCCGCGCTGAGACCGAAGCGGCCGGCTACGGTTTCGAGCTTCTCGCCCGGCTTCAGCCGGTACGTGCGCCAATGCGTGAGCGGCTTGTCCTGCGCCTCGTAGCGTTCCAGATTGGTCTGGAAAACCTGTATCTTCTCGGTGGGCAGCACCAGCTGGCTGGCCGGGGCTCCCCGCATCAGCGGCCGGTGATAGGCGGGATTAAGGGCGATGAATTCGGCGAGCGGTACTTCAGCCAGCTTTGCCGCCACCGTAATATCCATATCGCCGGGCAGGCCGACGGTGCCGAAATAGGGCCGGTTGGGCACGGCATCCAACTGGAAGCCATACAGTTCGGGCTGGGCGATGATGTTCTTCAGCGCTTGCAGTTTCGGTACGTAGTAGCGTGTTTCCCCCGGCATGGTCAGGCTGACATAGTCCGTCGGCAGTCCCTTGGCCCGATTCTTCGCCACGGCGCGGGCAACGGCGCCTTCGCCCCAGTTGTACGATGCCAGGGCGAGATGCCAGTCGCCATGCATTTCGTAGATCTTCTGCAGGTAATCGAGGGCGGCCGAGGTGGAGGCGATGATGTCGCGCCGCTCGTCGCGCCACCAGTTCTGGTCGAGCTTGTAATTCTTGCCCGTGGAAGGGATGAATTGCCACATGCCCAGCGCCCTGGCAGGCGATGCGGCCAAGGGATTGAAGGCGCTTTCGACCATCGGCAGCAGCGCCAGCTCGGTCGGCATGCCGCGGCGCTCGAGTTCGTCGACGATATGGTAGAGGTACCTGCCGCTGCGCTCGATGATGCGTCGAAACTGGTCGGGGCGATTCAGGTACCAGGCCTGGCGATCGGCGACCAGCGGGCTGTGCAGGTCAGGCATGCCGAAACCGTTGCGGATGCGCTGCCAGAGATTGTCCGGCGGAGTGATCAGATCGATGGTGGGCAGGGGCGGCAGATCGTCCTGGATGTCCTGCGCGGCGGGTTGCGTCAGCACGAAATCGGTGACGGCCGGAGGTACCGTCGGGGGCACCGTCGGGGACACCGTCGCGGGCAACGGCTCGGCCACGTCCGGGGTGATTTGCTGCGTCGGCTCGGCGGCTTCGGCGTGAGCGCCCGATGGCAGCGCGAGGGCGCAAGCGAGAAGCGCCGGCAAGGAACGGAGAAGAGGCATTGATGCAATTCTAACTTGGCAAGTCAGAAATGGTCGCGCCATTCCCGCAGCGTGGCAAATACCTCGAGCTCGCTGGCGGGGTCGCGGCCCAGTCGTGCCCGGGCAGAGGCGATCACTTCCGGCTCCCGGCAGCGCAGGAAGGGACTGGTCGCCAGTTCCTCTGTCAGCGTGAATGGCACGGTCGGCAGCCCAAGCCCACGCAGACGGGTGACTTCCCTGCCGCGTGCTTCGATGGCAGGATTGCCGGGCTCGACGGCACGGGCAAAGCGGATGCCGGAGGCCGTATATTCGTGGGCGCAATAGATCAAAGTCAGCGGCGGCAGGACGCCGATTTTTTCCAGCGCGATGTGCAGCTGGGCTGCCGTGCCCTCGAACAGCCGTCCACAGCCGCAACCGAACAGGGTGTCGCCACAGAACAATGACCCTGGGCGATAATATGCAATGTGTCCGCGGGTATGGCCGGCAACGTCGAGTACCTCGAATTCGATGTCGAGTTCCGGCAGTGCCACGCGATCGCCATCGGTCAGTGCCTGCGTGGCACCGGCGATGGCTTCGGCAGCCGGCGCAAAGACCGGTACGGAATAACGGGTGGTAAGCTCGGCGATGCCGTCGATATGGTCGTGATGGTGGTGCGTGACGAGGATGGCGCAGAGCCGATCACCGGAATTGGCGAAGTGCCTGAGCACTGGCGCCGCATCGCCCGGATCGACGACGGCGATAACGCCATTGCGGCGCAGGCACCAGATGTAGTTGTCCTCGAAGGCGGGCAGCTGAAATATTTCCAGGGTATCCATAGGCAAGCATTCTAATGTCGGCGCAGGGATTCTCCGATTGGCTGGAAACGCCCCAGGGGCGCTACGTGCTCGACTGGGAACAGGCCAAGCACGACCAACTGGTGGCCGACATCTTCGGCTTCAACGCCGTGCAGGTCGGCTGGCCGGGCCTCGATTACCTGCGCGCCAACCGCATGCCTTTCCGTTTTCGTTGCGACGACCGCGATGGCGGCGTGCAGACCCGCGCGGACCTGCATCACCTGCCGCTGGCTGGTAACAGCGTCGATCTGGTGGTGCTGCCGCATGTCCTGGAGTTCGATCCCAATCCGCACCAGATCCTGCGCGAGGTGGAGCGGGTGTTGGTGCCGGAAGGGAGCGTGGTCATCACCGGCTTCAATCCCTACAGCCTCTGGGGCGCGCGGCGCAGCCTGACGCGCCGCAATCAGGTACCGCCCTTCGGCGGCAGCTACATCAGCGTGCCGCGCCTGAAGGACTGGTTCGCGCTGCTGGGATTGGAGCCGCACGCGGGCGCCTTCGGCTGTTACGCGCCCGCGGTGACCCAGGAAAAATGGCTGCAGCGCTTCCGCTTCCTCGATGCCGCGGGCGATCGCTGGTGGCCGATCGGCGGCGCTGTGTATGTGATCCAGGCAATCAAGCGCGTACACGGCATGCGGTTGCTGATGCCGAAATGGAATGACCGGCTGGCCCGCGCCAAGGCGCTGATGCCCCTGACCCAGAAGGCGGACGCCCAATGACCGACGCCGTCGATATCTTTACGGATGGTGCATGCAGCGGCAATCCCGGCCCTGGCGGTTGGGGCGCGATCCTGCGCCACAAGGGCCGTGAGAAGGAAATGTTCGGCTTCGATCCCGAGACCACCAACAACCGCATGGAACTGATGGCCGTCATCGAGGCGCTGCGCTCGCTCAAACGCACTGTCGCCGTACGGGTGCATACCGATTCGCAATATGTGCAGAAGGGCATGACCGTGTGGATTCATGGCTGGAAGCGGCGCGGCTGGAAGACGGCCGGCAAGGAACCAGTGAAGAATGAAGACCTGTGGCGCTCGCTCGATGCACTGGCGGCGGGACACAAGATCGAATGGCTCTGGGTGAAGGGCCATGCCGGCCATGCGGAAAACGAACGGGCCGACGCGCTGGCCCGGCGAGGCATCGAACTGGAAAAGGGAGGCTAGGTGAGGCAAATCGTGCTGGATACGGAAACGACGGGCTTGTATGCCAGGAATGGCGATCGGGTGGTGGAGATTGGCTGCGTCGAACTGGTCGATCGCAAGTTGACCGGGCGCCGTCTGCATCGCTATATCAATCCTGAACGGGAAGTGCCGATCGAGGCCCAGCGCATTCACGGCCTGACGGACGAGTTCCTCGCCGACAAGCCCAGGTTCCGCGACATTGCCGCCGAACTGGCCGACTTCATTCGCGAAGCCGAACTGGTGATCCACAACGCCAGCTTCGACATGGAGTTTCTCAACGCCGAATTCGGCCTGCTCGGTAGCGCGGAAATGGAGAGCGCCCGCCAGATCTGCGCCGGCGTCGTCGATACGCTGAAGATGGCCCGCGACATGCGGCCGGGCAAGCGCAACTCCCTTGATGCGCTTTGCGGCGAATACGGTGTCGATAATTCCAATCGCCAGTTCCACGGCGCGCTGCTGGACGCCGAGTTGCTGGCGGAAGTCTATCTGGCCATGACTCGCGGCCAGGAAAGTCTGGTCATGGAACTGGAGGCACCGCCGCCGGAGGTGGTGGACTTCGTCGCCGGCAGTCGGCCGGCTTTGCGCGTGCTGCGGGCGGCGGAGAGCGAACTCGTCGAGCACGAGCGTGTGCTGAAGGAAATCGACAGGGAGAGCAAAGGCAAATGCCTCTGGCTCACCGAGGCGGGCGCGGCGACCTGATCTCCCGCGCCATTGCCAGCGCCATGGCGGCCATCAGCCACGCGGCGCCCAGCATGCCGACGAAATAGCCGGCCTCGATGCCGGCGGCCGCCAGCAGGCCACCGCCAAGCAACAGGGCGGCGCGCAGGCGGGCGAAGGCGGCGAGCCGCGACCGCTGACTCTTGTGCCAGTCGGCCGCCGCGCCGGGATGCAGCCAGATGGGTAGCAATTGCGTCACGGCACCGCTGACCAGCGGCAGCAGAAAACCGATCAGGAAGAGCGGCAGCACGTCACGGGCACGACCCATGCCGACTCCATGGATAAGGCCATGAACCAGAATCATTGCCAGGCCGACCATTGCCGCCAGCAGCAGGGGGCCAGCCTGGCCCGGCAGCCACAGTCGATTGCCGAATGCAACGCGCATATCGCGGATCATTCGCAGCAGCGGCCAAGCGTAAGCGATGGACGCCAGCATAGCCATCGGCCACCACCAGGCGGCACCGATGGCGATGCCCAGTACGCCGGCTACGCTCCAGGGCAGGTCGCGGGCGAGCCGGCGCGGTGCGGCTGGATCGGGTTGGCCAAGCACGGTCGGCAGCAGCACCTGTAGGGTGCCGATGGCCGTCAGGCCCATGAAGCCGAGCGTATTGATGTGCAGATGGAAGATGCGCAGGGCCTGGCTGTAATCGGACCAAGGGGCCGAAACGCCGACGGCGATGAGGCCGAGCGCGAGACAGAACAGCGCGGCGGAGTACCAGCGCAGGCAGGCGTGCGGCGGGCCGAGGCAGGCGCGACGGCGGCGGTGCATCCAGAAGGCTAGGCCAATGGTGGCCGCGAAGGCGAGCCAGGGCGCAAGATAGCGCATCGATTCGATGCCATGCACGAACCAGCCGACAATGCCGAGTCCAGCCACGAGGGCGATCAATGGCAATGCGGCAAGGCCTTTGGGCGCTTCGGGCGTACGTGTCAGCACTGGCGTGAAATAGGCCATGGCGGAGAGGATCAGGGGCAGGGCGCCGACCGCGAATACGATGTGCCAGAGTGCGGCCGGCAGCCAGCGCTGCCAGATAGCTGTGCCGGCCAGGGTGACCAGGCTGCCGATGGCGGTGATGGCCGCCAGGAGGGCGGGAAGTTGGTGAAAACGGAACGTGGCGGGCATGGCCGAATGATGCCTCAGAATTGAGAGCGGAGCTTGTTTCCGGTATCATAGAAATTTCCCGCACCCGCAGTCTCCATGACCAAATACGTCTTCGTCACGGGTGGTGTCGTGTCCAGTCTGGGCAAGGGCATCGCCGCCGCATCGCTGGGTGCCATCCTAGAATCCCGCGGCATCAAGGTTACCCACCTCAAGCTCGATCCCTACATCAACGTCGACCCGGGCACAATGTCGCCGTTCCAGCACGGCGAGGTGTTCGTCACCGAAGATGGCGCCGAGACCGACCTTGATCTCGGCCACTACGAGCGCTTCACCAGCGCCAAGATGGGCAAGCGCAACAACTTCACCACCGGCCAGATCTACGAGTCGGTGATCAAGAAGGAGCGGCGCGGAGAATACCTCGGCAAGACGGTGCAGGTTATCCCGCACATCACCGACGAGATCAAGATCTTCATCAAGCGCGGCGCCGAGGGTGCCGACGTGGCCATCATCGAGGTCGGCGGCACGGTGGGCGACATCGAGTCGCTGCCCTTTCTCGAGGCGATCCGCCAGATGGGCATCGAGGAGGGGCGCAACAATACCTGCTACATGCACCTGACGCTGCTGCCTTGGATCCCCACTGCCGGCGAGCTGAAGACCAAGCCGACCCAGCATTCGGTCAAGGAACTGCGCGAGATCGGCATTCAGCCCGATATCCTGTTGTGTCGTGCCGATCGTGCGATCCCGGAGGAGGAGAAGCGCAAGATCGCGCTGTTCACCAACGTCCAGCCGGAAGCCGTGATTTCCGCCATGGATGCTGATTCGATCTACAAGATCCCGGCCATGTTGCACGACCAGATGCTCGACGAGATCGTCTGCCACAAGCTGGGCATCCTGGCCAAGGCGGCCAACCTGTCGGTTTGGAAGAAGCTGATCGATTCGCTGGAGCATCCCGAACACGAGGTTGATATCGCTTTCGTTGGCAAGTACGTGGATCTCACCGAGTCCTACAAGTCGCTGACGGAAGCACTGGTGCACGCCGGCATCCATACGCGCAGCAAGGTGCGCATCCATTACCTCGACTCCGAGGAGATCGAGCGCAACGGCTCGGCATCGCTAGCGGCTATGGACGCCATCCTGGTGCCCGGCGGCTTCGGCAAGCGAGGTACCGAGGGCAAGATCGCCGCCATCCGCCATGCGCGCGAGCACAAGGTGCCATATCTCGGCATCTGCCTCGGCATGCAGTTGGCGACCATCGAGTTCGCCCGCCACGTGGCGAATCTTCCTGGCGCCAACAGCACCGAATTCGATCCCGATACGCCGCATCCGGTCGTCGCGCTGATCACCGAGTGGCTGGACCGCGAGGGGCGCGTCGAGAAGCGCGATGCCACATCGAACCTCGGCGGTACCATGCGTCTTGGCGCCCAGCGCTGCCCGGTTCGGGAAGGCACCCTGGCTTTCCGCATCTACGGCAAGGAAGTCAATGAGCGGCATCGCCACCGCTATGAAGTCA
>DASRXN010000138.1:0-12107 GCA_035654135.1 Rhodocyclaceae bacterium | reverse complement strand
GATTATCGCGCGCGCAGCTTTCCTGGCGGTCGATGGCCGCTCCTGGTCGAGTACGGCCAGCGGAAAAGTCAGCCATGGCGGCACACCGCACCCTGATCCAAGCGGCGAACACCTAATCGTAGCGGACCAGCTGTTGCGAGTGCGCGCCGACGAGATCAAGGCCTTCGAGGCCAGGCACAAGGCCGCGGAGCCTTGACTGTTTGGCGAGCGGTCGCTGGCTACGGCTTCGCGTACACGTCGGCGCTCAACACTTCGATGCCGACAAAGGGCTGATTGCCGTCCACCCAGGCATCGTGTCCCGGCGGGACTGTGTACGATTCCCCCGCAACGATGGTCTTTTCGGTGCCATCCTTCATGCGCACCGTCAGTCGCCCGGAGATGGCGTAGCCGACATGGGAAAGTTGGCATTGGTCGGTCTTGACAACCGGCTTGATGCATTCGGACCAGCGCCAACCGGGCTCGAAGTTCAAACGCCCGATCGTGTACCCCTCGAGTTGGACGACCTCGACCCGGGTCTTGCTGGGGGCGCGAACCTCGTCGGGCGTGCCGTGGGATTTCACCTGGAGCTTGTTTACCGTCACTGGAGTCGTCATGTGATCCTCCTCGTACGGGGAACGATCGGAAAGTTAGGCCGCGATGCGCAAGCGCTCTTTCTGATGCTCGTCTTCGTGGGCCAGCCAGGTTTCCTCAACGGCCAGATGCGTGAGCAGAGCCTCGACGAAAAGGGCGGCGGCGGCGCTCGGGTCGGGGAGATGGAAATTCCCGGAGGTGTATTCGAGGCAGCGCTGGCGTGCCCGGGCAGCGGTGGAGGCAACGGTCTCCGGCGGCCGGGTGAGAAACGGGAGTGCGAACAGGCGCGCCTCGGCGCTCTCGTGGGCGGTCATGGCCTCAGCGAGGGACATGGCACCATCGGCCGAGAAAGGTCGCCTGGACGCAGCAACGGCCAAGCTCCTAAGCGTGGTGTGGTCAGCGAGGACGGTGGTCATGGCCTCTTCGAACGAGGCGCGATCGGTGGGGGAAAGGGTGGTGGCGGTCATGACAATCTCCTTTGACAAGGAAAGCAGACAGCAAGACAACTCTATATCATCCTACTATTCTAATCAAGTATTATTGCGGGGCATAAACCTTATGCTGATCGCCGCACAACCCTAGACGATCGGCGTCTACGCTCAGAATCGGTAGCTGATCCCCGCCGTCATGGACCAGGGCGCGGTCAGCTGCCCGGAAGCGGCATCCGCAGGATCGGTATTCACATACTGTTTCAGGGGAAACTGCACCAGCGCATAGATCTGAGTGTTCGGCGCCACCGCCACGCTGACGCCAGGGCTCAGGTTCCACGAGTAGCCCCCTGACGCCACGTTGGCATTGATGCCGGTGTCGCGCGCCCGATGTTGCCCATTGAGCTGAAGCAGCAGATTCACGGCCGGCGCAATCGCATAGTGCATGCCGATGTCCAGCAAGACTTCATTGCCGGGCCGGTAGTTGTCGCGCGTGGCGATGGCCGATTGAACCTGGCCGCTGGCAAACCAGCCAAGGTCCGCACCCGGAAGGTTGCGATAGTAATAGACGCCGACAAATGCATCCGTGCTGCCCGTCCCCGGCTGGCTGGAGCGCTCCAGCTTGTACGGTGTTGTCGGATCGGCCGGATCGGGCGGGCTCATGGTCTTGTCGATGGCCCCGGTCGGCAATTTCAGTCCGAAGCGAATGCCGCTACCGGAGCTCACGCTGGCCAGGTCGAACTTGTACTTGCCGGTAACGCGTGCATCGCCCAATTCGGTGAACCTGGCTTGTTGCGTGAACGGCCCCGACACCGAAGAGTCGAAGGTATGCGTGTGGTCGCGCATGACCAGCGGCACGGCAAGCGCGACGTTCCACCGGGAACCGATGGTGTAATCGGCCGTCAGGTTGAGCAGTTGATTGATCGTGCGTTTGTCCTCGATCTCGCTGTCGCTGCCGCTCGGCGCGTCCGGGCTGATCCGTGATGACCCTGCGCGCAGCCGGTCGGCTTTGGCGTACGAATAACGCAAGTCGACCAAGAGGCCGCCATCATTGGCAAGCCCCTGCGTATCCCAATGCGTGTTGATGCTGCAGAGCGAGGAACCGCAGGACGCCATCGCGTTGCCCGCAAATACGACAATCGGGATGGTGATGAAATCATGTAGTCTCATAGGGGCCGGGAATCAATGAAAGACAGTCGCCAAAGCGCAATCATCTGCCAGATTCTATGGCCCTGCTTCACTGACGGGCTGCGGCATAGTGTCGCAGCGCGGAGCTCAGGCTACTTCTTGCGCGCCGCCTGCATTTCCCTGGCGACCTGATCGGCCGGCTTGAGGCTGCCGCAGTCGGCGCCGACAAACTTCGCCTGCGATTCGTTCTGCATGGTGTGCCTGCCACTGGCATCGTTCATGACCAGGTCGATCCGGGTGGCGACGTCCTCGCTGGCCAGCAGGCTCTCGCCCTTGCCGGTCACCGTGCGTCCCTGATCGGCACAGCGGAACTCGAACGTCACCCGACTGCCGCCACGGTTGAACGCGGTCGGTTCGCACCTGACGTCCGGCGGCAGCAAGGGCTTGTCGCCCGCCGCCATTTCCGGGCTGATGCAAATGCGTTGCGCCGTACTGACGATCGCCGCCTTTTTGCCGAGCGTCACCTCCACCTGCTTTCGTTGCTCCGGCGTCATGCTGGCGATCATCTGCTGCATACCGGCCAGTGCGACCGGCATCAACGCCGTCACGTCCCGGCCGTCCATGATCTGTCTGACCACGCGAACCTCCCACAGGCCAGACTTAACCATGGTTTCGGCCAGCGTCCCGGCAGCGCTCATCGCAAGCGCCACGGCCAATATCGATCTCTTCATTGTTCCTGTTCCCTTCAACGACAATGGGCCCGATGCCCACGAACACAAGCATAGAACGGCGATGCTGGCTCAATAACCGTCGCCTCAAAGCGACGCATTGGATCATCGCCGCAATCCGGGCACCATTCCGTCACCTCGCAGATTGCAGAAGGAGAACCGCGATGGAAAAACTCGACCAATACGTGGGACATATCGTCCGCCTGAAACAGCATGTATTCGAACGCATCATCGCGCTCGCCCGGCGGCAAGGCATCACGCCCGACAATCGCTTTCTCGTCGCCACCGTCAATCACAGATTGCGCAAGCTGATTTGCTATGGCGCGAACTTCCGGATCACCGTGAGCATGTCGGAAGTCGTGCTGGTCTAGGTTGAGGTATGGGCGCTAACGGAGTTGTACGAACATGACCGCAGTCGGATGTCGCCTAGGCACGCCGATGCGTCATCAATGGGAGCACCAACACCCGCCCTGCGCGCCCCCGCAGTGACCCATCTGATCTTCCCGTTGTGTCATGGTTGAACGGACGATCTTCTTCGTGCCGTCGATCAGAACGTAGAAGCGGGAGAGCTGATTCCATTCGTCGCAGTAGCGCCATCCCCACACGAGTTCATCGCGCGACCCGAAGTAGGCCGACCACGAGGTGACCGATGGGCCGAGCAGACGCAGGACATCACCGGTGTCCATGCCTGGCTGGACCTTCGCGAAAGTGGGCGGCGCCATGGTGTTTTCGATGCGCTGAAGTTTCCCATCCGCGGCCACGTCCACCATGTAGGTGTGCACACCCATCGGGCCGCGTGGGAAAGCTAACCGGCGTGAACCATCAGGTTCGGTCCATTGCATCGCCGGCACGCCCATGACCCGGAGAATATCCTCCAGCGTGGATTGTCCGGCCATCAGCCCCCGGCCGCTGTATCCGGCACACGCCACCAGCGACAGGACAAGAAGAGTCGCAAGGATCCGTTTCATCGCATCCCGATCCTTGAAGACGACTATTTCGGATAGCCGACCGTCTGGGCAAGAATGATCCGCTGATGCGGACTGAGTTTCAATTCCGCTGCCAGCGCCGGCCGATCGACAGAACCGCGCACGACAGCAGCCAAGCCGGCCGAAGCGCAATACAGATAGACGTTCTGTGCAATGAAGCCCGTATCGGCCGCCGAGTAGAGGCGCTTGTCTTCGTCACTGCCTTCGATGCGGCTGAGATCGGCCACGTAGACCAGGTTCACCGGTGCCTGGGCGACGAAGTCCTGCGTGCCGGTAAGTGCCCGAACATCGCTGCCCAGTATGCGCCGCAGCGCATGACCATCCGGATCGAACATATAAGTGCCGTCGGCAGCAGCCACATACACCAAAATCTCGCGCATGTTCCGCGCCGAGGGTGCCGTGCGATGGGCGTCGGGCCGATTCACGCCATCGGCCGCCCACAGCAGATCAGACAACACCTGCATCGGCAACGGCCTGGCAGCGAACTCGCGCGACGAATGCCGATTCTTCAATGCCTGCATCAGCGGCATACCGCCTTCTGCCCGCGGCAAGGGCAACTTGATGATGTCTCCTTCGGCCACGGCGTCGCACGCAATGGCCATCAGCATCCATATCCAGATAAAGCGCCGCATGATTGTGCCTCCAAAGCTTGATGCCGCCGTCCGCATTCTGACGCGAACACTGTTACCACGGCCGGATGGCGACTATTTCTTGCGCGCCGCCTGCATTTCACGGGCAATCTGATCGGCCGGCTTGAGGCCTTGGCAGTCGGAGCCGAGGAATTTCATCTGCGACTCGCTCTGCATGGTGTGCTTGCCGCGCGCGTCGGTCATGACCATGTCCATCTTGCTGCTGATGGCGTCGCCGCTCATGATGCTCTCGCCCTTGCCGGCCATGGTGCGGCCTTCGGTGACGCAGTTGAATTCGAACGAAACCTTGTTGCCGCTGCGGCTTGTCTTGGCCGGTTCGCACTTGGCGTCCGCCGGCATCACCGGCTTGTCGCGCGCCGCCATTTCCGGGCTGACGCACATGCGATGCACGCCGGCCTCCGGCGCGGCCTGCTTGCCCATCATGGCTTCCATCTGCTTGCGCTGCTGCGGCGGCATGTTCGCCATCATCTTCTGCATTTCCGCCTGGGACGCGGCCATCCTTGCCGTCATATCCTGGCCGTCCATGAGATGTTTGGTGGTGCGCAGTTCCCACAGCCCCGGCTTCATCATCGTTTCGGCCATCGAACCGGTAGCGGCGACAGCCAGCGCAACTGCGATCATCATCTTCTTCATCTGATGCTCCCTTCCGCAGGTATGGGCTCAATGCCCGGTGAGCTGAGCATAAAGCATCGGCAACCGGATCGGTAGTTCCTCGGGTTTTCTCAGCACCGTGAAGCCGCCGGGGCCGAACATGTGCGGCAGATAGGAGGCGCCCTCGCGGTCGATGGTGACGCAGAATGGCTTGAGTCCAGCGCGACGGGCGTCGATCAGCGCCATGCGGGTGTCCTCGATGCCGTAGCGGCCCTCGTAGTGGTCCATGTCGTGCGGTTTGCCGTCGGACAGGATCAGCAGCAGGCGCAGCGCGCTCGGCTGCTTTTCCAGCAGCGCGGTGGCGTGGCGGATGCCGGCGCCCATGCGCGTGTAGTAGCCGGGCTTGAGCGCGGCGATGCGGCCGCGCGCCTGGCCGTCGAACGGTGCGGCGAAATCCTTGATGTCGTGGAAGCGGACGTTGTCGCGCCGCAGCGACGAGAAACCGTGGAAGGCGAAGCGGTCGCCGGTGGCGCTGAGCGCCTCGCCGAACAGCATCAGGCTGTCGCGGATGACGTCGATGACGCGATGGCTGTCGGAGACCCAGGCATCGGTGGACAGCGACAGGTCGGCCAGCACCAGGCAGGCGAGGTCGCGCTCGCGCTGGTTCATGCTCAGGTAGGCGCCGGCACCGGAAAAATGCTGGCCGGCAAGACGGTCGGCATGCAGGCGCACGCAGGCGTCGACGTCGAGCTCGGTGCCGTCGGGCTGCCCTTTCAGCCAGCGGCGCGTCGGCGCCAGCGCGGCGAACTGGTTGCGCAGCTTGCGCGCCGGCCGGCGCAGGTGCTCGGGCAGCGGCGTCGGTTCGATATGCCGCGCCTGCATGGTTTGCAAGCGGCAGAAATCGGGCCGCAGTTCGTGACGCTTCCAGTCCCATTCCGGCAGCGGAATGCCCTCGCCCAGCACCAGGTCGTCCTCGGCCGCCGAGGGCAGGTCGAGGTCAAAGCGGACCTTCGAGGCGACACGCTCGCCGTCCTGCGCCACCGTCAGTTTGTCCATGTCGTTGGCGATGCTGGCGGCGCCGGGATCGGGATCGTCGTCGAGGGCGCGATTGACCTTGATGTACTCGGCCCAGGAGAGCAGGCTTTCGGCGCGGAAGTACAGCATCATCGGCGATTCGTTGTCGGGCATCTCGGTGCGCTCGGCCTGGTACCGCCTGTCGCCGACGGCGACCTCTTCACTTTTCTCCTCGTCCTCCCCCTCGCGATCCTTGGGCGCGACATTCCTGTGCGGCTTCGCGGCGCCGGCCAAGGGCGACGGGTAGAGCCACACCGGCACGGGTTGCAGCGGTTTCGCCTTGCGCAAAGTCAGCCGTGGCAGGACGCCGACGGTGCCGGGCTCGGCCAGCGCCTGGCGCACGGCGCGCTCCTGGGTGGCCTCGTCGGCGGGCATGGCCTCGGGCGCGATGCGCTCGGCCAGCGTCGCCGCTACCAGGCGCCGATAGCGCGGCGCCAAACCGGGGTAGGCCTTGAGTGCGCGCAGCGTCGCCAGCTGGTTGCGCACGATCCACGAATCGCCGGACGGTTCCGGCTCGTGCGCCGCGGCGGCTATCAGCCAGAGATAGAGATCGCGGTTGAGTGCGCGATCCGGAAAAACCGCGATCTGCGCCGGCAGACGCAGCGTCTCGACATCCAGCGAAGCGAGCGCAGTGCGATCGTCGGTGCCGGCGACGCGCGACAGCCAGCGCCGGCGGGCACCATGGCGCTGGTCGCCCGCGGGCGCGACGCGCAGGCCGGCGTCGCCGCCCAGCGCCCGGAACAGCACGCCGAGCGTCTTTTCCAGATCGGCCAGCTTGACCGCCGCCTCGGGATGGTCGCGCCGCGCGCTGCGGGTGATGAAGCGGTCCCAAATCCCGCCGACCCATTCTTCCATGTCAGCTATCCCGTCGCCCGGTCAGGCTGACCAGCGCCTCGCTCTGCCGCGCCGCCTCGCGGTCGATCCAGGTCAGCAGCGTGTCCCGCTCGCCCTGCACGGTGGCGCAGGCGGCGACGCACTGCGCGCACTGGGTGCAGGTGAACATGGCGTTCTTGGTACTGCGCGGCTTCAGGCGCATCGGGCAGACGGCTTCGCAAGCGGCGGCGCCCATGTGGTCGGTGCGGTAGCAGGTGCCACACTCGGCCGCGCGCGGGCGCTCGAAGCCGATCACCATGGCGCCGCGGTTGCTCATCCAGGCCAGGCTCTGGAATAGGCCGACGGCGCAGCCGAAGCGGCAGAACAGATGGCGGGCGAACAGGAACTCGATCGACAGCACCACCGTACCGGCGGTGATGAAGATGAACTGGTTGCGCGTGAGATTGAACGAGAAGAGGTTGCCGTAGATCTCCATCGGCGGCAGCAGGTAGGTGAGCAGCACCACCGCCCAGACGAAGGCGAAGGCGACCGCCAGCGGCACCGTCGCCAGCCACCAGCGGGGATTGACGACGAACAGGCTGCCATCGGGATTGCGGTCGGGCAGCGGCTTCTTCTCCCAGATGCTCGGCCGCCCCGAGGCATGGCGCATCAGGCGGTTAATGGTCTCGACCACCGAGAAATGCGGGCACAGCCAGCCACAGTAGAGCCGGCCCCAGCGCCAGGCAATGGCGATAAAGGCGATGGCGCCGCCGACGATGGGCAGAAACAGGCGCAGCAGAATGTTGAGACCGGCCTGGGTGGCGTCGATGCGGCCGGCGAAGAAGTCGTCGATGCCCAGTCGCCAGTCCATGCCGAGAATGACGGCGTGGCCATCCTCCAGGTCGTAACGCAGGATGTCGAATACCGGCGCGACGACGAACAGAACGAAGAAGCCGATCTGCCACCACAGGCGCTGGCGCTGCAAGGCGCCGGCCGCGCCGGGCGCCGCCTGCACGGACCACGGACGACGCAACACTTCGTCAGTCACAACGGCGGCCGATGAGCGGGTAGACATAGGGCTTGCCGGCCATTGCCTTGGCCAGGCCGATGGCGCCGAACACGATCAGCGTCGAATGGATGCAGGTGAAGTAGATGATGACGGCCACCCAGGTCCATTGCCAGTCGAGGCCGCCGAGCATGAGGATTGCGGTGCTGGCCACCACCAGCAGCGCACCACCCCAGAGGCTGACGAAGAAGGTCTGGTCGAGGTGGCAACGCGCCAGCGGCGGCGCGTCGCGATGGCGCAGCCAGAGCCAGGAGATGGCCGCGAACGCCAGGCCGGGCGCCAGCATCAGGTTGGCCAGGAACAGCGATTCGACGGTAATCGCCAGCCCCTGACCCGGCGGGTCAGCGGCCGAAGGTGGCAAGCACCACCTCCATCAACGCGGAAGCGACCTCGATGTCGTCGGTCAGGCTCTCCACCAGCGCCGCACGGCAGGCTTCGACCGGATCGAGGCCGTCGCGGATCAGCAGCGCCGCATAGACCAGCAGCCGCGTGCTGGCCACCTCTTCCAGATCAACATCCTTGAGTGCGCGCAGGCTGCGGCCGATGGAGACCAGTTGCTTCGCCACCATCGGCTCGCAGGCGGTCTCGCCGATTAGGATGGCCTCCTCGCGCGCTGCCGCCGGAAAGTCGAAGCGCATGGAAACGAAGCGCTGCCGCGTCGAGGGCTTCATGCCCTTGAGGAAGTTCTGGTAGCCGGGGTTGTAGGAAACCACCAGCATGAAGGGGGCTGGCGCATGCAGCAGTTCGCCGGTGCGGTCGATGGGCAGCACGCGGCGATGGTCGGCCAGCGGGTGGATGACCACGGTGGTGTCCTTGCGTGCCTCCACCACTTCGTCGAGATAGCAGATGCCGCCTTCGCGGACGGCGCGGGTCAGCGGCCCGTCGGACCAGTAGGTTTCGCCGTCGCCGATCAGATGCCGGCCGACGAGGTCGGCGGCGGTCAGATCGTCATGGCAGGCGACGGTGAACAAAGGCAGACCCAGTTTCGCGGCCATGTAGGCGACGAAGCGAGTCTTGCCGACGCCGGTCGGCCCCTTGATCAGCACCGGCAGCTGATTGCGCCATGCGTGCTCGAACAGTTCGACCTCGTTGCCGGCCGCTTCGTAATAAGGCAATTCGGTGGCGATGCGCATGTCCATCAAAGTCCTCTCCAGTAAGCCGCCATGATAATGGCCAGCACCAGCAGGAGCCAGCCTATCACCATCGCCGGCCAGAAGAACTTGACGCCGCGCAAGGCCATGAATTCACGGATGATCAGCACGCCCTTGACGCCGGCAATGGCCAGGATGGTCAGCACCGCGGCGGGCCCGGCATGGCCGGTTTCTCCGAGCCACCAGGTGAAGCCGGTGCCGATGACCAGCATCACCAGAACGAGGTCGAGCAGCCGGGTATTCATCAGCGCATCACATAGACCAGCGGGAAAAGGATGATCCAGACCAGGTCGACCATGTGCCAATAGCTGGCGCCGGTTTCCAGGCCGTGATGATCGGCGGCCGAGTAGCCGCCCTTGCGCGCCTTGAGCCAGACGGCCAGCAGGATGACCATGCCGAGGATCACGTGCATGAAGTGAAAGAACGTGAGCGACAGGTAGAACATGTAGAAAGTGTTGGTGGCGAGGTTGATGCCGGCGCCTAACTTCGCCGAGTACTCGAACAACTTGACCACCAGGAAACCGCCGCCGGCAGCGATACCCAACAATAGCCAGCGCGCGCTCTTGACCTTCTGGTCAAGCTGGATGGCGGCGACGGAACGGGCGACGCACCAGCTGCCAAGAATCAGCAGGATGGTATTTACCGCACCGGCCCTGCGGTCCAGCGTCAACTGCATCTCGTCGAAGAGCGCGACGTTCTTCATCCGCGTGATGGCATAGACGGTAAAGAAGACACCGAAAGCCAGCAATTCGGCGAGGATGAATACCCAGATGGCGAGGTCGCCGGGCGGGTGACGGGCGCTACCGACAGCGGCGGCAGGGTCGGTCATGGCGACGGATGAGGCATGCATGTTGCTATATTGGAGACTCCGCATATGCGTCACCTTGACCTGCGATAAGGTGCCCACAAGTATCGATGCACATGGTCCATTCGGACGTTGACAGTTGGCCGGGCGAGGCATAGATTGAAATCGCGTTCGCTTTGACGTAATTCCATGGAGGAAATTAGCGCTGAGGCAATCCGAACGTAATGCATCGTAGTAAGTTTTGATTCGGGGCCGTTCAGGTCCGGACCATAGTGGTCAGCGCCGATTTGATTTCAGCTTGCGGGCGCATTATAAGTTCGGCTAAAGCGGGAAGAGGCCCGTTCCAGCGATTACCGCCCGAACGGGCTTCCGTTTTGATGCATCCTTGACCTCGGGAGACTGGTGATGAAGGCGACATGGGGTTTCGCAGTACTGGGCATTACCTCTTCCATGTGTGCGCTGGCAGCCGATCTGCCTGCCGGCGACTGCCGCAAGCCGGTGGCCGGCACCGATCTTTCCGCCTGCGACTTCACCCGCGCCAAGCTGGCCGGAATGGACCTGCGCGGCGCCCGCTTCGCCGGGGCGAAACTCGAAAGCACGAATTTCAGCAAGGCGCGTCTCGAAGATACGGATTTTCGCGGCAGCAACGCCAAGTGGGCCAACTTCACAGGAGCGAGCCTGAATCGCGCGGACATGCGCAAGGCCGACCTTTTTCATGCCACCTTCGACGACGCCGATCTGTCGGACGCGCGTCTGAACGGCGCCTATCTGTTCGGCTCGAACCTGATCAACACCAAGGCGCCGCGCGCCGACTTTGCCGACGCCTATCTCAAGGACATCCTCATGGAAGGCATCGACATCTCCGGCGGTTCACTTAAGGGCTGCTACACCTTCCGTGGCGTCCTGTCGGAAGCAAAAATGGTCGGCACCGACCTGTCTGGCGCAGACCTGACCGGTGCCGCGATGGAGAACGTCGATCTTACCAACGCCCGACTGATTGGAACCAGGCTGCTTGGCGCCTCCCTTCGCCATGCCGTCTTTGTCGAGGCCGATATGGCCGGTGCCGATTTGGCCAACGCCGACGTCTGGGACGCCAATTTCGATCATGCCCGCAACCGTCCGGACTCCGTACAGGAAGCCCTGAGCGAACCTTTTGTCGTCCGCGAGCGGCGCTAAAAAAGAAACCGGCGCCTCATTCACATGAGGCGCCGATTCTGTACTGCAAGACTACAGGATGCTTACGCGGCCTTTTCGTCGCTCTTGCAGAAGAAGCTCCAGATGTAGGTCAGCAGGCCAACCAGGAAGACCACCCCGGCCCATTCACGCATCCAGTAGAACAGCGATACTTGGGTCTGCGCGTCCATGAAGGGCATCGGCGTCGAGGACACGCGCTGCAGCCAGACCTGGAGAATGCCGGCGGCGGTAAGGAACAGCGTGATGAAGACGATGGACACCGTCATCAGCCAGAACGCCCACATCTCGACGACCTGCGCCCGATTCGAATTGGCGGCACGACCGCGCAGGATCGGCATGGCGTAGGAGATCATGGTGATCACCACCATCACATAGGCGCCGTAGAAGGCCATGTGGCCGTGCGCTGCCGTGACCTGGGTACCGTGAGTGTAGAAGTTCACCGGTGCCAGCGTGTGCAGGAAACCCCACACGCCCGCGCCCAAGAAGGACATCACACCGGTGCCCAGCGCCCACAGCGTGGCGGCCTTGTTCGGATGGTCGCGGCGGCGGCGGTTCACCATGTTGAAGGCGAACAGCGTCATGGCGAAGAACGGGATCGGCTCCAGGGCGGAGAAGATCGAACCCCACCACTGCCAGTACTCGGGCGTACCGATCCAGTAGTAATGGTGGCCGGTACCGATGATGCCGGTGATCAGTGTCAGGGTAACGATCACGTACAGCCACTTCTCGATCACCTCGCGGTCGACACCCGTCACCTTGATCAGCACGAAGGCCAGGATCGAGCCAAGGATCAGTTCCCACACGCCTTCCACCCAGAGATGCACCACCCACCACCAGTAGAACTTGTCGCGCACGACGTTGTCGGGGTTGTAGAAGGAGAACAGGAACATCACCGCCAGGCCCCAGAGTCCCAGCAGCAGCAC
>DASRXN010000137.1:0-16122 GCA_035654135.1 Rhodocyclaceae bacterium | reverse complement strand
TGAAGGCCGCCGTAGCCTGGTACGGTCAGTTGGATGGCGCACCGTCGCCAAAGCAGCCCAAATGGCCGATCGACCTCGCTTCGGAAATGAAGGCGCCGGTGCTGGGCTTCTACGGCGGCAAGGACCAAGGCATCTCGCTGGACGATGTCGAGGCGATGCGTGATGCGCTGAAGAGGGCAGGCAGCAAGTCGCAGCTGCACGTTTACCCGGACGCGCCGCATGCTTTCCACGCCGACTACCGGCCCACCTACCGCAAGGAACCGGCAGAGGATGGCTGGCGGCGGATGCTGGAGTGGTTCAAGGCGAACGGCGTCTAGTCGAAGTAGCTGCGCGCTTCCTCGAAGCGGCTGGCGAAATAGCCCTCAGTCAGGCTGTCGGTACGTACTTTGGCCTGACCCTGGCGGCTCGGTGCATGTACGAAGCGGCCGTCGCCGATATAGATACCAACATGGGAGCGGGGCCGGTTGAGGGTGTTGAAGAACACCAGGTCGCCGGGCTTCAGTTCGCTCGCCTCGACAGGCCGACCCTTCCTCGCCATGTCGGCAGCCGAGCCGGTCAGACGCAGGCCTGCAGCGCGGTCGAACACATAGCTGACCATGCCGCTGCAATCGAAACCGGCGTCCGGATTCCTGCCGCCGAAGCGATAGTTCGTGTCGATGAGGCCGAGCGCGAACATCACCACATCCTCGGCACCGCCATGGAGGCGTGTCGCCACGGCTGACTTTTCAGGCGCAGGCGATATCGAGCCGCAACCCGACAGCAACAACATGGTCAACAGGAACATAGGTCGAAGGATCATCTTCTCATCCTAGTCGGCTAGACTTGACGCTGTCGGCTCGAACAAAGGAGCAAACCTCATGCAATTGCGCGACCCAGGCCTGCTGCGCGACCATGCCTACATCAACGGCGCCTGGCTAGGCGCCGCCACGACATTTTCCGTCACCGATCCAGCCAGCGGCGAAGTTCTTGCCCACGTGCCTGAACTCGGCGTCGCCGAAACCCGTCGCGCCATCGATGCCGCCAACACAGCATGGCCTGCCTGGCGTGCCCTTACCGGCCGGCAGCGGGCGGCCATTCTTCGCGACTGGTTCGAACTGATCCTGGCCAACGCCGACGACCTCGCTCTCATCATGACCCGCGAGCAGGGCAAGCCTCTCGCCGAAGCCCGGGGAGAGATCGTCTATGCGGCGAGCTTCGTCGAATGGTTTGCCGAGGAGGGCAAGCGGGTCTATGGCGACATCATCCCTTCGCCGGCGTCCGACAAGCGGCTGGTTGTGCTCAAGCAGCCAATCGGCATCTGCGCCGCCATCACGCCCTGGAATTTCCCGGCAGCCATGATCACGCGGAAGGTCGCGCCGGCGCTGGCCGCCGGTTGCACGGTGGTGATCAAGCCGGCCGAGCAGACACCGCTGACCGCCCTGGCCTTGGCGGACCTGGCCCAACGCGCCAGTTTCCCTCCGGGCGTCTTCAATGTCGTCACTGGATCGATAACGGCGGCGCCGATCATCGGCGGCGAACTGACGGCCAATCCGATCGTGCGTAAACTGTCCTTCACCGGCTCGACCGAAGTCGGCCGCCTGCTGATGGCCCAGTGCGCGCCGACGGTCAAGAAGATCTCGCTGGAACTGGGCGGCAACGCGCCCTTCATTGTCTTCGACGACGCCGATGTCGACGCCGCCGTCGAAGGCGCCATGGCTTCCAAGTACCGCAACGCCGGCCAGACCTGCGTCTGTGCCAATCGATTGCTGGTGCAGGAAGGCATCTACGAGACTTTTGCCACCCGCCTGGCGGAAAAGGTGCGTTCCCTAAAGGTCGGTGCAGGTACCGAGAATGGCGTCACCCAAGGTCCGCTGATCGATGCGGCAGCGGTGACCAAAGTCGAGGCTCATGTCGCCGATGCCATCGCCAAGGGTGCCCGCGTCCTGACCGGGGGTAAACGCCACAGCCGCGGCGGCACTTTCTTCGAGCCGACGGTGCTGGCTGATGTCACCGCCGACATGCGTTGCGCCCGCGAGGAAACCTTCGGCCCGGTGGCGCCGCTGTTCCGGTTCCGCGACGAGGCCGAAGCGATTGCGCTGGCCAACGCCACCGAGTACGGCCTGGCCGGCTACTTCTACGCCCGCGACGTCTCCCGTGTCTGGCGCGTGGCCGAGGCACTCGAATATGGCATCGTCGGCGTCAACACCGGCATCATTTCCAATGAAGTCGCCCCATTCGGCGGCGTCAAGCAATCGGGCATCGGCCGCGAAGGTTCCCGCTACGGCATCGAGGACTACCTGGAAATCAAGTACATTTGCATGGCCGTGTAAGCAGCGCGGATATGCCGCTTTTCTGGCATAGTGGCACACTTGAGATTGTCATCCTGGATTCAAGTCGTCCCAGCCTGATCCGCCATCGCGCCATGACAGTTATCACCCGCCTCGCCGGTGCGCTGCTGCTTCCCGTGTTGCTGGCATTGTTGCCGGCGACTGCCTGCTTCGCCGACGTCGTGGTGGTCGTCAATCCCAGGAGTGGTGTCGACAAACTGAACCGCGACGAAGTGATCAACATCTTTCTCGGCCGCTTCCGGCAGCTACCGTCCGGACTATCCGCCCTGCCGGTCGACTTGCCGGCCAGCTACACGGAGAAGGCTGCTTTCTATCACCAGCTGGTTAACAAGGAGCTGGCGGAGATCAACGCCTACTGGGCGCGCCTGATGTTTTCCGGCCGCACGACACCGCCCAGGCAGGCGAAAAGCAACGAGGATCTGCTCGATCTGGTCGGCAGCACGCCGGGGGCCATCGGCTATCTGGATCGGGCCAGGGTCGATGCGCGGGTCAAGGTGGTTTTGGAACTCGGTCCATAACCGCCCATGACGACACGCGTCGATTGGCGTCACAGCATTCTCTTCCTGACCACCGCCGTAGTGGTGGGCATTGCCATCATTGTTGGCACCTTGTTCATTGCCCGAACGATGGCGGTGATCGGCGAGCGGACGCAGATGCAGTCCGCCGCCGGCCTGCGGGAACTGCTCGACACCGTCGAGAGTACGGTCAGCATTGCCTGCTTTGTTGAAGATTCATCGCTGGCGGCCGAAGTGTCCCGCGGCCTGCTCAAGAACAGTGCCGTGCTCGGCGTGATCATCAAGGTGGAACGGAAGGAACTGGCCCGCCAGTTCCGTGAGCGGGTAACGCCGGCGGCAACCGGGCAAGCCACTCAGGCACGCCTGGTCCGCGTGATCCATTCACCGTTCAATGCCGACCAGCGGGTCGGCGAGATACAGATTTATCCCAACATCGACGAACTAGAGGGCCAGACACAACGGGACGTGCAATTCGTCGCCACCCTGCTGCTGCTCCAGCTTGCCGTCGTCGTGGCTGCCATCGTCATTGTCGTCCTGCACTGGATCGTGCGGCCGATCAAGGCAATCTCCGACTACCTGCACCGGATGGATGCCACCGCCGGCGATCGGCTACGGCCACCGCGTGGCCATGCCCACACCGAGGTCGGCCGCCTGACCGAAGACATCAACGCCCTCGCCAACCAGATGGTTGCAACGCTCGACGATGAGCGCCGCCTGAGACTGCAGCGCGAGATGGACGAAAAGAAGTACCGGAGCATTTTCGACAATGCAGAGACCGGCATTTTCATCGCCAACCGCGAAGGCGGGATCGAGTCGGCAAATCCGGCGCTGATCCGTCAGTTCGGCCTTGCCGATGATGTCGCCGTCTCGACCGTCAAGACTCGGGTTTCTGCGCTCGCCTGGAGCCAGCCCAACCGCCCGCAGGAATTGATCACGGCCTGCCTGGATGGCGGTCAAACCCACGCCGACGATCTTGAGCTCACATTGAAGAATGGCAGGACGCGGTGGCTGAACCTGATGCTCACCCCCATCGGCGACGACAGAATCCAGGGACTGGTCGGCGATGTCACGGAACGCAAGCTGGCGGAAGACACAGCCAAGATGCAGGCGGTGACCGACCCCCTGACCGGTGCCGCCAACCGTCCTGGTTTCGAGCAACGGCTGCGGCTGACGGTCCGGCAGGCCGAAGAGTACCCGGACGACGGCAGTTTCACGCTGATGCATATCGATCTGGACGGCTTCAAGCGCATCAACGACGCGCTCGGCCTACCGGTCGGTGACGGCGTCTTGAAGATCGCCGTCGAACGCCTACGCAAGAATCTGAAGCCGACCGATACCGTCGCCCGCCTTGGCGGCGACGAATTCGCCGTCATATTGCCAGGGGTCGCCGGCGAGGAACGCGCGGCCCGCATCGGTGAGCGCCTAGTGCGTACCCTTGGCGAGGACTACGACGTGGATTCGACGCCGATCAAGCTCGGCGCCAGCATTGGTATCGCCATGTTTCCCAATGACGGCCGGGATCTGCCTACCCTGCTACGTAATGCCGAACTTGCCCTCGATCGCGCCTTTGCCACTGGTGGCAACCGCTACAGCTTCTTCGACTCAGGCATGGCCGAAGCCGCCGAACACCGCCGGGCAATGGAAACGGACATGCGACTGGCACTGCGGCGGAGCGAATTCAGGCTTTTCTACCAACCCATCGTCGATATCGCCGGCAACCGCCTGGTCGGCGCCGAGGCATTGATCCGCTGGCGCCATCACGAGAAGGGCATGGTGCCACCGGATGCGTTCATCCCGCTGGCGGAAGAAACCGGCCTCATCGTCGACATCGGCCTCTGGGGTCTCGAAACGGCCTGCCGGCAGTTGGCAGCCTGGCAAGCCACAGGCAGGGACTACTACCTTTCCCTCAATATTTCCGGCCGCCAGATCCCCGATGGGCTGCCGCCCGAGGCGATCGCCGACGCGGTGCAGCGCCACGGTGTCGACCCGGCGAACTTGGTTCTTGAGATCACCGAAGGCGTGCTGATGAAGGATGTCAGATTGGCGCAACAGTGGCTGGAAGCCGTGCGCCAACTGGGTTTCCGCATCTACCTCGACGACTTCGGCACGGGCTATTCGTCGCTTTCCTATCTGAAGCGCTTTCCCGTCAATACCGTCAAGGTGGATAAGTCTTTCGTCCGCGACATGGGTAGCGACACGAGCGACCGCGCGCTGGTCGAGGCGGTTGTGGTCATGGCACGCAGCCTGGGCATGCAGGTCGTGGCGGAGGGTGTCGAGAACTCGGCACAGCTGGAATTGCTGCGGCAGATGAATTGCCGGTTTGCTCAAGGCTTCTATTTCTCGCGGCCGGTTCCGGCCGAGGATTTCGATGCCATCACATCCCACGTGCAATCCCTGCTGGTACCGGTCGCAATCCGAGAGGAGTCGATGTGAACCCGTTTTTCCGTCTGGCAGTCGCTGCCACCGCGCTGCTGTTCGTCCTGCCGGCAACCGCTGAACAGGAAATCGGCGGGATCGGGCTTTCGGGTTCCGGCTTCCTGACGCTTGCCGCCGGCAAGATTATCGGCGGAGATGCTCAGCAGGACTTCAACGGCTACCGCGCGCCCATGTATGTCGCCGACTATGCGCAAGGCGGTGTTTACGAAAGCGGGAGCTGGTCGATGAGGCCGGTGTCGAGGCTCGGCCTGCAGGGAACGGCGGTCTTCGATCCCCGCCTTTCGCTCACCGGCCAGGCGGTTGCGCGTGGCGCGCGCGACGGCAAGGTCAATCTCGAATGGATTTATGGCAACTATGCCATCAACGACGAACTGACGCTGCAGGCCGGCCGCAAGCGCTTGCCGCTCTTCTACTATTCCGAGTCCCAGGACGTCGGCTTTTCGTATCCCTGGGTACACCTGCCGCCGGGCCAGTACGGCTGGGAAATCGTCAATTACAACGGCGCCAACTTGCTCTACCGCGGCCAGTGGGGTGCCTGGTCGGCCGGCATGAATGTTCTGGCCGGCAACGAAACCAGAACCGACAACGGTTTCTGGAAGATCTACAACGGCAAGGATACCCGCACGGATTCGCGCTGGACCAACATTCTCGGTGCCGACCTCTCGCTCACCCGGGACTGGTTCGAAACGCGCGCCGCCTACATCCAGTCCGACATTCAGGACCGACGGGAAGGTGACGACTACTCGCCGAAGGCACGGCAACGCATCTATTCACTGTCGTTCAGGATTGATTACCGCGACTGGCTGGTCCACAACGAATATCTCTATATGGATCGCAAGCCGGTTGGCGAGGAGGACTACTCCTATCTGATCGGCGTCGGCTACCGGATGGGCAAGTGGCTGCCGATGCTAACCTACAACCGCTACTGGCAGCGCCTGGCGGATACGAGTTCAAACGAAGAACGCTGGTCTGTGCTGGCGCTGTCATTGCGCTACGAACTGACGCCCACCAGCGCAGTCAAGGTCCAGCTCGATCGCTGGCGCGACAGGAATGGTCCGGATTTCAACCTGAACAGCGATGGCTACAGCGTTCCCTACGGTAATGCCCGCTTGCTGTCCATCAGCTACGACATGGTGTTCTGATTCAGAACGCCAGCCTCTTGGACAGCCAGGTTCGCCCCTTGCGCCAAACCTGCCATGCCAGGAAGGTCCTTCGTGCCCAGCGCAGCGCCTTGCGCGGTCGCGCCACGAGCAGCACCACGCTTATAACCACGATCAACTGTGGATGGCGGCGCAACCATGCGAATACGTCACCGACCCCTTCGACGCCTTCTGAGAGCGGCTGAAGGCCGCGGGCATGATCCAGCCAGCGCTCACGCAAGTCGTTGCTCTTGAGCTGCAGGCGTTGCTTCTTCAACGCCAGTTCCAGCAGCTTCCCGTTCATTGTCGGCGAACCGCCACGGCTGACTTTTCGGCCAACTCCCGATCGCGGGCCAACTCGGCCAGGCTGGCAGCAAACAGGGCCGAAGGCGTCCGTGCGTAACGCCTGGCGATAAGCAGCGAAACGAAGCCACCGACCAGAAACAGAGAGGCGAACACACCCAGCACCAGCAGGCGATTGCTGTCCCACAGCACCACGGTGAGGAAGACGGCCAGAAAAACCAAGCCGGCGGCCAGCAGAATCACCGCCGCGCCGCCAAAAATCAACAATCCACCAACCCGAGCCTTTTCTTCCTGCAACTCCGCCGCAAGAAGCTCAAGACGCGTCTGCGCAATCGCGACCCCGGTCGCAAGCAGACCCCGCAGCGAGGCGAAAACACCGCCGCGAGGGGAAGCCTCAGCCATGGATCAGCGACGGCCGATGAGCAGCCCGATGACCAAGCCGACACCGGCGGCGACACCGACCGAACGCCACGGATTGTCGTGCACATAGTCGTCGGTGACGTGGCCGACCTGCTTGGCCTTGTCTACCACTGCAACCTGTGCGTCGGCAAGACTGGCGCGTGCGGTGACAAGATGCTCCTGAATCTTGCCGCGCAACTCAGTCGCCTTGTCACCCGCCTGGCTGGCGGTGACGCGCAACAGATCCTCTACGTCTGCCATCACCACCTTCATGTCGGCAACGAGCCTGTTCTTGTTCGTCATTGTCACGTCGTTCATGATTTCTCCTCTACAAGGGATATATCGACAGTACAAAGCCTACCGGCTTTGCCTGCCAGGCGCAATGACATGGATCATATGCATTGATCGTAGTCGACCGTCAACGGCGCGTGATCGCTGAAACGGCGCTCCTTGAATACCGCCGCCGTCTTGGCCGTGGCGGCGATGCCCGGCGTGGCGATCTGATAGTCGATCCGCCAACCTACATTCTTGGCCCAGGCCTGGCCACGGTTCGACCACCAGGTGTAGGCCTCGCCGATCGCATCGGGATGCAGGCGACGGTAGACGTCGATCCAGCCCAGTTCTTCGAAGACACTGGTCAGCCATGCGCGCTCCTCCGGCAAGAAACCAGAATTCTTCTGGTTCGACTTCCAGTTCTTCAAGTCGATTTCCCGGTGGGCGATGTTCCAGTCGCCGCAGATGACTATTTCCCGGCCTTCGGCACGCAAGGCGGCCAGATGCGGGTAAAACTCTGCCATGAAGCGGAACTTCGCTTCCTGCCGCTCGGGCGAACTGGAGCCCGAGGGCAGGTAGACCGAAATGACCGACAGATCCTGCCAGTCGGCGCGCACATAGCGGCCTTCGGCATCGAATTCCTCGTTGCCGATGCCCATCGTCACCCGATCCGGTTGCTGCCGTGCGTAGATGCCGACGCCGCTGTAGCCTTTCTTCTCCGCAAAATGAAACCAGCCCTGATAACCAGCCGGGTTGCGCAGCGCTGGTGTCAAATCCGCTTCCTGGGCCTTGAGTTCCTGCACGCAGACGATATCCGCCTGTTCGCCCGCAAGCCAGTCGCAGAAGCCCTTGTTGGCCGCCGAACGGATGCCATTCAAATTAAGGGTGAGAATTCGATGCGACATCGTCGGGTCAGTGAATAAGGTCCGTCAGCGCGACAGCCACTTCAGCAGCATCGCGAACAGTGCCTCCGGATCGACGGGTTTGGCAATGAAGTCGTTCATGCCGGCCGTAAAACAACGCTCCCTGTCCTCGGCGAAGGCATTGGCGGTCATGGCGAGAATCGGGATGCCCTCACCGCCGGGCAACCGACGAATTCGCCGGGTCGCCTCGAGACCATCCATGTTCGGCATCTGCATGTCCATCAGGACCGCAGCATAGTTCCGGCGCCCGGCAAGATCGACCGCCTGCACGCCGTCCTCGGCAACGTCGATCCGGAAACCGATATCGCTCAAGATCTCGACCGCCACCTCACGATTGATGGCATCGTCCTCGACGAGGAGAACCCGGCTGCCCCGATGCTCGCGCAGGAGAACCTTTTCAGCCGACTCCGCAACCGTCGCAAGAGGCGACTCGATGGCGGTACCGCTTTTCCGCAGCAAGATCGTAAACCAGAACGTGCTGCCGACCCCGGGAGTACTGTCGACACCGGCGTCACCGCCCATGAGTTGCGCCAGGCGCCGCGTGATCGCGAGTCCCAATCCGGTGCCGCCATACTTTCGGCTGGTGGAACCGTCGGCCTGCTCGAAGGCATCGAAGACCCTGTCGATAACATCGGCGGCGATGCCGATGCCCGTATCCTGAACCTCGAACCGCACCAGTACGCCCTCACTCAATTCCTCCTGCCGGCGTGCGCGCAAGGTGACAGTTCCGCGCTCGGTAAACTTGACCGCATTGGTGGCAAGGTTCAGCAATGCCTGGGTTATGCGGCCAGGGTCGCCAAGAAGATTGTGCGACAGGGGTTCGGTGTCGACGAGGATTCTGAGCCCCTTGGCCTGGGCGCGGTCGAACAGCATGGAGGCGACGTTGGCGGCGATGGTGCCGACGGCGACAGGGGCTTCGTCAAGGACAAACTTGCCTGCCTCGATCTTCGACAAATCGAGAATCTCATTGATGACGCCCAGCAGGTGCTGGCTGGCAGCATCGATCTTTGCCAGGCGGTCTGCCTGCGACCGCGTAACGCCCTCGCGCCGGATCAGGTGCGCCATGCCGAGGATGGCATTCATCGGCGTACGGATTTCGTGACTCATGTTGGCCAGAAACGCGCTCTTGGCGCGGGTGGCCGCCTCGGCTGCGTCCCGGGTCTCGATCAGTTCTAGGTTCGCTGCGCTCAGTGCCACGGTACGCGCGGCAACCTGCTCCTCCAACACCTTGGCGGCGTCACCGGCCGCCTCCCGCGCCAGGCGAATGGCCTGCATGTACAGCAGCAGCGACCCCACCGCGACAATCAGCATGTCGCCGGCCAGGGCCATCAGCAGGAATACCCAGAATCTCTCGGCTTCGAGCCGCGCCAGTTCCACTGCCTGACGAGGAACATAGACGGTAATGGCATGGTCCGGCATGGTCCGGTAAGCCAGTGCCACCGGCTGAGGATTGTCGCCCAGGCGCAGCACGTTGGGAAATTCCGCGCCTCGCCACAGGCCGAGCGCCAGCGGCTCGAAGGTATCGCGCTGGTATTGCAGTTGCCGCTCCGGTGCCGACAGTTGGTGCACCGTCGAATCCGGTAGCGAGCGATTCGTCAGACTCTTGTCCTCGGCCAGGACGATGATTCCGTGCGCGTCGGCGACGAAGGCATTGACCGGCCTGGTCCAGCGCGAGAAATCAGTGATATCGCGCTTGGCGACCACAGCCCCGATGAAGCGGCCCCGGTCTTGAACAGGAAATGAGTAATAGAGGCCGGGGATCTTGCTGACTTTGCCGACGGCATATTGCCGCCCCGGCTGCAGGGTTTGGGCCTGCTGAAAGTACTGCCGATCACTGTAGTTCGTGCCGACAAAGCTCTTCGCCTCACCGGCGTTGCTGGCGGCGACACAATCACCCGCGGCATTAACGATCCAGATGGCGTCTGCGTTCAGGCTCCTGGCCACGATACGCAGGAAGTGGCCCAGATCCTCCAGGCTCTTGTCCTGGGTCCACATCCGCTTGCGCTGGTCATAGGCGGCCGAAGCCGGTCGCGCATCGGGGCCGAAGCGGTGTAGTGCCGTCCGGATGCCCTCGTACTGTGACAGGGCGAGCGGAATGCCGCGCAGCACACCGATGGCTTCGTCGATATTGCCGGCGATGGTTTCCGCCTGCTGGGTCGCGATCTGTGCCGCCGCCGAATACTCGCGCTGCTCCAGGTTCGTGATGTAGTAGCCGGAAACCAGCCATGCCGCCATGCTCCAGCCGGCGATCAGCGTGCCGACCAGTTTCAGATTGCCGCCAAGACGAAACGTCGACGGCTTGGCAAGAAAGGTTGCCACCAGCGTAATGACGATGATAGCGCTGGTCACGACCAGGACGATTGAGGCCAGGAATGTCGGTGTCAGCGTGGCGGTAACGGCGGTGTCACCTTGACGGACGAAATAGGCGGCGGCCATCGCCGTGTAATGCATGCCCGAGACCGCCAAGCCCATGACGATGGCGCCGATCACCATTGCCAAGGCATGCCACCGCTGCTGCCAGGACTGTAGGTAGAACTTGACCCAGAGCGCCAGGGTCGCCAGGACTACGGCAACCAGAATCGAAAACAGGAAAAGATACAGGTCATACCGGATCAGGCCGTTCAGGCGGTAGGCGGCCATGCCGGAATAGTGCATGGCGCCGATGCCCACCCCCAGCAGCAGGCCACCGGCCAGCAACTGGCCGCGGGAGATCTGCCGGCGGCTGATGATGGCCACGGCGAGGATACTCGCCAGAACTCCGGGGATCATCGACAGCAGGGTGATGGTCGGATCGTAGGTGGTGGCGCACGGCAGGCTGAACGCGAGCATGCCGGTGAAGTGCATCGCCCAGATGCCGGCGCCCATGCACAACCCGCCCACCGGGGTCCACAGGCGACGGCCCCGCGCCTCGATGTTGGCGACGTGCTGCGACACCATCAGCGAAGTGTAGGAGGCGAAGATCGCGATACCCACCGAAAGCACGACCAGCAGCGGATCGTACTGGCCGACATACAGCAGGCTGTTGTCGGGTGGCGCAAGCACGAGTTGAAGGAAATCCGGCATCTTGGCCGCTCACCTTTCTGCCACGGCAGAACAAAGTATGGCAATGCACAGCATGTACAATCGCCGCGGGAGGTAGTCGATGAATTTTAGCCGGGATTTCATTGCTTTCGCCTGCGCCAGGGGCGTGCTGCGTTTCGGCGAGTTCAAGACCAAGGCTGGGCGGCTGTCGCCGTATTTCTTCAATGCTGGCCTGTTCAACGACGGCGAATCGCTCGCCCGTCTCGCCGACTTCTACGCCCGCGCCATTCTCGCTTCCGGCATTGCCTTCGACGTTCTGTTCGGCCCGGCCTACAAGGGCATTCCGTTGGCGGCGGCCACCGCGGTGGCGCTGGCCGGCAAGGGTCGCAACACCCCCTTCGCATACAACCGCAAGGAAGCCAAGGACCACGGCGAGGGTGGCACCCTGGTCGGCGCTCCGTTACAGGGCCGCGTACTGGTCATCGACGACGTCATCTCGGCCGGCACGTCGGTGCGCGAGTCGGTCGAACTGATCCGCGCGGCCGGCGCCACTGCCGCCGGCGTCGTCATCGCCCTCGACCGCCAGGAGCGCGGCCAGGCAGAACTGTCGGCGGTCCAGGAAGTCGAGGCGACTTACGGCATGCCGGTGATCGCGGTCGCCAGCCTCGTCGATCTGATCGACTACCTGCGTGGCCACCCCGAGCTGGAACAGGTGCTGCCCGCCGTCAGCCGCTACCGGGAACAGTATGGCGTGGCCTAGGCGCCTCGTGCTCCTTGCCTTGGCGGGCGCGACGCTGCCCGCTGTCGCGCGAACCTATTGCTGTACCGACGATGGCGGTCGCCGGGTCTGCGGCGATGTCGTGCTGCCCCAGTGCCTGAAACGGCCCTATCAGGAATTCAACGCCCAGGGTGTGGTGGCCAGGCAGCACGAGGGGCCGCTGACGGCCGAACAGCGTGCGCAGCGCGACGCGGAACTGGCGCGCAAGAAGGAAGAAGAGCGCCGGGCCGCCGACGAGGAGCGCCTCAATCGCGCCCTGCTGGCCAGCTACTCGAGCGCCAGGGACATCGACGCCAAACGGGATCGCATGCTGGCGGAAGCAAACACCGGCTTGAAGCTGTTGCAGGAACGTTACGACGTAGCCCTTGCCCGCAAGCAAAAATTCCTGGCCGAGGCCGAGCTCTTTCAGAAGAGGCCGATGCCGGAGGCGCTCAAGCTGAACATGCGCGACAATCAGGCCGAACTTGCCTCGCTACAGGCGACGCTGGACGACCGAAGACGGGAAATCGCCGCTATCCAGACACGCTTCGACGACGAAAAGCGGCGCTACCTGAGGGTCAGTCAGCCAGCTTCTTCCGCAACAGGTCGTTGACCTGCTGCGGGTTGGCCTTGCCCTTGGTCGCCTTCATTATCTGGCCGACCAAAGCGTTGAAGGCCTTGTCCTTGCCGGCGCGAAATTCCTCGACCGACTTCGGGTTTGCCGCCAGTACCTCGTCGATGATCGGCTCGATGGCCGAGGCGTCGGACACCTGCTTGAGGCCGCGCGCTTCGATCAGCGCATCGACATCCTTTGCCTCGCCGCCCCACAGCACCTCGAACACTTCCTTGGCCAGCTTCGATGAGAGCGTGCCATCGGCAATCCGCTTGACCACGCCGGCAAGCTGGGGCGCTGATATCGGGCTGTCGGCTATGTCGCGCTCTTCGCGATTTAGGCGTGCGGCGAGTTCGCCCATCACCCAGTTCGCGCAGAGCTTGGCCTGCTCCCGTCCGGCCGCGGCGACGCAGTCCTCGAAGTACCTCGCAGTTTCGCGGGTGGTGGTCAGTGTAGCGGCGTCGTAAGCGGACAAGCCGTAGCCGGTCTCGAAGCGCACCTTCATCGCCCCCGGCAGTTCCGGCATGCCGGCCTTCACCTCGTCGATCCACGCCGGCGTAATCTCCAGCGGCAGCAGGTCGGGGTCGGGGAAGTACCGGTAGTCGTGGGCATCTTCCTTCGAGCGCATGGCGCGCGTCTCGCCGGTGTCCGGATCGAACAGCACGGTGGCCTGCTGGATCTTGCGGCCTTCCTCGATTTCGTTGATTTGCCAGCCGATCTCGTAGTCGATCGCCTGCTGCATGAAGCGGAAGGAATTGAGGTTCTTGATCTCGCGGCGCGTGCCCAGCGGCTGGCCCGGCCGGCGCACGGAAACGTTGGCGTCGCAGCGGAAGCTGCCCTCCTGCATGTTGCCGTCGCAGATGCCGATCCATGTCACCAGCGAATGCAGCGCCTTGGCATAGGCCACCGCCTCGGCGCTGGAACGCATGTCCGGCTCGGTGACGATCTCCAGCAGCGGCGTGCCAGCGCGGTTGAGGTCGATGCCGGTCTTGCCGTGGAAGTCCTCGTGCAGCGACTTGCCGGCGTCCTCTTCTAGGTGGGCGCGCGTCAGGCGCACGTGCTTTTCGACCGGCGTGCCGCCATGGCTGACTCTTATGTCGAGACCGCCGCCCAGCACGACCGGAATCTCGTACTGGCTGATCTGGTAGCCCTTGGGCAGGTCGGGATAGAAATAATTCTTGCGGGCAAAGATCGAGCGCGGCGCTATGTCGCCACCCACCGCAAGACCAAACTTGATCGCGCAAACGACGGCTTCGCGGTTCAGCACCGGCAGCATGCCGGGCAGCGCGATGTCGACCGCGCAGGCCTGCACATTGGGTTCGGCGCCAAAGGCGGTCGAAGCGCCCGAGAAAATCTTTGACTGTGTCTGCAGCTGGGCATGGGTCTCCAACCCGATCACCACTTCCCACTGAGCTTCCCGCTGACTCATAGCCATCTCTCAGGAACAAGTGCCGGTGCTGGCATCCACCAGGATCGGCCAGACGTAATCGAAACTGTCGCCGCCGCAACGGTCCTTGCAGCTGTTGAACGCGACGGTGACGCGACCTTCCTGTTCCCACAAACGCACGGTGCACTGGCCGCTGGCAGCCGACAAAGTAACGGCCGGCTCATTCGCCGTCTGGCGGAAATCCTTGAGGGCGAAGGCGCAATTGCCGCGCCTGGGCACCTGCACCTCGGCCTGGAGGCGGCGCACCTGGGAATCTTCGACAAGCAGATTGAGCTTGCCGCCGTAGCCATCGGGATCACGGAACGAACAGTCGGCCTTGACGTTGATGGGTTTGACCGCGATGGGCTTGATCTTGCGGCCGGCCAGGCGGCTGTAGATCTCGGGCTGCGCTTCCGTGGGCGGCTTCGCCCTTCCGGGTGCCGGCGCCGGGACGGGCGCGGGCTTCGGCGCCACTGTTTCTTTCGTTGCGCAACCAGCCAGCAGGGCCAACAGCAGGATCGTTATCGCACCGGCGAGTTTCATGTCACGCTCCTTCGGCAGGCGACCGGCGATGCCAGTCCGTGGCCTGCTGGTACCGATGGGCGATGTTGAGCATGGCCGCCTCGCCGAACCAGGGACCGATCAGTTGCAGGCCGACCGGCATGTCGCCTTGCCCGAAGCCGCAGGGGATGGACATGCCGGGCAGGCCGGCCAGGTTCACGGCGATGGTGTAGATGTCCGACAGGTACATCTGCACGGGGTCGGCGCTCTTCTCGCCGAAGCGGAAGGCCACCGAGGGCGCCGTCGGCCCCATGATGACGTCACAGGTCTTGAAGGCTTCCTGAAAGTCAGTCGCGATGAGACGCCGTATTTTCTGCGCCTGCAGGTAGTAGGCGTCGTAGTAGCCATGCGAGAGCACGTAGGTGCCGATGAGGATGCGCCGCTTCACCTCCTCTCCGAAACCTTGTGCCCGGCTCTTGCAGTACATGTCGATGAGGTCGCCGTATTCGGCAGCCCGGTGGCCATAACGAACACCGTCGAAGCGCGACAGGTTGGAACTCGCCTCGGCTAGCGCAATTACATAATAAGCCGGTACCGACAGGCCGGAATTCGGCAGCCCGACATCCACCGTCGCGGCGCCCAGCTTGCGGTACTGGTCCAGCGCCGCATCGACTGCGCCACGCACATCGTCGTCCATGCCAGCGCCGAAGAACTCCTTCGGCAGCCCGATACGCAGGCCGGCAAGAGGCTTCGCCAGATCGCGAGTGTAATCCTCGACTGGCCGATCCAGACTGGTCGAATCGCGCGCGTCGAAGCCGGCCATGGCGTTCAACAGCAGTGCGCAATCCTCGGCCGACTTGGCCATCGGCCCGCCCTGGTCGAGGCTGGAAGCGAAGGCGATCATGCCGTAGCGCGAAACCACGCCATAGGTGGGCTTGAGGCCGGTCAGGCCGCACAACGCCGCCGGCTGACGGATCGAGCCACCGGTGTCGGAACCGGTGGCCACCGGCGCCAAGCGCGCCGCTACGGCGGCGGCCGAACCGCCGGAGGAACCGCCAGGCACGCGACTAGTATCCCAGGGGTTCCTCACCGGTCCGAAGTGCGAGGTCTCATTCGACGAGCCCATGGCGAACTCGTCCATGTTGCACTTGCCCAGCGTCACCATGCCGGCCGCCTTCAATTGCGAGACCACATGGGCATCGTAGGGCGAGACGAAGTTCGCGAGCATCTTCGAGCCGCAGGTGGTCAGCCAGCCTTCGGTGCAGAAGATGTCCTTGTGCGCCAGCGGGATGCCTAGCAGGGGTCCGCCTTCACCCTTGCTGCGGCGCTCGTCAGCGGCACGGGCAGCCGCCAGCGTCCGCTCGCGATCGATGGTGATGAAGGCGTTGAGCGCCGGATTGCGGGACTCGATACGGTCGAGGAACAGCGTCGCCAGTTCGACTGCCGATATCTTCCTTGCCGCCAGCGCGGCTGAGAGTTCCTTCAGCGA
>DASRXN010000136.1:0-3589 GCA_035654135.1 Rhodocyclaceae bacterium | reverse complement strand
GCCTAGACCCGGAAGCGGCCGACGCCGGCCTGCAACCGCGACGAACTGTCCTTGAGCTCCTGTGCGGAAGCGGCCGTTTGTCGCGCCGCAGCGCTGGTCTGTTCGGCCGACCGGGCGATGGATTCGAGATTGCGGCCGATTTCGTGGCCGGCGCTCTTCTGTTCCGCGAGCGAGTGGTTGATGTCGTCGATGCCTTGGTGTTCCTTGTCGACTACCGTGGCGCTCTCCCTCAGTACACCGGCAACGCTTTCCAGCGATTCCCGGCTCTGCCGCAGCACCTCGGCGCTGGCATGGATGGCACTTTCGAGGTTTTGCGATTCGGCGCGAATGGCCTGGGTGATGGTGTCGATTCCGGCTGCGGCCTTGCCCGATTTTTCCGCCAGTCCGCGCACTTCGTCGGCCACCACTGCGAAGCCGCGGCCGTGTTCGCCAGCCCGCGCTGCTTCGATGGCCGCGTTGAGCGCCAGCAGATTGGTCTGGTTGGCGATTTCCTTGACCTCACCGGTCAGGCCGGTAATCGTGCGTGAGTTGGTGACGAACTGCTCGGTCGCCTGGGCGATGCCCTGGATCGACTCCTCGATGCGGTTCATATCCTGACTCAGGTCGGCGACGCTCCGGGAGCCTTCCTGGGCCTGACGCAGACTCAGGTCGGAAGTGTCCTGAACGGCCTGGGCGGAAGCTGCCACCGACTCGATGCTGGTGATCAACTGCTCGATGGCAGCGGCGATGGCGGCGGAGGCTTCGGCCTGATGCGACGACGCTGCCGACACGTCGGCGACGGTGGCGGCCACCTGCGCCGACTCCTGCGCGACCTTGTTCGCCTCGCCCTGAACATTGCCGATGGTTCGCTGCAGGCTATCGAGGAATTTGTTGAATGAGGCCGAGGCGCGGCCTATCTCGTCGTCCGTTGCTACCGGCAGCCGGCGGGTCAGGTCGCCGTCGCCGGACTCCAGTTGCCGGATCGATTCTTCGAGCGTCAGCAGGGGTTTGCGCAGGCGGTTGATGGCCATGGTCAGCGTCAGCAGGGCGACGGCGAAGGCGACGACGAAGGCGATGATGGTCAGCATCCGCCCGCGGGCAGCCTGTTCCTCGACTGCCTTCTTGGACGCCGCCACAGCGGCGGCCTGTTCGTCCGTGCGCTTGAGCAGGATGTCCTTGATCGCGCGCCAGGAGGGAGTTTCGTCCTTGTTCAGCGCCTGCACCGCATCGGCAGTCTGGCCCGCCTTGGCGAGGTCGCGAATCCGGTTCTTCAACACCGTGTTGGCGGCCCATCGCTGTTCCATGTCGGTCAGCAGGCTGGCTTCGTCAATATCCGCCGATAATTTCCTGGCGGCGTCGAGGTGGCCGCTGAATTCCTGTTGTGCCGTCTCGAGGTTCTTGTAAGCCTTGGGATTGGCGGCGTCGAGAATGATGTTCCTGATCGCCTGGCCGGTTTGCAGACCCTGGGCATACATGCCGTTGTAGGCCTGCAGCCGCGCCTGATCGCGCTCGACGAACTCGGCGAAGCGCCCGGCGACATCGCTCAACGACTTGAGCGCGATCACCCCGCCGGCCAGCATGATCAGTGACGAAATGAACACCGTCACCAACAAGGGCGTGCGCATGCTCCTGTTATTGCCCAACGCTGTTCTCCCTGATTCGTTCGTGCCGGCGCGGCTGCCGGTTACTTCTTGCGCGGCGCCGCCTTCTTGGTCATTTCGTTGATGTTTTCGAACGCAGCCTTCGAGGCCGTGGTCATTTGCTCGTAGGCGCTTTTGGCGTTGGCCATGGCCTGCTGCATGGTTTCCAGTACGTTGGTATTCTGGCCGGGCAGGGCCTTGAAGAACGACTGGAAGGCATCGACCATGTCCTGGCTGCCCGCGGCCAGTTGCTCGGTCAGCAAGCGGGAGAATTCGACCCGCGCGCTGTTGCCGATCTCCGCCACCTGCTGCGCGGCGGCGATCATCTTCTGCGTCGTTTCCTGGGCGTAGCGGGCGCGCAGCTTCATGATGTCCTGGGGATCCTTCGAGCCGGTCTGGGCCTTGGCCTGGTCGATGCTCTCTTGAAACAGCTCGCGCGCCAGTTGCGATTGCAGCGCCATGATGCGCTGCGAGTTCTCGATCGAAAGCTGCGCCAAGCGCATCGCCGCTTCCATGTTCTTGCGCTGAATTTCGCCGAACTCGTGCTTGGTCGCCATGATCCACTCCCTCTCCGTTGAATTCGATAAAGTTTATCCTAACAGCAAGGTCTTATGGTTCCCTGACCTGAATCAATCGGCCGGCAGGTCGGCGCTGAGACCCATAGGGCGGTCGCGAAAGATCCGTTCGTCCATGAATTTCACTTCGTCACGCATGATGGGCACGAAGTCCATCCGCTCGAGGATGTCGCGCTGCAAGTCGACGCCGGGTGCGATTTCCAGCAGTTCCAGGCCGTCGGGGCAGAGCTTGAACACACAGCGCTCGGTGATGTAGAGCACTGTCTTGCTGGCAGCCGCGGCTACCGGACCGCTGAAGGTGCGATGCTCGACTTCCTGCACGAACTTGCGCGACTTCCCCTCCTTGAGGATGCGCAGCGCGCCATCCTCGACCGCAACTTCCAGGTCGCCGGCGGTGAAAGTGCCGACAAACACCACTTTACGCGCCGACTGCGAGATGTTGATGAAACCGCCGGCACCGGCGAGGCGCGGACCGAACTTGGAAACGTTGAGATTGCCTTGGCGGTCGGCCTGGGCGAGGCCGAGAAAGGCGATGTCGAGGCCGCCGCCGTCGTAGAAGTCGAACTGGCTGGGCTGGTCGATGATGGCCTGGGTATTCACGGCGGCGCCGAAGTTGAGGCCGCCGGCCGGAATGCCACCGACTACACCCGGCTCGGCCGTCATGGTCATGCGGTCGATGATCCGTTCCTCGGCCGCCACGGCGGCGACGCCTTCGGGCATGCCGATGCCGAGATTGACGACGGCGCCCGACGCCAGTTCCATGGCGGCGCGGCGGGCGATGATCTTGCGCTCGCTCATTTCCATCGGCGGCAGCGCCGACATCGGCAGGCGAATCTCGGCCGAGAAGGCCGGGTTGTACTGCTCGGCGAAAGTCTGGGCGTGGTACTCAGGCTTTTCGGCGATCACGACGCAATCGACCAGCACGCCGGGAATCTTCACCAGCCGCGGGTTGAGGCTGCCACGCTCGGCAATGCGCTCGACCTGGGCGATGACGATGCCGCCGGAATTGTGCGCCGCCATGGCCAGCGCCTGCGCCTCCAGCGTCAGCGCCTCCTTCTCCATAGTGATGTTGCCGTCGATGTCGGCGGTGGTGCCTCGGATCAGCGCCACGTGGATCGGAAAGCCCTTGTAGAAGAGATAATCCTCGCCGTCGATGGGCATCAGGCGGACGATGTCCTCGGTAGTCCTGGCGTTGAGCTTGCCGCCGCCATGGCGCGGATCGACGAAAGTGCCGAGGCCGATGCGCGTCAGCGTGCCCGGCTTGCCGGCGGCGATGTCGCGGAACAGGTGGCTGATGACGCCCTGCGGCAGGTTCCAGGCCTCGATCCTGTTTTCCACGGCAAGCGCCTGGAGCTTCGGCACCAAGCCCCAGTGGCCGCCGATGACCCGGCTGAC
>DASRXN010000135.1:0-4435 GCA_035654135.1 Rhodocyclaceae bacterium | reverse complement strand
ATCGGCGCGGGCTTCGACCCGGATATCTGGGGCGTCAACCGTCATGCCAGGGAATCCGCCGAGGCGGGCCTCCTGGCAAACCGCTATGCTGAGGACGCCTTGCGCATCGCGCTGACGGCCGAGGTGGCGAGCCTCTACTTTCAAGTGCTTTCGCTCAATGAGCAACTCACCGCGGCTCGTTACGGCCTGGACACCGTTCGCCGCCTGCTGGCCATCGTCGAACTGCAGAATCGGGAAGGTAGACTCTCGGCCCTGGAACTCGCCCAGCAACGCACCTTGGCGGCCAACACGGAGGCGGCGATTCCACCGTTGGTGCAGCAGCGCCAAGCGGCCTTGGGCGCCTTGGCCTTGCTCCTGGGTCGGGTACCGGCGAACCTGACCGTCTCCAGCGTTCCACTGGCGACTGTTACGGTGCCCGAAGTCCCGCGAGGACTCCCGTCGGGGTTACTGGAACGGCGCCCCGACATTCGCCAAGTGGAGGCCGCCCTCATGGCGGCCCACGCCGACATCGGTGCCGCCCGGGCAGCGCTGCTGCCGCGTGTCGCGATCACGGCCCGGGCAGGCACCGCCGCAGCGACTTTCGGCGGATTGTTCGGCCCCGGTACCGGCTTTGCCCTGGCTGGCGCCGAACTGTTGGCAACGATCTTCGATGGCGGGCGGCTTTCGGCACAAGTGGATCTTTCCGTTGCCCGCCGACAGGAGTTGGTCGAAAACTACCGGCAGACCGTCCTGTCCGCATTCCGCGATGTCGAGGACGCGCTGGCTGGTGTCGAACAGTTCACCACCCTGCAGACGGTGCGGGAACAGGCTCGGGAACAGGCGCAGAGAGCCTATCAGCTGGCGGAAAGGCGTTATCTGGCGGGCGGTGTCGACTACCCGACCGTTCTTGAAGCCCAGCGGTCACTGATCGGCACCGAAGCGACGTTGAGCAGTTCCCGTTATCTGCGCTTTGCTTCCCTGGTCGGGCTTTACCGTGCTCTGGGCGGCGGATGGGAAGGAAAACTGAACATCGATTCCTAGTTGTCTGTCAATTGCGACAACCGGAAGTGTCGTCGATTCAATTGGTTGTGCCCATTGCGCAAACCCGCCGTCGCAACAGAGCGACGGAATCAGATCTCATCGTATTGAGCCTGCTGCCCAAGCAATTAGATAACTTATTGGTTTATATGGATTTTTATCTTCAGGCACAGCCTTTGCTGAAAGGAGGCTGTGGCGACCTCCATTCGGTTGTCGCCGCGAAAGATCCAACTTATCGACTAGGAGAAGGTATTGAATCTCATCAACCTTAGCGAAACACGTACTGATGACGCGGCGGCTGCAGGCCGCCGGAAAAGCCCGCTGCTCGGAGCTCTGCTGGCAGTTGTGCCCCTCACCTTCATGGCCTCTGCGGCCCATGCGCTTCCCGACTGTGGCGCCTGTGTCGCTCCAGCTCCACCGGCGCCCCACCCGACCGTTCCCGACGGCCTGCCCTGCACAACGTGCCATACGCCGCCAGTCACGCAGCCGCCGGTCACTCAGCCACCGGTGACCCAACCGCCGGTGACTCAGCCGCCGGTCACGCAACCACCCGTGACCCAACCGCCTGTCACTCAGCCGCCGGTGACTCAGCCCCCGGTGACCCAACCACCCGTCACGCAGCCGCCGGTTACTCAACCCCCCGTGACCCAGCCGCCGGTAACCACACCGCCGACGACGAAGCCGCCGAAGGTCAAGCCGCCCAAGAATCACTCGCACAAGCATAATCCGCTCAAGTCGCGTGGCGGTGGCGATTGGGACGACGATGATGACGATGATGATCTGCCTGCTGCGCGCACGTTGTCCGGCAGCCGGTCCCGCTAACCCTCTCGCTTGAAGCAGAAATCCCCGCTGATTCGTCGGCGGGGATTTTTTATTGGTGTTCGACGTCCTTGAACAGGGAGTGATCGATGCCGTGACGCTGGAGCAACTTGTACAAGTCGGTGCGATTGCGCCGCGCCAGTCGCGCCGCCTGAGCCACGCTGCCGCCGGTCAGGCGCAGCAACTGGCACAGGTAATCGCGCTCGAAACGCAGGCGGGCCTCCTCCAGAGGAACCACGTCCCGGGGCGACGAAAGGGCGTTGCCGACCAACCTGGCCGGGATGACTGCCATCGTGCTGAGTGCCACCGCCTGTTCCACCACGTTGTAGAGCTGGCGGACATTGCCAGGCCAGGCGGCGGCGGCGAGCAGTTGGCTCGCTTCCGGCGCGAAGCCACTGATCTTCTTGCCATAGCGCTCGGCCAGCCGCCGGAGGAAATGGACGGCAAGCAGGGGAACATCATCGCGTCGCTCGTCCAGCGAAGGGATCGTCAGTGTCACGACCTTGAGGCGGTAGTAGAGATCTTCGCGGAAGCGGCCCGCCTCCACCTGCGCCTCCAGGTTCCGGTGGGTGGCGGAAATGATGCGCACATCGACGGAGACGGTGGTCGTGGCGCCAACGGGGCGCACCTCCCGCTGTTCGAGCACCCGCAGCAGCTTCACCTGCAAAGGCAGTGGCATGTCCCCGATCTCGTCCAACAGCAGCGTACCGCCGCCGGCTTCCTGGAAGACACCGTTATGGTCCCGCGTGGCGCCCGTGAAGGCGCCCTTGATGTGACCGAACAGCTCAGACTCCAGCAATGGTTCCGGGATGGCGCCGCAGTTGACGGCCAGGAATGGGGCCTCTGCCCTCGGGCCGGCGCGATGGATGGCTCTGGCCAAGAGCTCCTTGCCGGTGCCGGAATCGCCGAGAATCAGGACGCTGGCGTCGCCGGCCGCCACCAGCTGCGCCTGGGCAAGCAGATTCTCCATCGCCGCGTTGCGGGTGATGATTTCTGCCCGCCACCCGCCCTGCGCTGTCGCAGCGGGAGCCGGCCCTACCGTGGCGAGGGCACGCGAAACCGCAAGCTCGAGCTCTTCGGGCGGGCAGGCCTTGGTCAGGTAGTCGAAGACTCCCTGCTGTGCGGCGTCCACCGCTTCGTTGATGGTGCCGTGGGCGGTCAGAATGATCACAGGCAGCGTCATGTCGTCGCGGTGGATCGCGACGCTGAGAGCGACGCCATCCATCCCGGGCAGCCGCATGTCGCTGATCACGAGATGGGGGCGCTCCACCGCCAGAATGGTCAGGGCCTGCTCGGCACTGCCGGCCGTAGTGACCGCGTGGCCAGCGGCTTCCAGACGCAGCTGCAGCAAATGCAGCATGTCCGGATCGTCATCCACCAGCAGGATATTCGCCACTCCTTCACCCATGTCGTGTTCCCTGATGCAGGCCCATAAAACCCAAAATTAGACTCCGATCCTTCCTGCCGGTTCGAGTGTGGTCGGAGTACGACAGTCGGCCTGTATCGATGCGTTAGAATTGTTCACTCGCCAAACCGTTGCTTCACCATGAAACACATCGTCGACGACGTCCGCATCAAGGAAATCAAGGAACTTTCGCCCCCGGCCCACCTGCTGCGCGAGTTTCCGGCCTCCGAGCCGGCGGCGACGTCGACCTACGAGGCGCGCGCCGACATCCACCGTATCCTGCACGGCTCGGACGACCGGCTGCTGGTCGTGGTCGGTCCCTGCTCGATCCACGATTACGACGCGGCGATGGAATACGCGCGCCGGCTGAAGACGGAACGCGAACGCCTCGGCGCCGATCTGCAGATCGTCATGCGTGTCTATTTCGAGAAGCCGCGCACCACGGTCGGCTGGAAGGGCCTGATCAACGACCCGCGCCTCGACGGCAGCTACAAGATCAACGAAGGACTGCGCCTGGCGCGGAAGCTCCTATGGGAGATCAACGAGCTCGGCCTGCCTTGCGCCACCGAGTTCCTCGACACCATCACGCCGCAATACACCGCCGACCTGATCGCCTGGGGCGCCATCGGCGCGCGCACCACCGAATCGCAGGTGCACCGCGAACTGGCTTCCGGCCTTTCGTGCCCGGTGGGCTTCAAGAATGGTACCGACGGCAACATCAAGATTGCCGTCGACGCCATCAAGGCCGCCGCCGCCACGCACCATTTCCTGTCGGTGACCAAGGCCGGCCACTCGGCCATCGTCTCCACCAACGGCAACGAGGACTGCCACGTCATCCTGCGCGGCGGCAAGCACACCAACTACGATGCGGCCAGCGTCGATGCCGCCTGCGTCGAGCTCGGAAAGTCGGGCCTGGCGGCACGCGTGATGGTCGACTTCTCGCACGCCAACAGCCGCAAGGACTACAAGAAGCAGATTGACGTCGCCCGCGACGTCGCCGGGCAACTGGCCAACGGTGATGACCGTATCTTCGGCGTCATGGTCGAATCGCATCTCAACCCCGGCCGGCAGGATCTCAAGCCAGGCTTGGCGCTCGACCACGGCGTGTCCATCACCGACGCCTGCATCGGCTGGGAGGATACGGTGACGGTGCTTGACCTGCTGGCCGAGGCCGTCAGGAAGCGGCGTCTGGCA
>DASRXN010000134.1:0-6612 GCA_035654135.1 Rhodocyclaceae bacterium | reverse complement strand
CCCTCGAGGCGGCGGGGCTGCTCATGCGGCGCGGTGTGCAGTTCCACTGGATCAATCGCGGCTACCGGGACTTCACCGATTTCCTCGCCACCTTCACATCGGAGAAGCGCAAGAAGCTGAAACGCGAGCGGCGCGCGGTGGGCGACGCCGGCCTGCGCGTCGAGGCGCGCCACGGCGACGAGATCGATGATGTGCTCTGGGCGGCCATCCATCGCCACTACCGCAGTACCTTCGAGCGGCTGGGTGGCTTCGCCGCGTTTTCGCTCGATTTCTTCCGCGGCGTTGGCGCGGCGCTCGGGCGTCGCATGGTGGTATTCCTCGCCTTTCATGACGATCATCCGGTCGCCTCGGCGATCTGCTACCGCGACGATGCGGCGCTCTACGGTCGCCACTGGGGCGCCGACATCGACTGTCCGGGCCTACATTTCGAGCTTTGCTATCACGCCGGCATCGAGTACGCCATCGATCACGGCCTGCAACGCTTCGAGCCCGGGGCGCAGGGCGAGCACAAGATCGCGCGCGGCTTCGAGCCGGTATCGACCTGGTCGGCGTTCTGGATCGCCGAGCGGCGCCTGCGCGAGGCGGTGGCGCGCCATCTTGAGCGCGAGGAGGGCGCCATGCTCGACTATCAGGACGACATGGCCGGGCACCTGCCGTATCGCGTTGCTCGTTGAAAGTCAGCCGTCGCGGTACGCCGTTTGGCCCCACCTGAGTCGATGTTGTTGTCCTGGCCATTTCCGGCTATGTTGGCAACCGAACCGCGGAGTTCGCCATTCCAACAACAGAGGAGACCATGATGAATTCCACCCAAGGACGGATGTCGCTGGCGGCCGCCGCCGCGCTGGGCCTGGCCGCGTGCGCCGGCATGGAGCCCGGTCCGCAGAACATGACCTTCTTCGTCACCAGCGTCGGCCCCGGCAAAGGCGGCGACCTCGGCGGGCTCGAAGGCGCCGACCGGCACTGCCAGGCGCTCGCTGCGGCCGTGGGCGCAGGTGGCCGCACCTGGCACGCTTATCTGAGCACCCAGGCGTCCAGACTGGACGACCCGAATTACGTGAATGCCCGCGATCGCATCGGCACCGGCCCCTGGTACAACGTCCAGGGCGTGCTGATTGCCCGTTCGGTCGAGGAACTGCATTCGCCGGCCAGCAACCTCAACAAGCAGACGGCCCTGACTGAGAAAGGGCAGCTCGTGAACGGCCGTACCGAGAAGCCGAACACCCACGACATGCTGACCGGTTCGCGGCCGGATGGCACTGCCTTTCCTCCCGTTCCGCGGTTTGCCGACATGACGTGCAGCAACTGGACCAACGGCAGCGACAGCGGCGCCGCCATGACTGGCCATCATGATCGCGCAGGGCCCATCGACGCGTCCTGGGCAGTTTCATGGAACTCCGCCCATCCGACGCTGGGCTGCAGTCCGGAGAAGATCCGCCCGACCGGCGGCGAAGGCTTGTACTACTGCTTCGCCAAGTAGCGTAGTGCGCGACGGAAAGGACAAGACCATGCCCGCAAACACCATTCGCCTGCACCGGGTGCTCCGCGCGCCACCCGAACGAATCTATCGCGCGTTCCTCGATGCCGACGCTGTGGCCAAATGGCTGCCGCCCAACGGCTTCACCTGCCGGGTTCACCAACTGGATGCCAAAGTCGGTGGCGCCTACAAGATGTCGTTCACGAACTTCACCACTGGCAATAGCCACGCCTTTGGCGGCCGCTATCTCGAACTCGTGGCGAACGAACGCATCCGACATACCGATGCCTTCGACGACCCAAATGTGCCAGGCGAGATGGTGACCACAATCACCCTGAAGGCCGTGTCCTGCGGGACGGACGTGGACATCGTGCAGGAGGGCGTGCCCGAGGTGATTCCCGCCGAAGGCTGCTATCTGGGCTGGCAGGAATCGCTGCTCCTGCTGGCAAAACTGGTCGAGGCCGAGATTCCGGACTGAGACCGGGAAAAGTCAGTCGTGGCGAGACGCCACTAGGGCCGCTGCGCCGCCAGTTGTTCGCGCAGGCGCGCGACTTCGGCCTCCAGTTCGGCCAGCCGCTGCTCGATCAGTTCGAGTCGGCCGGGGGGATGTCCCGTCGACGGCGTAGCTGGTTCGGGCGCAGCGGCAATGTCCGGCTCGCCGCTGAACAGGTGGGCATAGCGCGATTCGCGCTTGCCCGATTCGCGCGGCAGGCGGACGACGAAGGGTCCGTCCTCGCGCCGCGCCAGCGCATCGAGCGCCGCTTCCACTTCATCGGCGCCGTTGAAACGGGCCATTCGGCTGGCCCGGCTGCGCAGCTCGCCCGGCGTCTGTGGGCCGCGCAGCAGCAGTTCGCAGACGATGCCTAGTTCCTGCGGCGAGAACTTCAGTGTCCCGTACTCGGTGTTGCAGAAGCGGTGCTGGTACTTGGCCACCCGGCTGCCGAAGCCGCCGTGTTCGCTGACCTGATAGCGTTTCACCAGCCCGTCAAGTGTGGCCTGCACCTCCGCTTCGGCGAGTTCCATCACAGGGTCGCGGTTGCTCTTCTGGTTGCAGGCATTCACCAGGGCGTTGAGCGAGAGCGGGTACTGCTCGGGCGTGGTGATCTGCTTTTCGATCAGGCAGCCGATGACGCGCGCTTCGAGCGGGGAGAGTTCGATGCTCATTGCGTGATTCCTGAAATGCGGACGCCGTAGTGTAAGCCGCGGCTTCGGCGCCAACTTCAGAGAATGCGCGGCAACGGATGGCGGATGCGGAACTGCGCGTACAGGGCCGCGAGCTGGTGTTCCTTGACCCGCTCGCGGCCCGTGGCCAGCGCTGCGAGCCGGTCCCGGAACATCACGTGCAGGGAATAGAGGCCTCTTGGCGTCTCCAGCAGCGTCTGCGCCAGCTCCGCCGCCACCATCAGCGGCAGGTGCTCGTGCTCCGCCACGACGGCCACTTCCTCCTCCTGCAACCCGCTCATGCCGATGCATTCGTTCAGGGAGATCATCTGGTTGCTCCATCTGTCGTCGATGACTTCCCCGACAAGCGAGCAAGATGCAGGCCGCAACCCGGCGAAAATCATTTCCCTGTCAGATCAGCGAGTTCAATCCACCACAAGGTGCAGGTGTATTTGCCGCGCTGACCGGGAACGGTGCGTGATGCCTCAAGAGAGTGCGCGATCGGCCCGAAGAGTGTGGGGCTGCGCCCCATCCCTCGCGTTGCTCGGGACCGCCACTTCGTGGCGTCCTGCGCCCTTCGGGCTGGTCAGCCGTGGCGGTACGCCACTAGTCGGGCTTCTTTCCCATCAATTCGCGATCCAACTGCCGCGCGAAGGCGTGCTGGTCGCTGGCCGAGAACGACGCCGGCCCGCCGGTCTCCACGCCCGTCGAACGCAGCGTGTCCATGAAGTTGCGCATGGTCAGCGCCGCCGCAATGCTGCCCTTGTCGTAGGGTTCGCCGCGCGGCGTCAGCACCCGCCCGCCCTTGGCGATTACTTCAGACGCCAGCGGAATGTCGGCGGTGATCACCAGGTCGCCCGTCGCCACGCGCTGCGCGATCTCGTTGTCCGCCACGTCGAAGCCCTTCGGCACCTGCACCGCGCGGATGTGCGGCGAGCGCGGCACGGCAAGCATCTGGTTGGCTATCAGCGTTACGGCAATGCCCGTGCGCGTCGCCGCCCGGAACAGGATTTCCTTGATCGGCTTCGGGCAGGCATCGGCATCGACCCAGATTTGCATGGGGGAAGGGTACGGGAAAAGTCAGTCGTGACAATACGCCACCAGGGTGGATGGTGTTGACCGGGCGACGCCGCCCAACGGAAGCCAAAGCAAAGTCATGATCGTCGAGTCGTTCGGGAGGAGGTGTGTATATTAGCGGTGTCTAATGAAATGAAGGAGCTTTCCCATGATCGTTTCCCACGTGCTGGACGGCGCCAAGATCCAGACCCGCATCGACGACAAGTTCGTCATCGATTCCGATCAGCCGAATCCCTGGGGCGAGGACACCGCGCCCGCTCCCTACGACATCTTCCTGACCGGCGTTGCCGCCTGCACGGCCTACTTCGCGCAGCGTTACTGCCGCAAGTGGAACCTGCCGCACGACGGTATCCGGGTCGAACTGGAGCCGGTTTTCAACGCCGCGCACCAACTGACCGACATCAAGCTGCGGGTTCGCGTGCCGTCGAGTTTCCCGAAGGATCACGTGGCCGGTTTGCTGCGCAACGCCGGTGCCTGTCCTGTCAAGAAGGCGCTCGAAACCTCGCCGGCAATCTCGCTCGAAGCCGTCGAGGGCTGAGAAGGCCACAAAGTCAGCCGTGGCGATACGCCACTATTTGCGGCCGATCAGTTCGATGAAGTAGCCGTCGGGGTCGGCGATGAAGGCGATGACGGTCGTGCCCGCGTTCATCGGTCCGGCCTCGCGCACGATGCGGGCCCCCTTGGCCTTGGCCGCCGCGCAGGCCGCATAGACATCGTCCACCTCGATGGCGATGTGGCCGTAGGCCGTGCCCAGCTCGTACTGGCTGACGCCCCAGTTGTAGGTCAGTTCGATCACCGAATTACTGGCTTCGTCGCCATAGCCGATGAAGGCCAGCGTGAACTTGCCTTCCGGGTAGTCCTTGCGGCGCAGGAGCTTCATGCCGAGCACGTCGGAGTAGAAAGCGATGGCCCGGTCGAGGTCGCCGGTTCGGAGCATGGTGTGGAGCAGGCGCATGGTCGTCCTCAAAAGTCAGTCGTGGCGAGACGCCACTATTGTGCCTTGGCGGCGGCTTCCTTCGGTTGCACCCAGTGCGCGCCGGCGTCCTTGCGCGTTTGCAGGTCGGGATAGGTCTGCACCATTTCCAGCAGCCCGCCGTGGCCGTACTTCTTGGGCGTGAAGCTCGGGTCGCTGCGGCGCAGGTAGCTGCCCAGCGCGCTCAGGTGCACCCAGCCCTCGGGCGCTTCCGTCGCCAGCAGCGCCACGGCGGCGAGCAGCGACTTCGGCCGCTGCTTCTGCACCGGCTTCGGCTGGGTCTTCTTCTGTCCCTCGGCTTCCGGCGGCTGGTATTCGAAGAACTTGTCGCTGGCGTTGCGCAGCGCGTCCGGCGTCTTCTCCTCGCCGACGATGCACACCGTCGCGCCGCGCTCGCGTAGCTTGCGGCACAGGTAGGCGAAATCGGAATCGCTGGTCACCAGGCAGTAGGTCTCCGCGCGCTGTTCGAACAGGTCCTCGATCGCATCGAGCGCCAGCGCGATGTCGGAGGTGTTCTTGCCCGAGGCGTACTGATATTGCAGGCAGGGCGTGAACGCCAGCCGTACCAGCGCCTCCTGCCACTTGTTCGCCAGCGTCTGGTAGTTGCCGTAACCGCGCCGCACCACCACGCGGCCGAACTGCGCCACCACCGACAGCGCGTATTCCAGAATCTCCGGCGACGTGTTGTCGCAATCGACCAGCACCGCAACGCGGTCCTCGTGGTTGTTGTTATCGGACATGGTGTGGCGGCCTTTCTGTGGTGGCTTTGATGACGGGAGGCTAGCACGGGAAGGAAAAAGTCAGTCGTGGCAACACGCCACCCATTCCAGCATTTCCCTCAGATGTCGTCTTTCCTACAAACCGCATCTCCGCCAACCCATTGAACCGTAAGTAATTCCGCTCTGGCATGGCCATTGCAAAGGAAGGGCTGTCCTCCCTTTGTTTGGGGCTAATGTCATGGCCGAGATACTGAAGCGCGCGAAAGCACTGGCGGTGAGTCCGCTGAAGGTGAGCCAGCCCGTCGGGGCGTCGCTCGCTTTCCTCGGCTTGCGCAATGCCATCCCCATGATGCATGGCTCGCAGGGCTGCACGGCCTTCGGCAAGGTGTTCTTCGTGCGCCATTTCCGCGAGCCGATTCCGCTGCAGACGACGGCGATGGACCAGGTGTCGACGGTGATGGGCGCCGACGAGAACGTCATCGAGGGGCTGAAGACGATCTGCGAGAAGAATTCGCCCGAGATCATCGGCCTGCCGACGACCGGGCTGTCGGAAACGCAGGGCACGGACATCCGCCGCCTGGTGAAGCGCTTCCGCGAGACGTATCCGCAGTACGACCACATCGCCGTGGTGCCGGTGAACACGCCGGACTTCACGGGTTCGCTGGAGACCGGCTTCGCCGCCGCGGTCGAGGCCATCGTCGAGTACATGGTGCCCGAGACGAACCACGTCGGGCGCCGCCGCCGGCAGGTGAATGTGCTGGCGAATTCGTCGCTCACCCCCGGCGACATCGAGGTACTCAAGGACTGGATCGAGGCGTTCGGCCTGCGCCACGTGGTGCTGCCGGACATCGGCGATTCGCTCGACGGCCATCTGATGGACGGCAAGTTCTCCGCGCTCACCGTTGGCGGCACGCCGAAGGCGGAGATCGAATCCATGGGCGAGTCGATCGCGACGCTGGTGATCGGCCGCTCGCTGACCCGCGCCGCCGATGCGCTGAAGCGGCGTACCGCCGTGCCTGACTTTCGCTTCGACCACCTGATGGGCCTGGATGCCTGCGACGCTTTCACGCAGACGCTGGCGCAGCTCTCCGGCCAGCCGGTGCCCGAAAAGATCGAACGCCACCGCGCCCAGTTGCAGGATGCGATGGTCGACACCCACTTCCAGACCGGCTTCGCGCGCGTGGCGCTGGCGCTGGACGCCGACCACC
>DASRXN010000133.1:0-11257 GCA_035654135.1 Rhodocyclaceae bacterium | reverse complement strand
AGCGTCACGGCCACCGTCTGTACCCGTTGCGGTGCTGCTCTTCCGTCGATCGAGGCGGCCTACGAGGTCACGCGAACGTTGCCGAAGACGGCCGGCTTCAGCGGCCGCGAAGGCAGGGCGAACATGATCTCGGTCGCTCGTTCGAGCGTTGTGCCGTCGCTGGTCCCGCCGCCGGCCAGGCCCCTCGGCGCCTGGCCGCTGATCATCGTCGCGGTAGTTGCCGGTGGCCTGCCGTTGCTCTGGATGTATCGCGACAACATGCCGTTACCCAAGGCCTGGCAGCCTCAGATGCAAAACGCGGCGCCGGCACCGCCGTTGCCGACCACTGCCCCGGTCGCGGAGCCGGCACCGGTTCCGGCAAACACCGAAACCACGAGCCGTGATGCCGAAAAGGGCGAACCGGCACCAAAGAACGCAGCGTCCGTCCGAACCACCCGAAAGATCGCCCAAGCCGGCCGGACCAAACCTCCTGCCCAACGTGAGCCCGAGGTTGCACAACCGGCCACCGAATCCGGCTCGGCGGCACCCAAGGAAGCGGCGCCGGAGTGCACCAAGGCACTCGCCAGCATCGGTTTCTGCGATCCCAAGACTGGGCACTGAGATTGCCATCAGGCAGGACTCAGGCCTTGGCCAGGCAACCGTGGTAAAGCGCTGCCACCAGATCGGACTGGGTAACGATGCCCTGCAGGCGATTGCTCTCGTCGACAACGGGCACCTGGTGCAGGCCGCGCGTCATGGCCGGCACCAGGTCGACAATATGGGTATCCGGTGTCGCCCGCAGTGATGTGCGAACCATGATGGATGCCACCCCCTGGTTGCGGCCGAGTGGAAAGCGCAGCAGCTGGTACAGGCGTCGGCGCAGACTCGCCGGCGTGCTCGCCTTGGCGCCATGGATGAAGCCTTCCAGCGTCACGACGCCCTCGACACGATTCAGGGTATCCACCACCACCAGCATCGTCAGGCGGTGGCGACGCATCAGGCGCCAGGCATCCAGCAGTGTGGTGTCGGTTCGTACCGATACCACATCCCGGCTCATGATGTTGGCGCAGATCAGATCGCCGTAGCGGCGGCGGCGATGCCGGCGCTCGGCGATCTGCATGATCTCGTCCAGTTCCTCGCCGCTGATGTAAAGCGGCCGGCCGTATTCCTCGATCACCGCGCGCAGTTCCTCGTGCTGAAGACCGAAGCGGCTGAGCGGCTCGGGATCCCTGACCTGGTGCGGGTTGATCTCCGGATGCAGGCGGGGGTAGCGCCGCCCGGGCACCAGATTGTTGATGGCCAGGCCGAGCGCTACCAGCAGCAGCGCGTTGGCCGCCACCGGCGACAACACATACTGGAAGCCCAGGCTCCTCACAGGCTCGCCGCCGATCACCGCGAACAGCGCCACCGCGCCGGCCGGCGGATGCAGGCAACGCAGCGACATCATGACCAGAATGGCGCCGCCCACCGCCAAACCAGAGGCCAAGGGCAGGGTGGGCACGAAGCGCGCGACTATGACGCCGATCGCGGCGCTGATCACATAGCTGCCGAACACCGACCAGGGCTGGGCCAGGGGGCTGGCGGGCAAGGCGAAGATCAGTACCGACGACGCGCCGACCGCCGCGACGACGAAGGGCGGCGCCGACAGCAGCCAGTAGGACACGCCGACCGTGACCGCGATAGCCAACGCCGCGGTGAGCGACGAACGCCAGCGCTCCGCCCAGGACACGCTGCCGGTTTCGGGCCGGAAGTTGAACAGGAATTCGCGCCAGTCCATGGGTCGATGTCTCTCGTCGGGTCGGGAGCGACATTCGACGTGAAACCAGCGGAAGTTTCAAGCCGCCTGGATCAAGGAATGCAGCATACGGTTGAGTTCGGGTACGCAGGCGCCGCAGCCGGTGCCGCATTTCAACCGGCCCTGCAAAGCCTCAAGGCTGCCGGCGCCGGTGGCGATGGCGGCGGCGATTTCGGCCTCGGCGACATTCTCGCAGTTGCAGACCACGCGGCCGCGGTGGGCCACCAGATCGGCCGGCGGCGCGCCCGCCGGCAGGAACAGCCAGCGGCGCAGCGGCTCGACCGGCTGGCCGGCGAGCATGGCGTCGCGCAGCCAGCCAGCCGCCGCCGTCTCGCCGAAGAAGGCGATGCATTCGAGCCGGCCGTCGACGATCAGCGCCCGCTTGGCGATATGCCGCCGGGCGTCGAGGTAGGCGAGCAAGCCTTCGCCCGCCATCCCGGCGATGGCGACGAGCCGCTCCAGCAACACGGGATCGGGCGCCTCGGCTGCCGCCAGTTGCAGCGACAGCACCGGCGACTCGCGGCCTGCCAACGACAGTGCGGCATAGCCGAACTCGCCGAGCACCGGCGCCAGCGCCTCGCTCCAGCGCAACGCCTGTTCGCCATCGGCCGCCTGCCGCAACAGCAGCCCGCGCCAGGGCAGCGCGGCCTTCTCGATGCGGACGGCGGCGTGCTTGAACTCGGGCTGCTTCGAATGCGGATCGAGTGCCGGTAGGGTCAGTTCGTTGGCGCCGGCTGACGACAGCCGGCGGCGGCCCCAGTGCATGGGCACGAAGACGTGGCCCGGCTTCATGCCAGTATCGGCGGCCACCGGCAGCACGATCTCGCCGCGCCGGCTGCTCACGCGCACCAGTTCGCCGGTGGCGATGCCGCGCCGCGCCAGGTCGTCGGGATGGCAGCTGGCCACGGCAAGCTCGGCATGGTTGTACAGACGCGCCGCCAGGCCGCTGCGGCTCATGCCGTGCCACTGGTCGCGCAGCCGGCCGGTGGTCAGGTGCAGCGGATGGCGGGCATCGGTCGGCTCGGCCACCGTGGCGGCAGCGATGGGCACGAAACGGGCGCGAAAGTCAGCCGTGGCGAAACGCCGGTCCTCGTACAACCGCACCTGGCCTGCGGTCGCGCCCGACGGGTAGGGCCATTGCTGCGGGCCGTCGCGTTCGAGAATTTCATGATTCAGGCCGGAAATGTCGAGATCGCGGCCGACTGTGAGCGCCGCGTGTTCAACGAAGATCGCAGCCGGATCGTTGAAGGCAAACAGGCGCGGCGTGTCGCCACGGCTGACTTTCGCGCCGAGGCGTAGCGCAAAGTCGCGGGCGATTTGCCAGTCGGGCCGCGCTTCGCCGGGCGGCGGATTGGCGGCGCGCACGCGCGAGATGCGCCGCTCGGAGTTGGTGACCGTGCCGTCTTTCTCGCCCCACGTGGCAGCGGGCAGGAGCAGGTCGGCGAAGGCCGCAGTCTCGGTGTCGCGGAAGGCTTCCTGGACAACCACGAACTCGGCCTTGGCCAGCGCCGCCCGCACCTTGGCCTGATCGGGCAGCGACTGCGCCGGATTGGTGCAGGCGATCCAGACGGCCTTGATCTCGCCGCTGGCAAGCGCGTCGAACAATTCGACCGCAGTCTTGCCGTGTGTCTCGGGCAGCGACGGCACCTGCCAGAAGCGCGCGACTTCGGCGCGGTCTGTTGCGCTCACCGGGTCACGGTGACCAGGCAGCAGCGTCGCCATGGTGCCGGTCTCGCGCCCACCCATGGCATTGGGCTGGCCGGTAAGCGAAAAGGGTCCGGCGCCGGGCTTGCCGATCTGGCCTGTGGCCAGATGCAGGTGGATGAGGGCGCTGCCATTGTCGGTGCCGTGGTGGGACTGGTTGAGGCCCTGGCACCACAGCGACAGGGCGGCGCTCGACTGCCCGAACCAGCGCGCGGCGGTGACGATGTCCGCCGCCTTCACGCCGCAGACGCGGGCCGCCGCCTCGGGCGTCAGTTCGCGCACGGCGTCGCGCGCCACTTCGAAGCCGGTCGTGTGCGCGTCGACGAAGCGTCGGTCGATGTAACCGTCCCAGATCAGCACGTGCAGCATGGCGCCGAGCAGAATGGTGTCCGTGCCCGGCTCGATGGCCAGGTGCAAGTCGGCCGCGGCGGCGGTGTCGGTGACGCGCGGATCGACGACGATCAGTTTGAGCTCGGGGTTCGCGGCCTTCGCATCCATCACCTTGCGGAAGACGATGGGGTGCGCGTAGGCCGGATTGGCGCCGGCGATCATGATGCAGTCGGCGAGGCCGATGTCTTCGTAGTTGCATGGCGGCGCGTCGGCGCCCAGCGTGCGCTTGTAGGCCGACACTGCCGAGGACATGCACAGCCGCGAATTGGAGTCGATGTTGTTGGTGCCGACCAGCGCGCGCGCCAGCTTGTTGAAGACGAAGTAATCCTCGGTCAGCAGCTGGCCGGAGACGTAGAAGGCGACGGCATCCGGGCCATGCTCGCGGATGATGTCGGCGAAGCGTTCGGCCGCATGGTCCAGGGCAACGTCCCAGCCAACCCGCTGCCGCTCGGCGTCCCGCGTGCGGCGCAGTTCCGGATGCAGGGCACGGGTGGTTTGCAGGGTCGTCAGGTGCAGGGTCGCGCCCTTGCTGCACAGATGGCCCCGGTTGGCCGGATGGCCAGGGTCGCCGGTGACACTGACGATGCGCCCGCCCTCGGTCCCGATCAGCACGCCGCAGCCGGTGCCGCAGTAGCAACAGATGCTGGGCACCGTGTTCATGGCATCAGTTCAGGCGCAGCAGCACGCGGCCGTCTTCGATGCGCGCCTCGTGACGCTTGACGCAGCCATGGTCGGGCGCCACGGCCTCGCCTTTTTCCAGGTCGATCAGCCAGGCGTGCATGGGACAGGTGACGCGATTGCCCGCGACGATGCCCTGCGACAGCGCCCCGCCCTTGTGGGGACAACGGTCGTTGAGGGCGAACACCCGGTCGTCGGCGGTGCGAAACACCGCCAGCCGGCCCTTGTCCGTTTCGACAACGCGGCTGCCCAGGCGGGGAATGTCTTCCAGCGCGCAGAGATCGTTCCAGTCGTTCATCGCATTCTCCTCAGGCAATCAGTTTCAGCGGCACGAACTCGCGCTTCGCCGGTCCGTCGGTGCGCTCGGCCCAGGGGTCCGGCAAACCGCGCAGCGAATAGAGCAGCCGCTCGTGCAAGGCCCGCCGTCCCTCCTTGTCCTCGAGCACGCGGCTCTTGACGTAGTCCATGCCGACCCGCTGGACGAAATGCACGGTGCGCTCCAGGTAGTAGCCTTCCTCGCGGTAGAGCTGGAGGAAGGCGCCGGTGACTTCCTTGACCTCCTCGGCGCTGCCTACCTTGCAGAGGAACTGCGCCACCTCGGTGCGGATGCCGCCGTTGCCGGCCACGTGCAGTTCCCAGCCGGAGTCGACGCCGATGATGCCGACGTCCTTGATGCCGGCCTCGGCGCAGTTGCGCGGACAACCGGAGACGGCAAGCTTGACCTTGTGCGGTGCCCACATGGCGAACAGCATCTTCTCCAGCTCGATGCCCATGCCCATCGAGGCCTGGGTGCCGAAGCGGCAGTGCTCGTTGCCGACGCAGGTCTTCACCGTGCGAATGCTCTTGCCGTAGGCGTGGCCCGATGGCATGCCGAGGTCCTTCCAGACGCCCGGCAGGTCCTCCTTCTTCACGCCCAGCAGATCGATGCGGGCACCGCCGGTGCACTTGACCGTGGGAATCTTGTATTTCTCGGCCACGTCGGCGATGCGGCGCAGTTCGGCCGGATTGGTGACACCGCCCCACATGCGCGGCACCACCGAGTAGCTGCCGTCCCGCTGGATGTTGGCGTGGGCGCGCTCGTTGATGAAGCGCGATTGCGGGTCGTCCTCGGCCTCGTGCGGCCAGGTGGAGATCAGGTAGTAGTTGAGCGCCGGCCGGCAGCTGGCGCAGCCATTTGGGGTCTGCCATTCGAGGAAGGCCATCGCCGCCGGAATCGACAGCAGTTTCTGCTCGCGGATGGCGCGGCGCACCTCGGCATGGGTACGCTCGGTGCAGCCGCACAGAGGCTTATCGCCCGTGGTGGCCGGTTTGTAGGCGCCGCCAACGGTGGAAGCGAGGATCTGCTCGACCAGGCCGGTGCAGGAGCCGCAACTCGACGAGGCTTTGGTGTGCTTGCGCACTTCTTCGAGGGTGAACAGGCCCTGCTCGCGAATCGCCTTGACGATGGTGCCCTTGCAGACGCCGTTACAACCGCAGACCTCGGCCGTGTCGGGCATCGCAGCGGCATTGTGACCGCCGGCGTGGCCGACGTCGCCGAGCGAGTGCTCGCCGAACATCAGCCGGTCGCGCAGATCACTGATGGGCGCGTCGTCCTTGATCAGGCGGAAATACCAGGCACCGTCGGCGGTATCGCCGATGAGCACGGCGCCGACCAGCTTTTCGCCGTCGATGACCAGCTTCTTGTACACGCCGCCGGCCTTGTCGTGGAGCACGATCTCTTCTGTATCCGTACCGCCCATGAACTCGCCGGCGGAGAAGACGTCGATGCCCGTCACCTTGAGCTTGGTCGACACCGAGGAGCCGCCATAGCGGGCGATACCGAAATGGGCCAGGTGATTGGCACAGACCTTGGCCTGCTCGAACAGCGGCGCCACCAGGCCGTAGACGGTGCCCCGGTGATTGACGCATTCGCCCACCGCGTAAATGCGCGGATCGTAGGTCTGCATGGTGTCGTTAACGACGATGCCGCGGTGGCAGTGCAGTTTCGCGGATTCGGCAAGCGCGGTGTTGGGGCGGATGCCGGCGGCCATGACCACCAGGTCGGCGGCGATCTCGATGCCATCCTTGAGCCGCACGGCGCCGACGCGACCGTTCTTCTCCAACAGCGCCTCGGTCTGCTTGCCGAGCAGGAAGCGCAGGCCACGCGCTTCCAGCGAGGCCTGGAGCATGTCGGCGGCGGTTCTGTCGAGCTGCCGTTCCATGATCCAGTCGGCCAGGTGCACGATGGTCACCTCCATGCCGCGCAGCTTGAGGCCGTTGGCCGCCTCCAGGCCGAGCAGGCCGGCGCCGATGACGACGGCGTGCCTATGGCTGGCAGCGGCCGCCACCATCGTCTCGGTATCGGCGATGTCGCGGTAGGCGATGACGCCGGGCAGGTCCGAGCCCGGCACCGGCAGGATGAAGGGCACCGAGCCGGTGGCGAGCAGCAGCCGGTCGTAGTCTTCCGTCGTGCCGTCCTCGGCGATCACCTGGCGGCGTGTGCGGTCTATCCTCGTCACCTTCTTGCCGACATGCAGGGTGATGCCGTGGTCGCGGTACCAGTCGAAGTCGTTGAGGACGATGTCGGGCAGCGTCATCTCGCCGGCCAGCACCGGCGAAAGCAGGATGCGGTTGTAGTTGCCGTGCGGCTCGGCGCCGAAGACGGTGATGTCGTAGAGGTCGGGCGCCAGCTTGAGCAGTTCCTCGACCGTGCGGATGCCCGCCATGCCGTTGCCGACCACCACCAGTTTCTGTTTGTTCATGATCACGCCGCCTTCTTCAACTGCTTGCGGTAGAGGAAATCCAGCACCGCCGCCCGACAATGGACGAAGGCGGGATCGTCAGCCAGGGCCATGCGCTCGCGCGGCCGGGGCAGTGTCACTTCGAGGATCTCGCCGATGGTCGCCGAGGGGCCGTTGGTCAGCATCACCACGCGATCGGACAGCAACACGGCCTCGTCGACATCGTGGGTGACCATCACGGTGGTGGCGCCGGTCTCGGCGACGATGCGCATCAGCTCGTCCTGCAGGCTGGCCCGCGTGAGGGCGTCCAGCGCGCCGAAAGGCTCGTCCAGAAGCAGGATCTTGGGCTCCATGGCCAGCGCCCGGGCGATGCCGACGCGCTGCTTCATGCCGCCGGAAATCTCGTGCGGAAACTTGATCTCGGCATGGGACAGACCGACCAGCGCCAGCGCCGCCTGGGTGCGTTCTTTCAGCTTGGCCTTGCCTTCCCTGGCGGCGAAGACGCGCTCCACGGCGAGATAGACGTTGTCGTAGCAGGTGAGCCAGGGTAGCAGCGAATGGTTCTGGAACACCACCGCCCGCTCGGGGCCGGGTCCGGCAATCTCGCGGCCGTCGCAGAGCATGACGCCATCGGTGGGCGTGGTGAGACCGGCGATCAGGTTCAGCAGCGTGCTCTTGCCGCAGCCCGAGTGGCCGATCAGGGTGATGAACTCGCCAGAATGGATAGCGAGATTGACGTCGGTAAGGGCAATGAAGCGGCCCTTCTTGGTATCGAAGTGCATGCCGACGTTTTCGATTTGCACGATCTTCTTGGTGCTCATTTCAGCGCTCCTCGTAGGCGAAGCGTTTGGCGATCAGGATCAGCGTCTGCTCCAGCATCAGGCCCACTCCCCCGATGACGAAGATGGCGATGATGATGTGCTCGACCTTGAGGTTGTTCCATTCGTCCCAGACCCAGAAGCCAATGCCGACGCCGCCGGTCAGCATTTCCGCGGCGACGATCACCAGCCACGCCGTGCCGATGGACAGGCGGATGCCGGTCAGCATGTAGGGCAGCACGGCCGGGAAGAGGATCTTGGTGAACACCTTCCACTCGGAGAGGTTGAGCACTCGCGCCACGTTGAGGTAATCCTGCGGTACGCGCAGCACGCCTTGGGCGGTGTTGAGCACCATGGGCCAGATGGAGCAGATGAAGATGGTCCAGGTCGCCGCCGGATCGGCCTTCTTGAACACCAGCAGGCCGATCGGCAACCAGGCCAGCGGGCTGACCGGCCGCAGCAGGCTGATGATCGGGTTCGCCATGTTGGCCAGGAAGGCGAAGCGACCGAGCATGAAACCGGCCGGAATGCCGACCAGGGCGGCTATGCCGAAGCCGATGGCGACGCGCTTCAGCGACGACAGGATGTTCCAGCCGATGCCCTGGTCGTTGGGGCCGTTCTGGTAGAAGGGGTCGGCGAATACCTGCACTGCCTCTTTCCAGGTCTGCGCCGGCGTGGGCAGGCCCAGGCCGTTGACGGTGGCCAGATGCCAGAGTCCGATCAGCGCCAGAAGGCCGAACAGCGGCGGCATGGCGTTGCGGATGGCGGCGTTGAACCAGTCGCCGGGCTGGAACCAGGCCGGTTTCGGTTCGGCCACCGGAGCAGCTGCCGCGGCAGCCGTTTTGGCGGGGGACGGGGCGGCCACCGGCTCGGGCTCCGGATCGGCAGCCAGAGGGGCCGCCTTCAAGGCAACGACATTGCTCATGGATTCTCTCCTTCAGTCGGCTGGTCAGGCGTGCACCTTGAAGCCGGCGGCGTACTTCTTCGGGTCCTTGCCATCCCAGACCACGCCGTCGATCAGCTTGTGGCTGCGCATGTCGCTCTTGGGCAACGCCACACCCGCGGCGGCAGCGGCCTGCTTGTAGATGTCGATGCGGTTCACCTGCTTCGCCACGGCCAGGTAGTCAGGCTCGTCCTTGAGCAGGCCCCAGCGCTTGTGCTGCGTCATGAACCACATGCCGTCGGAGAGGTAGGGGAAGTTCACCGCGCCGTCGTTGAAAAACTTCATGTGGTTCTTGTCGTCCCAGCTCTTGCCCAGGCCATTTTCGTAGCGGCCGAGCATGCGGGCGACGATGACGTCGGTATCGGTGTTCACGTAGGCCTTCTGGGCGATGGTCTCGGCAGTCTTCTGCTTGTTGCCGAGCGAGGCGTCGATCCAGCGGCCGGCTTCGAGGATGGCGGCCGTCATGGCGCGCGCCGTATTCGGGTTCTTCTGCACGAACTCGGCAGTGGTGCCGAGCACCTTCTCGGGATGGTCGGTCCAGATTTCCTGCGTCGTCACCGCCGTGAAGCCGATCTTGTCGATGATGGCGCGGTTGTTCCACGGCTCACCGACGCAGAAGCCGTCCATGTTGCCGACGCGCATGTTGGCCACCATCTGCGGCGGCGGTACGGTGATGGTCTTGACGTCCTTCAGCGGGTTGATGCCGTTGGCCGCCAGCCAGTAGTAGAGCCACATGGCGTGGGTGCCGGTGGGGAAGGTCTGGGCGAAGGTGTATTCGCGTTCCTTCCTGGCGATCAGAGCGGCGAGAGAGGCGCCGTCGGTGGCACCCTTGTCCTTCAACTGGTTGGAAAGCGTGATGGCCTGGCCGTTGTGGTTGAGGTTCATCAGCACCGCCATGTCCTTCTTCGGCCCGCCGATGCCCATCTGCACGCCATAGACGAGGCCGTAGAGCACGTGGGCGGCATCGAGTTCGCCGTTCACCAGCTTGTCGCGCACGGAAGCCCAGGAGGCTTCCTTGGTCGGGATGATCTTGATGCCGTACTTTTCGTCGAACTTCTGCACGGCCGCCATGACCACCGAGGCGCAATCGGTGAGCGGGATGAAGCCGATCCGCACTTCCTTCTTCTCCGGCGCGTCGGAACCCGCCGCGAATGCGTTAACACCCGTCATGCCTGCCATTGCCGCTCCTCCCATCAGACGCATGAATTCACGCCGGTTGATACCGAATTTCTCGTCCATGATTGCTCTCCGTCGCATGCCAAAAAACAAAAGGCGTCGCGCGCCTCCTTGCGGAAGCGCGGACGCCTGTGTCCTTTGTCGGGACGCCGTTGCCCCGACTTTGCCTGTTGCTATACAAGCCGCGTGCCAGCGACTGTTACGAGCATGAAAATGCTTTTTGACTCAGGCACTTGGAAAGTCAGTGGTGGCGATACGCCGAGCTTGTGGCAATGACGGGCACGCACCAGCCCGGTGCCGGCACCGGGAGGGCCGCACTGATTCAGAGCAGCAGCTGCGCCATGTCGATGACGTCCTGGGCCACGGCGGCGATCGTCTTGCCGCGATCCATCGCCAGACGGCGCAGCGCTGAATAGGCGGCATCTTCGTCAATGCCGCGCGACTTCATCAGGATGCCCTTGGCCTTGTCGACACGCTTCCGGTCGGAGAGCTTCTTCGTCGCCTCGGCCAGTTCGGTCTTCAGGGACTGATGCTCCTCGAAACGGGCGATGGCAACGTCGATGACGGCCTTGAGCCGGGCGGGATCGAGACCATCGACGACATAGGCAGAAACGCCGGCCCGGATGGCCTCGCGGATGGTGGCGGTGTCCGACTCCTTCGCGAAAACGATCACCGGCCGCGGCGCATTTCGCTCCATGGCCGCCAGGTGCTCGAGGGTGTCGCGCGATGGCGCTTCCGTTTCGATCAGGATGATGTCCGGCCGAATGTCGGCTACCTGCTCGGCCAGATCGCGCGCCGATGCCAGTACCGCCGCCACCTGATGGCCGGCCAGGGCCAGGCCGGCGCATACGGCAGCGGCGCGTCCCCGGGATTCGTCGATGACCAGAACTTTCAACATGATCCGAATGCAATGCAAGCATCGGGCCATGCGGCCGATTTCAGCGGCCCGTGTTCTAGGTATCGGTCTCGCTATGCCATGCCGGGATGCCGAAGCCGGCGGTAAACCAGAAGGTGGAACCCTCGCCATGCCGGCTCTCGACGCCGATTTCGCCGC
>DASRXN010000132.1:0-6776 GCA_035654135.1 Rhodocyclaceae bacterium | reverse complement strand
CGCCGCCGAGGTCGCGAAACACGCGGATATCGTCTTCACGATGGTGGCCGATGCGCCGGACGTGCGGGCAGTGACACTGGGCGAAAGCGGTATCGCCGCAGGCGGCCGCAAGGGGCTGATCGTCGTCGACATGAGTACCATCAACCCCAATGCGGCGCGCGAAATCGGTGCCAGCCTGGCGGCACAGGGCATCGAATTCATCGACGCGCCGGTTTCCGGTGGCGAAGTCGGCGCCATCAACGCCGCGCTGACGATCATGGCTGGCGGCAAGCCGGAGATCTTCGCGCAGGTGAAGCCTTTGTTCGAGAAGCTGGGCAAGTCGGTGACGCTGATCGGCGACATCGGCGCTGGTCAGGTGGCCAAGGCCTGCAACCAGATCCTCACCGGCATCGGCGTGCTCGCCGTCGCCGAGGCGTTCAACTTCGCGGCGAAGAGCGGTGTCGATGTCGCCAGGGTGCGCGAGGCATTGCTGGGCGGCTTCGCCTATTCGCGCATTCTCGAAAATCACGGTCAGCGCATGCTCGACAGGAACTTCAAGCCGGGCTTCAAGGCCTGGATGCACCAGAAGGATCTGCGCATCGTCATGGAGGAAGCGAACCGTCTGGGCTTGATGCTGCCCGCCTCCGCCGCTACGGCGCAGCTGTTCAATGCCATCGTCGGCAGCGGCATGGGCGATGACGATTCGATTTCCGCGCTGAGGTTGCTGGAAAAATTGAGCAGCAAGACTTGATCGCTTGAACGCCCGGCAGGCTCTACAATGCCCGGCTGTCGTTTTCCCCACAGAATCTCACCGACAATTCCCATGGCTGCAAACGCAATCGATGTCAGCGTCGCCGATTTCGACGAAAAGGTGCGCGCCGCCTCCAGGGCGGTGCCGGTCATCGTCGACTTCTGGGCTGAATGGTGCCAACCCTGCCGCATCCTCAAGCCCATCCTGGAAAAACTGGCGGCCGAATACGACGGGCGCTTCATCCTCGCCAAGGTCAACTCCGACCAGAACCAGGAATTGGCCCAGCGTTACGGCGTGCGCGGCATTCCCGCCGTCAAGGCCTTCGTCGATGGCGAACTGGTCGATGAATTCACCGGCGCTCTGCCCGAAGGCCAGATCCGGGACTTCATCGACAGGCTGATTCCCTCCCCCGCCGGGCCGCTGCGCGCGCAGGCGCGCGACGCCCACCTGGCCGGCGACCTCGAAGGCGCGCGCAAACTGATGGCGCAGGCCATCAACCTCGATCCCCGCAACGACGCGAGCTATCTCGACTACGTCGAACTGAGCCTTGAAGCCGGCGCCATCGACGAAGCGAAGGAAATTCTTGACGCCGTGCGTGAGCGCTGCCGCGATCGGGCCCGTGTCGAAGCGCTCGATGCGCAAGTGCAGCTGGCCGCCGGCAACGGCAGTGCCGACACCGCGGCCCTGCAAGCGCGGATCGATGCCGACCCTGCCGATCTTGATAGTCGTCTGCAACTGGCCAATGCGCTTGCCGTGGTGCGCGACTACCGGGCCGCGTTCGAACAACTGCTGGCAATCGTCCGCCGTGATCGCCAATGGCAGGACCAGGCCGGCCGCAAGACCATGCTGACACTGTTTACCGTGCTCGGCGCCCAGCCCCAATATGACGATCTGGTGCGAGAATTCCGCGTCGCCCTATCGCGCACCCTGAACTGACCGGGACTGCCATCGTGAAACTGCTCTTCGATCTCTTTCCCGTCATCCTGTTCTTCGCCGCCTTCAAGGTTTCGGAAGGGCGCAAGGAGGCCGCGGCGGAACTGCTCAACGGACTGTTCGGCAGCCTCGGTCTCGCCGGCGCCTTCGCGCCCGAGCAGGCGCCCATCCTGGTGGCGACGGTGGTGGTCATCCTGGCCACATTCGCCCAGATTGCCTGGGTATGGCTGCGTCATGGCAGAGTCGACAAGATGCTCTGGATCAGCCTCGGGCTGATCGTGGTGCTCGGCGGCATGACTCTGGCATTGCGGGACGACACCTTCATCAAGTGGAAGCCGACCATCCTGTACTGGATCTTCGCTGCCGTCCTGCTCGTTTCCGCAACGCTGTTCGGCAAGAACCTGATCCGCACCATGCTCGAAGCCCAAGTCCAGGCGCCGGAACACATCTGGGCCAGACTGAACCTTGCCTGGGTCGCCTTCTTCGCCTTGATGGGCGCCGCCAACCTCTTCATCGCCCGGAACTTTCCGACCGACATCTGGGTCAATTTCAAGCTGTTCGGCAGCATGGGCCTGATGTTCGTCTTCATCGTCGCCCAGGGGCTCTGGTTGAGCCGCTACATGCCTGAAGAGCAGAAAAAGGAGGAAAACTGATGCTGTACCTGATTCTGGGCGAGGATGTGCCGGGCTCCCTGGAGCGGCGCCTCGCCGTTCGCCCGGCCCATCTCGCCCGTCTGCAGGCGCTCCAGGCCGAAGGTCGCCTGGTCATGGCCGGTCCTTGCCCGGCCATCGATTCGCCGGATCCGGGCCCTGCCGGCTTTACGGGCAGCCTGATCGTCGCCGAATTTCCCTGCCTCGACGACGCCCGCGCCTGGGCCGACGCCGACCCCTATGTCACCACGGGCGTCTTTGCCGCCGTTACCGTCAAACCCTACAAGAAAGTGCTGCCATGACCACCGTCGACACCATGAAGGAGCGCATGGCCGCCCTCGACCCGATCGAGCTGGAAATCATCGACGACAGCGCCAAGCATGCCGGTCACGCCGGCGCCCGTAGCGGTGGCGGCTATTACCGGCTGTTGATCGTCTCGCCGCGCTTCACCGGCCTGGCCACAATGGCGCGTCATCGCCTGGTGTATGATGCGCTCGGCACATTGATGGACGGGGACATTCATGCTCTCAGCATTGTCGCCCGCGCCCCCATTGAACAAACCCGCTGACAGTCGAATAAAGGATCACCAGATGAACCGACCCATTTATCAAAATCTGCTCGCCGCCTCCGCTATCGTCCTGTTCTCTGCCACAGCCGGAGCCGCTAGCCCGGCCAAGGACGCAAAGCCCGCCGCCACAGTGAACGGCAAGACCATTGCCCAGAGCAGGGTCGATAGCCTGCTGGCCGCCCAGATAGCCCAGGGACAGCCGGATTCGCCCCAGTTGCGCAACGCCGTGCGCGAGGAACTGGTGCGCCGCGAGATCCTAGTTCAGGAAGCCGAGAAAAAGGGCTTCGACAAGAAGGCCGACGTCCAGGCCCAGATGGCGATGGCGCGCCAGAGCGTGCTGATCGGCGCCTACCTCAACGACTTCGTCAAGAGCCATCCGGTGACGGACGAAATGCTCAAGAAGGAATATGAGGATATCCGCAAGGCGCTCGGCGAGAAGGAATACAAGACCCGTCATATCCTGGTCGACACCGAGGATGAAGCCAAGGCCATCATCGACAAGCTGAAGAAGGGCGACAAGTTCGAAGATCTCGCCAAGCAGTCCAAGGATCCGGGCTCCAAGGAGCGTGGTGGCGATCTCGGCTGGGCCAACCAGGCGGCCTATGTGAAGCCGTTCTCCGACGCCATGGCGAAACTGGAGAAGGGCAAGTTCACCGAGACCGCGGTGAAGAGCGATTTCGGCTGGCACGTCATCCAGCTCGACGACACCCGCGACATGAAGGCGCCGTCGTTCGAAGAGGTCAAGCCGCAACTGACCCAGCGGCTGCAGCAGCAGATGGTCGAGAAGCACGTCGTCGAACTGCGCGGCAAGGCCAAGGTCGACTAGGACTTCGCTGCCTCGGCACAACGGGGGCTGCGGCCCCCGTTTTTGTTTGAGCCATTGCCTTGCACCTGCCTTCCCGCAGTCACCCGTCGCCTTACCTGCTGCTGATGCTGGCCAACCTGTTCTGGGCCGGCAACTGGGTGGTCGGCCGTGCCATTCGCGGTGACATCCCGCCCCTCGCGCTCTCCTTCTGGCGCTGGGTCATCGCCCTGCTGTTCATCCTGCCGCTGGCCCGCCCTCACCTGCGGCGCGACTGGCCGCAACTCGTCGCCGGCTGGCGCTGGCTGGCCCTGTTCGGCTTTCTCGGCACCGCCACCTACAACGCGCTGGCCTATGTCGGCCTGCAATACACCACCGCCACTAACGGCCTGCTGCTCAACTCCTTCATTCCCGTCGCCATCGTCGCCCTCGGCTGGCTCTTTCTCGGCAAGCGGCTGCGGCCGATCGAGGCCATCGGCGTCGCCATCTCCCTGGCCGGCGTACTGAGCATAGTCAGCCGTGGCGACACGGCGGTGCTGGTCACGCTGCACCTCAACATCGGCGATCTCTGGATTCTGATTTCGGTGTTTGCCTGGGCCATCTACACGCTCATGTTGCCGCATCGCCCGATGGTGCATGCCATGAGCTTCCTGGCGGCCATCGCCATCTTCGGCCTGATCGAACTGCTGCCCGCCTACGCCTGGGAACTGGCCGCCGGCCGCCACATGACGCTATCGTGGCAAGGCGCCGCTGCCGTCGCCTATACCGGCATGTTCCCGGCCTTCCTCGGCTTCGTCTTCTGGAATCGTGGCGTCGCCGAGGTCGGCCCGGCCAACGCCGGCTTGTTCATCCACCTGATGCCGGCCTTCGGCATATTGCTGTCCATCGTCTTTCTCGACGAGCGGCCCGAGATCTATCACGCGATCGGCATCGGCCTCATCTTCACCGGCATCTGGCTCAACACGCGCAGACGGGCATGATCAAGCTATTGAGCGACTGGCGGCGCAGGCAGGCCCTGGCAAAGGTTCAGGTCAGCGAAGAGCAATGGGCCGCCGCCGAAGCGCAGTTGCCGTTCCTCGGCCACCTCGATGCTGTCGACCGCCAGCGGCTGCGCGACATGGCCCGCGAGTTCCTCGCCGAGAAGGAATGGACCGCCGCCCAGGACCTGCAACTGACACCGGCCATCCAGCTCTCGATCGCCCTCCAGGCCTGCCTGCCGGTGCTCAACCTCGGCCTCGACCATTACCGCGGCTGGGTCGGCATCGTCGTCTATCCTGGCGATTTCGTCATTCCGCGCAGCATCATGGACGAAGCCGGGGTCGTCCATGAATACGACGACCCGGTGCTCGGCGAAGCCTGGGAAGGCGGACCGGTGCTGATCTCCTGGTTCGACCAAGCCGAGGATGCCGACGGCGTCAATGTCGTCATCCACGAGTTCGCCCACAAGCTCGACATGGAGAACGGCACCGTCGACGGCATGCCGCGCCTGCCGGCCGACATGTTGCGCCGGGACTGGGTCGCCGCCTTCGAGCCGGCCTATGGGGACTTTTGCCAGCGCGTGGACTCGGGCGAGGAAACCCTGCTCGATCCCTACGGCGCCGAGCATCCAGCCGAGTTCTTCGCCGTCATGAGCGAGGCCTTCTTCGAAACGCCAGAACTGCTGCGCGACGAGTATCCCGCCGTTTTCGAACAGCTTCGCCGCTTCTACCGCCAGAATCCGACGCTCAGCCGTTGACCACACCGCTGGCCACATGACCGGTCGGTCCGGCCTCGACCGCCGACTCGCAATGGCCGGCCTGATCGTCGAAGAAGAAGTCGGGCTGGAATTCCTTGAGGAACGGCCCCTTGGGCAGGCCGCCGAGAAACATTGCCTCATCGACCGCGATGTTCCAGTCCATCAGCGTGCGCACCGCGCGCTCGTGGGCCGGCGCACTGCGCGCCGTCACCAGCGCCGTGCGGATGTGCATGGGTAACTGTCCGGCGGCCAGCTGGAGGCGATGCAACGCCTCCAGCAACGGCTTGAACGGCCCGGCCGGCAGCGGACGACGGGCATGCCGACGCTCATGATCGACGAAGGCCGGCAGGCCGTCCTTCTGGTAGACGCGCTCGGCTTCGTCGGAGAACAGCACGGCGTCGCCGTCGAAGGCGATGCGCACTTCCTCGGGGTGGCGGTCGGCATCGACAAAGGACTGCGGATAGACTCGCGCCGACGGGAAACCTGCCGCCAGCGCCGCGCGCACGTCGCCATCGTCCGCCGACAGGAACAGATGGGCGCCGAGCGGGTTGAGGTAGTGGTAAGGCGCCTTGCCGCGCGTGAACACGCCGCGCTCCACCGACAACCCGGCCGCCTCGGCCGAGCGGAACACGCGCAGGCCCGAGACCGGATCGTTGCGCGACAGGATCACCACCTCGACGCGATGCTGTCCGCCGGCATTGAATGCGAGCAGCTTCTTTACCAGCGGGAAAGCGGTACCCGGCCGCGCCGGCTGCTCCAGGCGATCCAGCTGGACGGCCATGTAAGCGGAGTCGTTGCTGTCCTCGAAAACCCGGTTCTCTTCCTCGAAGTCGAACAGGGCACGGGAAGAAAGCGCGACGACGAGTTTTCCCTCAAGGCTTACCGGCATTGTCTGCTCCGAACGACAAACTGAGGTTCATTGTAGTGCAGCGCACGTATTCATTAGAATCGCCAACAACATCGACTCCCACGACACTTGTCATGCCCCGCCCGACCAAGCTGCTCGCGCTGACAATCCTCGCCACGTTCGCGCTGCCCGCCCGTGCCGGCGACCTTTTCACAATGGTCGAGCCGAAACCGCTAGGCGAACTCTGGCTCAATCCCGGCTTCTATTCGTACCACTTCCAGCGCGACAAGAACCTCAACGGCAATAACTACGGCCTCGGGGCCGAGTACCGTTACTCCTCCGTATCTTCGGTCACCGCTGGGCGCTTCTACAACAGCGACCGCTACTACTCCAACTACGCAGGCATCTACTACCAGCCCTTCGCGATCGGCCCCGTTCGCCTCGGCGCGGTGGTGGGCGGATTCAACGGCTACCCGAAGATGCGGGACCGCGGCTGGTTCCTGGCGGCCAT
>DASRXN010000131.1:0-2622 GCA_035654135.1 Rhodocyclaceae bacterium | reverse complement strand
CCACGCCATGGCGCGCGAGGGCATGATGCGCGGCCATGAGCATCCATCGATTTGACCATAAGGTTGACCGTAGATTTAAAACCGAGGCCTCGCGAGGGGCGCGGGTCGAAGTGATCAGCGGCGTTGAACGCCGCCGGGATTGGACGGACGAGGAGAAGCTGGCGATCATCGCGGAGAGCTGCCGGGACGGGGTCGTGATTTCGGCTGTCGCCCGACGTCACGGTCTCCGGCCGCAGCAGCTGTTCACTTGGCGGAATGTGTTTCGCAAACGTGAGGCGGCCCGGCTCCGGCAGGGTGAAGCACCCGCCTTTGCACCTGTGATGATCGCCCATGACCGTTCTGCCGGTGCGTCGGCTGAAACGCCAGTTGCGCCGCCCATGTCTACTGGCGGCCTGATTGAGATCGTGCTTGGCGGCGCGACGGTTCGTCTGCATGGCGGCGTTGACGCCAAGACGCTGGCGGCCGTACTGCGCGCTGTGAAAGCCGCCACATGATCGTGCCGCCAACCAATGTGCGGGTGCTGATCGCCACGAAGCCTGTCGACTTCAGAAAGGGAGTCATGGGGCTGGCGGCGATCGTGGAAGCGGAGTTCAAAGCCGATCCGTTTTCCGGTGTGATTTACGTGTTCCGCTCGAAAAGGGCTGACCGGATAAAACTGCTGTTCTGGGACGGGACCGGCATTTGCCTGCTGATCAAACGCTTGGAGGACGCCAAGTTCCGCTGGCCGCGGATCGAGGACGGCGTGATGCGTCTGTCGCCGGCGCAGTTGTCCGCGCTTCTTGAAGGTTTGGAGTGGACCCGCGTTCACGCGCGCCGGGTTACGCGGCCAACGGCGACGCAATAAATTGCGGAATCCAAGTATAAGTTCAGGAATTGCGACTGCAATTGCAGAGCAAATCAGCGAAACTGCCGCCATGACAGCCGCTTCGCCCGATGCGCTTCCTGATCTTGACGCTCTGCGGGCCGTCATTCTTGCAGAGCGGGCGGACAAACGGCTGCTCATTGCGGAGCGCGACGCGGCTGTGGCAGAGCGTGACCAGCTCAGCGCCGCCAATGACAAGCTCCATCACATTATCGCCGTGCTGCGGCGGGCGCGGTTCGGCCGCAAATCTGAACGGCTGAGTGAAGACCAGCTCAATCTTGTGCTTGAGGAGTTGGAGATTGCCAGCGCCAAGGCGGAAACGGAAGAGGAGCAGAAGGACGGGAACCTCAAGCGCGAGCGGGCGAAGAAGCGCCGCGCCAACCGGGGTTCGCTGCCAGCACATCTGCCGCGCATCGAGCAGGTCATCGAACCGGAAAGCACGGCTTGTCCTTGCTGCGGCGAGGCCATGTATGTGATCGGCGAGGATAAATCCGAGCGCCTCGATAAAGTGCCGGCCGTCCTGCGCGTCATTGTCACCCGCCGGCCCAAATACGGCTGCAAATGCCAAGAGGCGGTGGTGCAGGCGCCTGCGCCTCCGCGGCTGATCGAGGGCGGCATCCCAACGGAAAGGCTTGTCGCCGATGTCGTCGTGTCGAAATACGCTGATCACCTGCCGCTGTACCGGCAGGCGCAGATCTTCACCCGCCAGGGCATCTGCCTTGACCGCTCGACGATGGCCGCGTGGGTAGGCGCGGCGGCGGCTGAACTGGAACCGCTTTATGACCGCCTGCTCTCGATTGTCAAAGGCATGGGCAAGCTGTTCGCAGACGAGACGCGCTGCCCCGTGCTCGATCCGGGGCGCGGCAAAACCAAGCCCGGCTACTTCTGGGCCATCGCCTGCGATGACCGGCCCTGGGGCAGCCTAACGCCGCCCGCTGTGATCTACTTTTACGCGCCCGGCCGCGGCGGCAAATATGTGGAGACGCTGCTGGAAGGCTTCAGCGGCATCCTCCAGGTGGATGGCTATGACGGCTATAATATCCTCACCCGTCCCGATCGCCGCGGCGGGTCGGTGACGCTCGCTTATTGCTGGGCGCACCTGCGCCGGAAATTCTACGAAATCGCCGCCAACGGCCCCGCGCCCATCGCTTCAGAAGCGCTGGAGCGCATCCAGAAGCTGTACAAGATCGAGGAGGAAATCCGCGGGCGGCCGCCTGCAGAACGATACGCCGTCCGTCAGGCCAAGTCCCGGCCCATCGCCGAGAACTTGAAAGCCTGGTTCGAGAACAGCCTCAAGCGCGTCTCCAAGACGTCGCCGGTCTGCGACGCCATCAAATACGGCTTGAACCAGTGGGACGGCCTCGTCCGCTACTTGGATGACGGCCGCATCGAGATCGACTCCAATACGGTCGAGCGTTCAATGCGTCCTGTTGCTCTAAATCGAAAAAATAGCCTATTCGCCGGACACGATCGGGGCGCCAAAAACTGGGCGATCGTTGCGTCGTTCATCGAAACCTGCAAGCTCAGTAGCGTCAATCCGCACGCTTGGCTTACCGATGTGCTGACGAAGCTCGTCAACCGCTGGCCCGCGGCCCGCATCGACGAGTTGTTGCCCTGGGCCTCCGCTGCTGTCACCCTGTGAACAGAGCACCGCTTACATTTCACCTACCGGCTCGCGCCGCCATCTGCCTCACCTCTGCCGCCGTCTTGCCGGCCGCACGCAGCGCCCGCAGCGTCATGGCCCCTTCCCTCTTCGCAAG
>DASRXN010000130.1:0-3597 GCA_035654135.1 Rhodocyclaceae bacterium | reverse complement strand
GACCTGATCGGCGTCAATACCGTCAAGGCCTCGATGAAGTTCGGCTTGCCGCTGCATGTGATCCACGGCAACAACCTCGGCGACCTCGTCGCCCTGGCGCGTCTGTCCTGCAAGTCGGACGGCCAGCTTCATTACCACGGTCGCGACGCCACGCTCGAACTCGGCGATCGGCGCATCTTCGTCACCCATTACCCCCACTACGGTCATGCCATGGCCTGCACCGGCGATTACGATCTGGTCTGCTGCGGCCACAGCCACAAGCCGGAAATCCGCCAGCAGGCCAATATCAAGGGCGGACTGACTTGGCTGGTCAATCCGGGCACGGTGGCCGGCCTCGGTGCGCCTGCTGCCACCTGGATACTCGGCGACCTGTCATCACTGACTTTCGAAGTGCGACCGACGCCAACCTGATGCTCATGCCGCATTCTGTGGGTCTATTTGACGATAGAAAGATTTTTCCGGCAGGTTTGACATTTCGCAAGACTCGCCCTCATCCGGCCAAGTTAGAATTGCGCCCGTTCTTCTGAACACCCTTTCCCGGAGGCTCGATGTGACGGCTTCAATCGCAACCAACCAGACGATCCTCGTCGTGGGCGGCGGTATCAGCGGCATGACCGCAGCCCTGGAAGCCGCCGAATGCGGCAAGCAGGTCATCCTGGTGGAGAAGACCCCGACGCTCGGCGGCCGCACCGCCCAGCTTTATCGCTATTTCCCGAAGATGTGCCATCCGACCTGCGGGTTGGAAATCAACCTCAAGCGTATCAAGGGCAATCCGAACGTGAAAGTGATGGCGATGACCGAAGTCACCGCCGTCGCCGGCTCGCGCGGCAACTACGCCGTCACGCTCAAGGTGGCGCCGCGCTACGTCAACGAGAACTGCACGGCTTGCGGCGATTGCGGCAAGGCAGTGACGACCGAAGTTGCCGATACCTTCAACTACGGTCTTGGCAAGGTCAAGGCTGCGCATCTGCCCCACGCCATGGCCTACCCGCAGCGCTATGTCATCGATCCTTCGATCGCCGGCACCGCCGAAGGCGAAGCCGCCAAGGCCGCCTGCAAGTATGGCGCAGTCGATCTCGGCATGAAGGAAGAAGCCGTCCAGCTCAATGTCGGCGCCGTGGTCTGGGCCACCGGCTGGCGGCCGTTCGACGCCAACAAGATCCAGCCCTACGGCTACGACCGTTACGACAACGTGATCACCAGCGTCGAGTTCGAGCGCCTGGCCGATCCGCGCGGCCCCACCGGCGGCAAGCTGCTGCGCCCGTCCGACGGCAAGGAAGCGAAGAACATCGCCTTCATCCAGTGCGCCGGCTCGCGTGACGAGAACTACCTGCGCCACTGCTCGCGCATCTGCTGCATGGCCACGCTGAAGCAGACACAATATGTCCGCGAAGCCTACGGCGACGGCGGCAAGTCGACGGTCTACTACATCGACATCCGCGCCATCGACCGCTTCGAGGACTTCTACCAGAACGTCCAGAAGGACACGACGGTCAGCTTCGTCAAATCCAAGGTCGCGCGCATCGCCGAGAACCAGGCCAACGGAAACCCGGTCCTGCACGGCGTCGATACCGAGGGCTACCACCGCTACGCAACCGAGCATGACCTGGTTGTGCTGGCGGTCGGCATGGAGCCGGAAGTCACCGGCGTCAAGCTGCCCGCCGACATCATCCAGGATTCCTCGAACTTCATCGAGGGCTCCAAGGATGGCGGCATGTTCGGCGCCGGCGCCGCTTCCAGCCCGCTGGATGTGAACCGCGCTGTGCAAAGCGCCACCGCCGCCTCGCTCAAGGCCATCCAGGTGATTCACAAAACTGCTTCGACGGAGGCCGCGTAATGGCCGACAACAAATTTGCTGCTTACATCTGCTCCGGCTGCGGCATCGGCGATGCGCTCGATGTCGCCGGGCTGGAAAAGGTTGCCAAGACCGAAGGCAAGATGACGGTGATCAAGAATCACCCCTTCCTCTGCAACGCCGAAGGCGTGCAGATGATCAAGGACGACATCGCCAACGAGGGCGTCACCCATCTGTGCATCGCCGCCTGCTCGCGCCGCGCCAAGGCCGAGGCGTTCAGCTTCCCGACCGCCGCCGTATCGCGTGCCAATCTGCGCGAAGGCGTGATCTGGGTGGTTGCCGAAGGTTCCGATCATGACGAGATCCGTCAGGAAATGGCCGAGGACTACGTGCGCATGGGCTGTGCCGAAGTGAAGAAGATGGTCCTGCCGGGCGGCAACGTCAAGGAAGCCTCCAGCAAACGCATTCTGGTCGTCGGTGGCGGCATGTCCGGCATGACCGCAGCACTCGCTGCCGCGGATGCCGGCTACGAAGTGGTCATCGTCGAGAAGAGCGGCAAACTCGGTGGTTTCGCCGCCAGCATGCTCAAGCGCGTGCCCTTCAGCGCGCCGTATGCCGAGCCGCAACCAACCGGTGCCGAGGACATGGCCGCCAAGGTCGGCAGCCATGCCAAGATCAAGGTGCATCTGAACTCAACCATCGCCCAGACTTCCGGGGCCCCTGGCCGCTTCCAGATCAAGGTGGCCCAGGAATCGGGTGCCGTTTCCGAGGAAATGGTCGGCGCCATCGTCCAGGCTACCGGCTTCAGCACCTACGACATTGCCAAGCTGCCCGAACTGGGCGGCGGCCAGGCCAATGTGGTTGACCAGGCCGGTCTCGAGGCGATGGCGAAAGCAGCCAATGGCGGTGCGATCAAACGCGCCGACGGCAAGGAAGTGAAGAGCGTCGTGTTCGTGCAGTGCGCCGGCCAGCGTGACGAGTCGGGCACTCACCTGGCCTACTGTTCCGGCCACTGCTGCGCCACGAGCATCAAGCAGGCGATGTACTTCAAGGACGCCAATCCGGACGTCGACACTGTCGTCATGTACCAGGATCTGCGCGTTCCCGGCATGGGTGAAGATTTCTATCGCAGCGCTCAGACGAAGGGTGTCCTCTTCACCAAGGGCAAGGCCAGCAAGGTCACCGGTGGCAATTCCTGCACGGTGAACTTCCGCGACCTGATTCTCGACGAAGACACATCGACCGAGGCCGATCTGGTGGTGCTTGCCACCGGTCAGGTACCTAATGCCGGCGTCAATCTGGACGCCTGGACCGAAATCAACACCAAGGCCGAAGGCGGCGACGAAGCGGCCAAGCAGCAGCGCTCCACGCTCGAAGCCACCTCGGTGCTAAAGCTGAACTACCGCCAGGGTCCGGACATGCCGCAGTTCAAGTACGGCTTCGCGGATTCGCACTTCATCTGCTTCCCGTATGAGACGCGCCGCACAGGCATCTACGCCGCCGGCCCGGTGCGCCGGCCGATGGACATGTTACAGGCACAGGAAGATGCAACTGGCGCCGCCCTGAAGGCCATTCAGGCCGTCGAGAACGTGGAGAAGGGCCGCGCCGCGCATCCCCGCGCCTGGGACCTGTCTTTCCCGAAGGCCCGCCTCGAGGGCTGCACGCAGTGCAAGCGCTGCACCGTCGAGTGCCCGTTCGGCGCCATCGACGAAGACGAGAAGCGCTTCCCGCTGTTCAACGAGGAGCGCTGCCGCCGTTGCGGCACCTGTATGGGCGCCTGCCCGGTGCGCGTCATTTCCTTC
>DASRXN010000129.1:0-10937 GCA_035654135.1 Rhodocyclaceae bacterium | reverse complement strand
AGCCGCATCATGGATACCGACTATGCCGCGGAAACCACCGCCATGACCCGCAACAACATTCTGCAGCAGGCAGGTACGGCCGTGCTGGCGCAAGCCAACCAGACGCCGAACACCGTGCTGACGCTGTTGCGCTAAGCCGTTAATGTCATCAATGCCTGACCGGGCAACCGGTCGGGCATTCAAACCTGGAAGATATCCAAAATGATCATCCAGAACACAAACACACTCGGTCAGGCCACACCGCTGGACTTGCACGCCGACAACGCCGTGCCCAAGGTTGTCGCCCAGACTTCGAGCCAGGCCACCCCGGAGCCTTCACCGCAGCAGTTGAAGCAGGCGGTGGATGGCATCAACCTTGCTTTGCAACCAACGAACAGTAATCTCGAATTCAATATTGACCCCGGCACCAAGAGGCTGGTGGTCAGAGTGGTTGACAAAACAACAGGCGACGTCATTCGGCAGTTTCCGTCGAAAGAGATATTGGCGATTGCCGAATCGATCGGGCAATACCAGAAGGGCCTTTTGTTGAGACAAGAGGCTTAGTTCAGGAGGTAGGTCATGGCGGTTGCCTCAAGCTCGGCTGTCCTCGATGTCCCGTCGCTCGTCTCGCAGTTGATGACTGTCGAGCGCAAGCCCATCGACAAACTCAACACCAAAGTAAGTGATTACCAAGCGAAGATTTCGTCTTTCGGCACTCTCAGCGGGCTGGTGTCGGGCTTCCAGAGTGCCTTGAAGGATCTGCAAAGCAACCTGCAGGGCTACAGCGCCACGGCATCCGATGCCAGCGTATTTTCAGCCACCGCTGCCAGCACCTCTACAGCGGGCACTTATTCTTTGGTTGTGACGCATCTGGCGCAGGCGCAAAACCTCGTTGCCACTGGACAGGCATCCGATACCAACGCGATCTCCAGTGCCGCCTCGACTATCACTTTCACCATCAATGGAACTGGCACGGATGTCACGATCCCAGCAAATGCGACGCTGCAAGACATCCGCACGGCGATCAATTCTGCCAACTTGGGCGTGACAGCAACGGTGATCAATGATGGCAGCACGACACCCTACCGCCTCGCGTTGACGGCAAATGCCACCGGCCTCAGCAATGGTTTCACGATAGCCACTGACAATGCCGATCCTGCCATTGACGGCTTGCTGACGACCATGACCCAGACCGTCGCCGCCCAAAATGCGGAGTTCACGGTGAACGGCATCTCAATTACCAACCCCTCGAACAACGTCAGCGGAGCCATTCAGGGCGTTACCCTGACACTCAAGAACCTCACGACCACGCCGGCTAATCTAACGGTCGCGCGCGACACCAGCTCCATCAACACGGCGGCGTCCAAGGTTGTCGATGCCTATAACGCCCTGATAAGTCAGCTGAAGTCCCGCTCGGCTTACGGAAATCCGACGACACCCGCAGGGGCACTGGCGGGCGATGGCACGGTGCGCCAAATGCTGGATCAATTGCGTGGCATTCTTTCAACGCCGGCAAGTGGCGGGACATTGTCATACCTGTCTCAGGCCGGCATTTCGATTCAGGTTGACAGCTCGCTGAAACTGGACAGCAGCAAACTGAACAACGCAATAGCGGACAATTTCAGCGATGTGACCAACTTGTTCTCGTCGGCAACGGGTTTCGCCACCCGGCTGGATGCCTGGGCCACCTCCGCTGTTCAGGCCGGCGGCTTGATCGACTCGCGCACCAAGAGCCTGAACAACTCCGTCAAAGGTTATAACGACCAGATCAGCAAACTGGAAGTTCGGATGACGGCCCTGCAAAAGCAGTACACGACGACGTATACCAACCTCAACATGATGTTGGCCAACATGAATGCCACGAGCACTTACCTTACCCAGCAATTCTCGAAGAACACCACATCATGAATACGACTGCCGCAATAAATGCCTATAACCATGTCGGCCTGGAAACCAGCGTGTACGGCGCTGATCCACACAAGCTTGTAGCCATGCTGTTCCAGGGCGCGCTGATTGCGGTTGCCAAGGCGAAAGGCGAAATGCTAAATAAGCAGACTACCGCCAAGGGCAGATTCATTTCCAAAGCCATCGCCATCATCGGCGAAGGGCTGAACGCCAGCCTGGACAAGAATGTCGGCGGCGAACTGGCACAGAATTTGTCGGCGCTCTACGACTACATGGTCGCTCGCCTTGTTACCGCCAATCTGAAGAATGATGCCGCGGCCTTGGACGAAGTAGCTGGCCTGTTGACAGAATTGAGGGGGGCGTGGGACAGCATAGGTCCGCAGACCATTCAACCAGCGGCGCAGCCCGATCCGGTGGCGAACGCAGTACGGACCTACGCGCGCACCTGAGCAAATGAGCGCATCTCAAGTCATCGCCAATTACGAATCTCTTTTCGCATTGACTGGGCGGATGCGCGATGCGGCCGTGCATGGAGAATGGGGTCCGCTAGTCAGCATCGAGCAGGAACGCAGCATACTGGTCGCCGCCATGAAACCGCTTGATGCCGAGGTTGAGCTTGATGAGGCGGAGCGTCGCCGCAAGGATCAACTGATCACTGAAATTCTCGACAACGATGCCGAGATTCGCAATCTTACCCAAGCTTGGCTGGGTCAGTTTCAACTCAGTATGCAAAGCAGCCTCCAAGAACTACGCTTGTTAAAAGAATATGGCGCTTGATCCGGCACGCAGGAAACAGGGCCTGCTAACTGAAATCCGGTGCCTGGGAAGAATTAGCCGGCGATCCGGCCGTTCTTTCCGCGAACAAGGCCGCCGCTTGAGTCTTACCATGCCGGCGATGCCTTCCCAGATCGAGATCTACGAAGAAATGACCGCCCTCTCGGCCCGCATGGTCGAGGCGGCGCAGTCCAATGACTGGGATAACCTGATTGCGCTCGAAAAGTCAGTCGTCGCATTACGCCAAATGGTAATGACGGACGACGACAACAGCCGCCTGTCCGCTGCCGAATTGGAACTCAAGCGCGCGCTCATCCAACAGGTGCTCGACGATGACGCGGAAATTCGCCGCCACACCGAGCCGTGGATGGAACAGGTTCGCAAGTTCCTCGGCCGTGACGCTCAGCGCAAGCCGGTCGAGCGCGCTTACGGCGCAACCCCTTGAGTCGTCGGTAGCCCCGATGGCTGCCCCCAAAATGATTGACCGCGCCAGCGGTTCCCCATGGCCTTAATCCCGCCTGATGCCGGCATCCGCATGCGGATGCAAACGGAGGCCAGCCTGGTTCAGCCGCTGGCACCTGTCAAGGCCATCCCAGCCGATCTGCCGGACTTGCAGGTTGGTCAGGCGTTCACGGCACGCATCGTCGAAGCCCTGCCGGAGAACACGTTCAAAGCCCTGGTCGCCGGCAGGCAATTGACGCTGCAACTACCCGAGGGTGCCAAACCCGGCGACACGCTCGAACTGGTCCTGATCGATCGCACACCCCGGACCCTGATTGCGCAGCGAGCCGAAGCGCAACCGGCGGCCAGCGCCGCCAACCAAGCCTATTCCTATGCGAAGATCTCCACGACGGGACAATTGATCGGCCAGCTGCTCCTCCCCGAGGGAGAAACACCTCAACCCGCACCATTGAACCGTGGCCAGCCTCTGCTGCCTAAACCGCCCGCAACTGCCGCCGAACTGGCGCCGACGCTGGCGAAAGCCGTCAGTCAGAGCGGCCTCTTCTACGAGTCTCACCAGGCGCAATGGCTGACCGGGCAATGGCCGTTGGAGTCCCTGCGCGCCGAACCCCAAGGGCAGCTTCCAGTGCCGGCCGGGGCGACCGTCACGCAAGTCGACAAGCCGGAGGCCGGGCAGTCTCAGCCCGCTACGGCCCCGGCGCCCGCACAGATGTCCGCCCCGGCAGATAAACCCGCCACAACATCCGCCGTGACACAGAACCTGACGGTCACGCAATCCATACCCGAGGAAGTTCGTCCTCTCATTCAGCAGCAACTGGACGCAGTCGCCACTCAGCGCCTGGCATGGCAGGGGGAAGTCTGGCCTGGCCAATTCATGGACTGGCAGATCGAGCGAGACCTTGCGGAGGAACGCAACGCAGGGCAGGCAGCCGAGGAGGCACCGCGCTGGACCACCACATTGCGACTCGCCATGCCGCGACTGGGCGCTATCGGCGCCACGTTGCAACTTACCGGAGGGGGCCTGCGCCTGCACATGACGACGACGGCCGATGAAACCGCCGCCGACCTGCGCCGCCAGGCGCCCGAACTTGTCCAGGCCCTGGCGGATGGCGGCCTGACCCTGCAGTCACTGGAAGTCCGCCGTGAAGCGTAAGGAATCGCCGCCGCCAACCGATGACCGGTCACTGGCCGTCGCCCTGGCCTACGCGCCCGGCGATGCCGCGCCGCGAGTGGTCGCCAAGGGCCGTGGTCTTATCGCCGAGGCCATCATCGCCCGCGCCCACGAAAGCGACATTTACGTTCATCAATCGGCAGAGATGGTGGCGCTGCTGATGCAGGTCGATCTGGATGACAGGATTCCGCCCCAACTGTATTTGGCGATCGCGGAACTGCTGGCGTGGCTCTACCGGGTTGAGCAGCGGCAATCGAATACGCCTCGATGACCGCGCATCGGTCACCAAATGTACGGTAATCCGGTTAGAATTTGCCCCGACATGAGTACCCCAGCTCCCGCCATTAAAGGTCTATCCGGCTCCACGGCGCCAGCCGAGCCGCTGCTTGAACCCGCCGATTACACCGAGTTCTTGCTTCGCACCAAGAGTGAAATCCATTACGTTCTGCGCGGCCTGCTGGCCAATTCGGATCGCATCACGGTTTACTTCAACGAAGGCAAAGATTTTCTGCTCACCACGGTCATTGCTATCGATGACGAAGGAATCACTCTCGATTACGGCAGCAACCCGGAAATGAACCAGCGAGCACTCGCAGCGGAGAAGGTGTTCTGCATCACCAGCCACGAGAAAGTGCGCGTCCAGTTCCTCCTGCATGGTCTCCGGCAAGTGGATTACCAAGGGCGCCCCGCCTTCCGCGCTGCCCTCCCCGACAGCGTGCTGAGGTTGCAGCGGCGGGAATATTACCGGCTGACCACGCCGATTGCCCGTCCTCTCAAATGCCAGATCCCGACGCCATCGGTCGATGGCACGACGTCGTCCGTCGTCGATGTAAATGTCGTCGATATCAGCGGTGGCGGCCTGGCGATCATGGTGCCGCCCACCGGCATCCCCTTCGAGCCGGAAATGAAATTTCCCAACTGCCGGATCGAACTGCCTGAAGTCGGCATCCTTGTCGCAACGCTGCAGGTACGCAGCATCTTCGACGTAACCCTGCGCACGGGCGCCCAGGTCACTCGCGCCGGCTGTCAGTTCCTCAACTTGCCGGGACCGATGCTGACCCTGGTACAGCGTTACATCATCAAGGTGGAACGGGAGCGCAAAGCCCGCGAGACGGGCATGGCATAAGGAACTGCCGGTTTCAGACCGGCATGTTCATGATGTCGTTGTAGGCGGTAACAAGCTTGTTCCGCACCTGCACCATCTGCTGGAAGGACAGGTTGGCCTTCTGCAAATTCACCATCACATCCTGAAGATTGACGTTGTTCTGGCCGGCGGCAAAATTCTCCGCCATCTGCTGGGCTTGCTGTTGGGCTTGATTCACCTGGTCGATGGCCGCCGTCAAGGCCTGTGCGAAGTCGGCACCGCCGGCTGCCCCCGCTGCCTGACCTGCGGGCTTGCCTTGGGCAACAGCCGCCGCCGAGCGGAGGTCAAGAAGCATCTGGTCGATATTGCGCGTGTCGATAGCCATGGTTGTTCAAGCAGTCACTTGTCCCGATTTTAGTAGCAAACCTCGTGCCCGTACAACGGGTCACTCCTCCACGACATCGCCATTCTGCCGATACTGTGCCAGCTTGTAGCGCAGAGTCCGCTCGGAAATGCCCAACAGCTCGACGGCTTTCTTGCGCGAACCGCCGACCTTGGCCAGCGTTTCCAGAATGTGCTGTCGCTCCAGATCCCTCATGTTGGCTGGCGCTGCCGATGCGGCAGGCATCGGAGCGGTGGCCACCGGTGCCGTGGGTGGCTCGGGCGAGACGGTGGCCACCGGCCCGGCTATCGGCGATGCCATGGCTAGCGATCCAGCCTCGATCATTTCCCCGGATGCCATGATCAGCGACCGCTGAATGGCGTTTTCGAGTTCCCGGACATTGCCGGGCCACGGATGGGCGGCAAGTTTTGCCTCCCCGCCTGCCGACAATCGAGCACTCCGCCCCAATCGACTGCCATGCAGGGCAAGAAAGTGGCGGGCCAGGGGCAGGATGTCGTCCGGCCGCTCGCGCAGAGCTGGAATCGCCAGCGGAAAGACGTTGAGGCGGTAGAACAGATCCTCACGAAAGCGGCCTGCTGCGACCTCCACCGCCATGTCCCGGTTCGAGGTGGCCAACACCCGGATGTCGAGGGCCACGGGTTTCTTGCCACCAACCCGTTCCACTTCCCTTTCCTGAAGCACACGCAGCAGCTTGGCCTGCAGACCAAGGGGCATTTCCGAGATTTCGTCGAGCAGCAGCGTGCCGCCGTTGGCTTGCTCAAACTTGCCGGCCTGGGCGGCCTGGGCACCAGTGAACGCGCCCTTCTCATAGCCGAACAGCGTGGCTTCCAGGAGATTGTCAGGAATTGCCGCACAGTTGATGGCGACGAAGGGACCCTTGGCCCGCGCCGACTGATCATGAATGTATCGGGCAAAGACTTCCTTGCCGGTGCCCGATTCGCCGGTGAGCAGCACCGTGGCGTTGGTGCGCGCTACGCGCGAGGCCAGCAGGAGAACTTCGCGCGTGCGCGGGTCGGTACTGATCACCCCCTCTGCCTGAGGTGGCGCGGCATAGCGGGAAATCTGTTCCAGCAGCGCCTTCGGCTCGAATGGCTTGAGCATGAAGTCGCAGGCGCCGCCACGCATCGCGGCCACCGCCTTGTCCACGTCACCGAAGGCGGTCATGAGCAGGACCGGTAACGTAGGATGGCGTACACGGATTTCCCCCAGCAGTTGCAGGCCGTCCATGGGCGCCATGCGCAGGTCGGAGACCACCATGTTGAAATGCTCGCGTCCCAGCAGATCGAGCGCTTCGCGGCCACCGGGCGCTCCGGTCGGTTGGTGACCGGCAGCCTCCAGCGTAATCAACAAAGCGTCGCGCAGGGCTTCGTCGTCCTCGACAACCAGGATATTCAGGCATTCACTCATGTCGACTCGACCAAGGGCAGCGTGATAATGAATTCGGTTCCGACGCCCGGGTCGGAGCGCACGTCAATGCCGCCACCGTGGGCTCGGGCGACCCCGCGGGCAATGGCCAGGCCAAGGCCGGTACCATCGCTGCGGGTGGTAAAGAACGGCTCGAACAGGCGAGTCACCACATCGGACGTCATGCCGCGACCATTATCACGCACTGCCAGGATCATCTGGTTGCCGCAGCAGGCTGAAGCGATGGTGACGATACCACCCGTATCCACGGCCTGCAGCGCATTTTCCACCAGATTGGTCAATGCGCCGACCAGGGCCTTGCGATTGCCTGTCAATAGGGCTTCGCCCGAGTCCGCCTCGATGCGGAAGTCGACGTTCCGGCTGCGCGCCAGGGGTTCGAAGGTATGGGCCAGATCGCCCAGGAGTTCCGCCACGGGAAAGGTTTCCCGACCCAGTACCTCGCCCCGCGCAAACAACAGCATGTCCTGGATCAGGCGTTCCAGATGCTTGAGGCGAGCAACAGCTTTCTGGGCGATGGATACCCGGCTGGACTCAGGCAGATCGGGGTTTTCCAGATTGCCCGCATAGAGCAGTGCGGCGGCCAGAGGCGTGCGCAGCTGATGTGCCAGCTGGGCCGCCATCTCGCCCATGGCGGCCAGGCGCTTGTTGCGTTCAGCCTCCTCCCTGAGCCGGTTGGCCTCGGCATTGGCAGCCGCCAGTTCAGCGGTAAGCGACTCCACCTGCCGTTCAAGGGCTGCGTAAGCAGTGGCCAACTCCTCCGAGGCCTGATTGAATATCTGGAAAGCCTCGGCCAGGCGTGCTGTGTCGATACCGGCGGCCGGAATTTCAGTGGGGTCCATGGCGTGGCCATCATGGCAGAATCGGCCACCCGCAACAACTTCCGAAATGCCGGCAAAAATTGCCGCTTCTTGCTGGAACCCGACTTGCTTGTGAAGTTCACAATCCGGCAGCGGCCAAAATTGGCTGACAAATCAGAGACGAGCCCCGATGGCAAGTGCGGAACAAACCTTACCCCTGAACCTGGCAGCGTTCAATCGCATGAGCGCGACCCAGAAACTGGGGGCCATGGCCGCCATCGCATTGGCCATCGCCCTGCTGGTGGGTGGCCTGCTGTGGGCCAAGGAACCGCCTTACGGCGTGGTCTTCGCCAACGTATCGGAGAAGGATGGCGGTCAGATCGTCGCCGCGCTCGAGCAGCAGAACGTTCCCTACCGCATATCGGAAGGCGGCACTGCGATTCTGGTGCCAGCCGGCCAGGTGCACGATGTCCGCTTGCGACTCGCCTCACAGGGTCTGCCCAAGGGTGGCCTGGTCGGTTTCGAGGTCATGGAGACCCAGAAGCTGGGCATCAGCCAGTTTGCCGAGCAGATCAACTACCAGCGCGCGCTCGAAGGCGAATTGGCACGCTCGATCCAGTCACTGGCCGCCGTCAAGGGTGCCCGCGTGCATCTGGCGATTCCCAAGCAGACTGCCTTCCTGCGTGACGAGCAGAAGCCGACCGCCTCGGTGCTGGTGGCCCTGCATGCCGGCCGGACGCTGGAGCCGGCGCAGGTCGCCGGCATCGTGCACCTGGTCTCGTCGAGCGTGCCGCAGTTGAATCCTGCCCAAGTCAGCGTCATCGACCAGAGTGGCAACCTGATTTCGGAGCCGGGCGACGCGACCAAGAACGCCGGACTCGACCCTGCCCAGATCAAGTATGTCCGCGACATTGAGCAGGAATACCGCAGGCGCGTCGAGGCCATTCTGGCGCCGATGGTCGGCTTCAACAACGTGAAGGCACAAGTCACCGCCGACATCGACTTCTCGCAGACTGATCAAGTAGCGGAGACCTACAAGCCGAATCCGAATCCGAATACCGCCATCCGCAGCCAACAGACCTCCGAAGCTGGTGGCTCCGCCGGCGCCGGTGCCATTGGCGTGCCTGGTGCATTGACCAACCAGCCGCCGGTACCGGCTACCGCGCCGATCACCAACCCGGCCGTCGCCGGCGCAGCTGGGGGTAGCGGCCAATCGCCAACCAGCTTCAACAAGAACGCAACCATCAATTACGAATTGGACAAGACCGTCAAGCACACCAAGGGTGCCTCCGGTATCGTCCGGCGCCTGGCGGTGGCCGTGGTGATCAACCACAAGCAGGATGCCGCCAAGGGCAAGTCATCACCGCTGACCGAGCCGGAAATGAAACAGGCGACGGCGCTCGCTCAGCAAGCCGTCGGCTTCAGCAAGGAACGTGGCGACACGGTCAACGTGGCCAATGTCTCCTTCGCCGCGTCCGAACGGGAAGCGATTGCCGACACGCCGATCTGGAAAGACCCATGGCTGATTGCCACCATCAAGGAACTCGGCAAGTGGATTCTGTTTATTGCCCTCGCCTGGCTGCTCTGGACGAAGGCCTTCAAGCCCCTGTTCGAGATGTTCGCCGCTGCCGCACATCGTGTCGAAGTCGAAGCGGAGACGGCTGCAGAAGCCGCGGTGGCCGCCGCCGGCCATGGTCACGGCGGTCATAAGAGCTATGACGCCAAGCTCCAGCAGGCGCGCGATATCGCCAAACAGGATCCGAAACTGGTCGCCGGTGTAATCAAGGAGTGGGTCGGTGGCGAACCCAGATGAGGGGCTGGAAAAGAGCGCCATGCTGCTGCTCTCGCTGGGCGAGGACGAAGCCGCCGAGATACTGAAGCATCTTGGCCCGAAAGAGGTCCAGAAGCTCGGTCACGCGATGGCCCAGATGAAATCGGTGTCGCGCGAGAAGGTCGAAGCGGTGTTCGACGAACTGGAACAGCACTCGGCCAAGGGCACGCCGCTCGATGTGGACGAAGCCAAGATCAAGGCCATGCTGACCAAGGCGCTCGGCGACGACAAGGCTGCCAACCTCATCTCGCGCATCCTCCAGGGTGGCGACACGGCCGGCATCGAAGGTCTGAAGTGGATGGATGCCACCACGGTGGCCGATCTGATCAAGAACGAGCATCCGCAGATCATCGCCACCATCCTGGTACACCTCGAATTCGACCATGCCGGCGAAATCCTCAAGCAGTTCACCGAGCGGCTGCGCAATGACGTGCTGCTGCGTATCGCCACGCTTGATGGTGTCCAGCCGGTCGCCCTGCACGAATTGAATGACGCCATGAAGCGCGTGCTGGCCGGCGCCTCCGGCAACGTCAAGAAAGCCGCAATGGGCGGCATCCGCCACGCCGCGGAAATTCTCAATTTCGTCGGCCAGGCAGCGGAGACTTCGATCGTCGACAACGTCCGGGAATACGACCCTGACCTGGCACAGAAGATCCTCGACGAGATGTTCGTGTTCGAGAACCTGCTCGACATCGACGACCGCGGCATCCAGTTGCTGCTGCGTGAAGTTCAGTCCGATTCGCTGATCCTGGCCCTCAAAGGCGCCTCGCCGGAACTGCGGGACAAGATATTCAAGAACATGTCGCAGCGCGCCGCGGAAATGCTCAAGGAAGACCTGGAAGCCAAGGGCCCGGTGCGCCTGTCCGAGGTCGAGGGGGAACAGAAGGAAATCCTGAAGGTTGCCCGGCGGCTGGCCGACGAAGGGCAGATCGTCCTTGGTGGCAAGGGTGGTGAGGATCAGATGATATGAACGGCATAACGGCCTGGGAACGCTGGGAACTGGCCAGCTTCGATGCGGAAACGCCCATCGCGGCGGCCTTGGGCCAGGACTCGACGGCAGGGCAACCGACCATCGAGGAGCTGGACCGGATCTGCGAGGAGGCGCG
>DASRXN010000128.1:0-5699 GCA_035654135.1 Rhodocyclaceae bacterium | reverse complement strand
CCTATGGCGACGTGCCGGCCATCGCCGGCATTTTCTACGGCATCAAGCCGGCGGTGGTAGCGGTGGTACTGTTCGCCGCCTGGCGCATCGGCTCGAAAGCGATCAGGAACAAGGTGCTCGCCGCGATCGCCGCCATGGCCTTCGTCGGCATCTTCTTCTTCAAGGTCGACTTCCCCTGGATCGTGCTGGCGGCCGGCATTCTCGGCGCCATCGGCGGCAAGCTGGCGCCGGCCCAGTTCAAGAGCGGCGGCGGCCACGGCGCCAGCAACAAGCAGTACGGTCCCGCCCTGATCGACGACCACACGCCGCCGCCGGCGCACGCCGCCTTCTCGTGGGGCAAGCTGATGCTGACCATCGTCGCCTTCGTCGCGGTCTGGGCTGCCGCCATGGCGGTGTCTTCCGGTTCGAAGACGCTATTCGACATGGGCGAGTTCTTCACCGGCGCCGCCTTCCTTACCATCGGCGGCGCCTACGCCGTGCTGCCCTACGTCTTCCAGGGTGCGGTCGAGCACCACGGCTGGCTCACCGCCGCGCAGATGATGGACGGGCTGGCGCTCGGCGAGACCACGCCCGGGCCGCTGATCATGATTGTCACCTGGGTCGGCTACATGGGCGCGGGACTGGCCGGCGCGACGGCGGCGACCTTCTTCACCTTCCTGCCCTCCTTCCTGTTCATCATCGCCGGCGGGCCGCTGGTCGAAGCCTCGCGCGGCGACATCAAGTTCACCGCACCGCTGACCGCCATCACCGCCGCCGTGGTCGGCGTGATCATGAACCTGGCCGTGTTCTTCGCCTGGCACACCTTCTGGCCGCAGGCGACCGAGGCTGCGCCATTCTCCGCACCATTCGAGTGGCTGCCGGTAATCGTCGCCATCGCCGCCTTCGTCGCGCTGTGGAAATACAAGGTCGACATCATGAAGGTGATCGGCGCCTGCGCGCTGCTCGGTGTCGCTTACTCCTTCGTCCGCTGAAAAAAGTGGCGCGTTTTCTGAACCTGAAATGATCCTCCCGGACGGCGTCGCGCCCGAGGCGCGCCTGCTGTTGATCGGCCGGGCGCTGCGCGCCTTCACCGACGGCTATGTCGCCATTCTGCTGCCGGCCTATCTGCTGGCGCTAGGTCTCGGCAATTGGGAGGTCGGCCTCGTCAGCACCGCCACCCTGCTCGGCTCGGCGCTCGCGACGCTGGCCGTCGGAACCTGGGGCCACCGTGTCCCCCAGCGACGCCTGCTGCTCGCCGCTGCCCTGCTGATGGCCGCGACGGGCTTGCTGCTGGCCGGCATGTCGGATTTCTGGCCGCTGCTGCTGGTCGCCTTCCTCGGCACCATGAACCCGAGTTCGGGCGATGTCAGCATCTTCCTGCCGCTGGAGCACGCCCGTCTCGCCGAGACCGCGGCGGGCGAAACGCGCACCCACCTGTTTGCCCGCTATACCTTTACCGGCGCGCTATGCGCCGCCATCGGCGCACTCGCGGCGGCCATTCCCGACGCGCTGATCGCAGGCGGCGTCGACGGGCTCATCGCCTTGCGCGGCATGTTCGCCGCCTATGGCGCCGTCGGCATCGCCGTCTGGCTGCTCTACCGCCGGCTGCCGGAACCATCTACACATGAGTGCGCCGCACCGCCGACGCCATTGGGGCCGTCGCGCGGCATCGTCGTACGGCTCGCCACGCTGTTCTCCGTCGATGCCTTCGCCGGCGGGCTGGTGGTCAATACGCTGCTGGCCCTGTGGCTGTTCGAGCGCTTCGGCCTTTCGCTCGCCGCCGCCGGCAGCTTCTTCTTCTGGGCCGGCCTGCTGTCGGCCGGGTCACAACTGGCCGCGCCCTGGGTGGCACGCCGCATCGGCCTGATCAACACGATGGTGTTCACCCACATTCCATCCAGCATCTTCCTGATCCTGGCGGCGTTCGCCGACAGCCTGCCGGTCGCGCTCGGCCTGCTGTTGCTGCGCGCCGCGCTGTCGCAAATGGATGTGCCCACGCGCAGCGCGTTCGTCATGGCCGTGGTGACGCCGGAAGAGCGCGCGGCCGCCGCCAGTTTCACGGCCGTGCCGCGCAGCCTGGCCGCGGCGGCAAGTCCGACGCTGGGTGGTGCGCTGTTCGCCGCCGGCTGGCTGGCCGCGCCGCTGGTGGCTTGCGGCGCGCTGAAGATCGTCTACGACGTGGCAATCTGGCGGGCATTCCGGCGCGTCCGGCCGGGGCTTTGACGACTAACCGGAGAACTGGATCAAGCGGGCGACGCCCAGATGCGCCAGAGCACGGCGACGAGCGCCATGGCGCTGAACGCTGCGCCGGCAACAAAAGTGAATGACGCGCCGAATTGATCCCACAGCAATCCGGCCAGCGCGCTGGCGACGAGCATCGCGACACCGCTGACAAGATTGAAAAAGCCGAAGGCCGTGCCGCGCAGGTCGGCCGGCGCGACGTCGGCGATCATGGTGGCGAGCAGTCCCTGCGTCATGGCCAGATGCAGGCCCCACAAGGTGATGCCCGCCCACACCCAACTCCAGAGGTTGCTCCAGGCGAGGCATGCGTCCGCCGCGATCAGCAACGCCAGCCCCCAGCCGAGCAGCTTGCCGTGGCTGGTCGAATCGGCCAGTTTGCCGAACGGATAGGCGGCGCCGGCATAGACAGTGTTCATGCCGATCAGTACCAGCGGCGTCAGAGCGATGGCCAGCCCGCCCTGCTGGGCGCGCAACACCAGGAAGGCTTCGGAGAAGCGCGCCAGCGTGAACACGGCGCCGATGCCCACCACCCACCAGTAGGCGCGCGGCAACCGATGCAGGTTCTCTCGGCGGATCGGATTGACGCGCTTGCCATCCGGGTTCCGTTCGGGTTCCTGCACGCCGAAGATCAGCAGCGCCACGGCGAGGAAGGCGGGAATCACGGCGACCCAGAACACGGCGCGGAAGTCGTTCGCCCAAAGGAGCATCAGGCCCATCGCCAGCAGCGGGCCGAGAAAGGCCCCGACGGTGTCGAGCGCCTGGCGCAGGCCGAAGGCAGCGCCACGCACTTCCGGCGGCGTGATGTCGGCTACCAGCGCATCGCGCGGCGCGCCGCGGATGCCCTTGCCGACGCGGTCGATCAGGCGCGCCACCACCACCAGCCCCGCGCCGCCGGCCAGCGCGAACAGCGGCTTGGACGCGGCGCCCAGGCCGTAACCCAGCACCGCCAGCGGCTTGCGCCGGCCCCACCAATCGGATAGCGCGCCCGAGAACACCTTGACGATCAGCGCCGTCGCCTCCGCCGCTCCCTCGATGAGACCGATGGTGAAGGCCGATATGCCCAGCGCCGTCAACATGAACACCGGCAGCAGGCTGTGGATCAGCTCCGAGGACACATCCATCAGCAGGCTGACGAAGCCCAGCGCCCAGATGCTGGCGGGTATGCGGCCGGTCATGGCATCTCTCCCCGTGCGGTTGAGAATCATTATGGAGCAATAGTCTTTCCTGGCGCCACCGCGTCATGGCTGCGCCGGTGGCATTAGAATCGACCAATCATGATCGTGCCCTTCGCCATCGCCCGCCTGCCGCGCATCGAGTTTGGCGCCGGCACGATCCGCAAGCTGCCGGACATTGCTGCTGGTTACGGCAGGCGCCTACTGCTCGTTACCGGTGCGCGTTCGTTCGTCGAGTCGCCGGCGGGCGAATGGTTGTTCGGCGAACTGAAGAGCAATGGCTTCTCCTGGGAGCATCTGAAAGTCAGTGGTGAGCCGACGCCGACATATGTCGACGACACCGTTGTTCGCCTGCGTGGAATCGAAATCGATGCAGTGATCGGCATCGGTGGCGGCTCCGCGCTCGATGCTGCCAAGGCGATCGCCGGCCTGCTGAAGACGGGCAACTCGGTGACGGATCACCTCGAAGGTGTCGGCCCAGAGTTGCCTTACCTCGGTCCGGCCACGCCTTTCATCGCCGTGCCCACCACGGCCGGCACCGGCTCGGAAGCGACCAAGAACGCGGTGCTGTCGGTGTCGGGGCAGTACAAGAAATCCTTCCGCGACGATGCGCTGGTCGCCGAATGGGCAATCGTCGATCCCGACCTTCTCGCCACCTGCCCGCCCGAACTGATCGCCGCCGACGGCATGGATGCCTTCACGCAACTGCTGGAGTCCTTCGTCTCCACGCGCGCCAATCCGTTCACCGACGCGCTGGCGCGCTCCGGCCTGCAAGCCGCAAGCGAAGCGCTGCTGCCGCTGTACGGCCGCCAGAGCGCCGAAGCGCGGGAGAAGATGGCCTATGCCTCGCTGGTGTCGGGCATCTGTCTCGCGCAGACGGGCCTCGGTTCCGTGCATGGCTTGGCTGCGCCGCTCGGAGCCTTCTTCCCGATCCCGCACGGCATTGCCTGCGGCACGCTGCTGGCGGCGGCGACGGAAGTAAACATCTCAGCCTTGCGCCAACGCGAGCCTGACAGCATCGCCCTAACCAAGTACGACGAAGTGCGCCGGCTGATCGGCGCCTCGAACCTGCCTGCCATGCTCGCCGGCTGGCAGGAACATCTTGCCCTGCCGCGGCTCGGCAAGTGGCGTGTCACCACGGCTGACTTTCCGCGCATCGTCGCCAACGCGCGCGGCAGCAGCATGAAGACCAATCCGGTTGTGCTCACCGACGCAGAGATCACCCGCATCCTGGAGGCCCGCCTATGATCGCCGACATCCACCGCCGCCCGATACAGGAACGCATCGACTGGCTGTTCGACCTTGCCGACCGCCACGGCGCCATGTTCCGCAGCCCGGAAGCCTGGCTGGCGCGCGAGCGATATCTTGCCGAGCACCCGACCGCCATCGCGGTGCTGAAATGCATGGACGGCCGCATCAACATTCCCGTTGCCACCAACACGCCGACCGGCATCCTGATGCCCTTCCGCAACCTCGGCGGCATGTTCGATCTCGGCTGGCCTCACCTCGGCGAGGTGCTGGCCCACCACGTGCAGCGCATGGTCGGCAGCGGCCGGCGCGTGCTCTTCCTCATCACCTACCACTGGTCGAAGGGCGATCCGGCGCGCGGCTGCGCCGGCTTCGAATACGATCTCGACGCCGCCATCGCCCACACCTACGCCATCAAGCAGCAGGTGGAACACATCTTCGGTTCCGGCCATGGCACGGTCTATCCGCTCGTGTGCGGCTTCGAGACCGACGAGGATGCGCTGGTGGTGCACGGCGCCGACGGTGGCAAGCTCGATCTGTCCAGCCTAGGCCCCTGGGACCAGGCGACTCTGGAACCGCGCTTGACGGCGCTGTTGCCCGACATGCCGGCGCAGATGCGCGCCGACCTGCTACCGCTGCTGCACGGCAATCTGGAGCATATCGGTCAGGTGCGCGAACAGGTGCAGCGGCGCGAACGCCAGCTCGATATCGAGCACCGTGAATGGATGATCTGCCTCGGCCGTGGCTTCGACTTCCTGCACACGCCCAATCTGGCGCTGATCATCGGCCCCTACAGCCCGGACCTGGCCGACCCGATCCGCAAGGCCGCCGCCATCATCGAAGCCAACATGCAGGCAGGCCGCATCCCCGGCGATGGCTTCCTGCTGCTGGCCTCGGTGCCCTACGACGAAATCGGCGTCGACCGGGCACGCGCGGAACTCAAGTCGCGCTTCCTCTCCGACTTCGCCGCCGAAGTCATCCGCACCGAGTTTCCCGATCTCGCCGGCAAGATGGCGATGCGCACTGCTGTACTCGACTGGCGGTCGCGGGCGCTAGAAC
>DASRXN010000127.1:0-4143 GCA_035654135.1 Rhodocyclaceae bacterium | reverse complement strand
CCCGCTGCCGCAGGCATTAGCCTGCTCTGAAACTCCGCTTCGCTTCGTTTTGGCGCAACGAAATCGGCCAGGCACTGGTTCGGTTTGCCGGCCGGCCGCTCCTGCTGCTGGCGCAGGCCGTGCCAAGTCATCAGCAACGTGCCATCCGGGTCGCGGAATTCGATGTCATCGCCGTTGGCGCTGGCCGGGAAAAGGCCGAACACCGCGTTGGCCGTCAGCCACTTCTCGCTGACGAGTTGCGCCAGCATCGCCTGGCCGTCGTGGAAGACGTTGCGCGCCGCCTCGCCGACCTTGGCGTCATCGAGGATTCCCGGATAGCTGCCGGCGAGATCCCAGGTCTGGAAGAACGGGCCCCAGTCGATGTACTTCGCCAGCGCGGCCAGATCGATGTCGCGCAGTACGGTGCTACCCAGCCGGTTCGGCTTGACCGGCGCGTAGTCGAGCTGCGTCCGGTTGGCCCGCGCGGCTGCCAGCGAAACCAGCGCCACGCCCTTCTTGCCCGCATGCTGGGTGCGCAGCTTTTCGTAATCGTCGGCGATCTCCTGCACGAAGCTGGCGCGAAAATCCGCCGACAGCAGCCGGGTGACGACGCCGACGGCGCGCGAGGCATCGGGCACATAAACCACCGGCGCGCCGTAGTGGGGCGCGATCTTGATGGCGGTATGGGCGCGGCTGGTGGTCGCGCCGCCGATCAGGAGAGGAACGTCGAAGCCCTGGCGCTGCATCTCGGCAGCGACATGGCTCATTTCCTCCAGCGAGGGCGTGATCAGGCCCGACAGCCCGATGGCCTGTGCACCATGCTCCTTCGCCGCATGCAGGATCTTGTCGGCCGGCACCATGACGCCAAGGTCGACGACTTCGTAACCGTTGCAGCCGAGCACGACGCCGACGATGTTCTTGCCGATGTCATGGACGTCGCCCTTGACGGTGGCAATGACGATCTTGCCCTTGGCGGCGGCGCCGGTGCGCGCCTTCTCTTCCTCGATGTGGGGAATCAGGTGGGCGACGGCCTGCTTCATCACCCGCGCCGACTTGACCACCTGCGGCAAGAACATCTTGCCGGCGCCGAACAGATCGCCGACGGCGTTCATGCCCGCCATCAGCGGCCCTTCGATCACCGCCAGCGGCGGTTTGCCGGCGGCGGCCAGCGCGGCGCGGCATTCCTCGGTATCGGCGACCACGTATTCGGTGATGCCGCGCACCATGGCGTGCTCGAGGCGCTTGTCGACGGGCCACTCGCGCCAGGCGAGATCCTGCACCTGCTCCTTCGCCTGCCCTTTCACTGTCTGGGCGAATTCGACCAGCGCGTCGCCGGCGCTGACTTTCCTGTTGAGGACGACATCCTCGACCTTCTCGCGCAGGACGGGATCGAGCTGGTCGTACACGCCTAGCTGGCCGGCGTTCACGATGCCCATGGTCAGGCCCGCCTTGATGGCGTGGTAGAGGAAGACGGTGTGGATCGCCTCGCGCACCGGCTCGTTGCCGCGGAAGCTGAAGCTCACGTTGGATATGCCGCCCGAGATGTGGGCGTGCGGCAGGTGCTGCTTGATCCAGCGCGTCGCCTCGATGAAGTCGACCGCATAGTTGTCGTGCTCGGCAATGCCGGTAGCGATGGCGAATACGTTGGGGTCGAAGACAATGTCCTCGGCCGGGAAGCCGTCCGCCACCAGCAAATCGTAGGCGCGCTGGCAGATTTCGGTCTTGCGCTGGTAAGTGTCGGCCTGGCCGGCTTCGTCGAAGGCCATGACGATCACGGCCGCACCGTAGCGACGGGCGAGCCGGGCCTGCTGGAGAAACTTCGCCTCGCCCTCCTTCATCGAGATCGAGTTGACGATGCCTTTGCCCTGGATGCACTTGAGGCCCGCTTCGATCACCTCCCACTTCGAGGAGTCGAGCATCAGCGGTACCTTGGAAATGTCCGGCTCGGAAGCGACCAGATTCAGGAAGCGGGTCATCGCCGCCTGCGAATCGAGCATGGCCTCGTCCATATTGACGTCCACCACCTGGGCGCCGTTCTCCACCTGCTGGCGCGCCACCGTCAGGGCGTCGTCGTAGCGGCCTTCGAGGATCATCCTGGCGAAGGCGCGCGAGCCGGTAACGTTGGTGCGCTCGCCGACGTTCACGAACAGGCTGTCCGGCCCGACGTTGCAGGGCTCCAGACCCGACAGGCGCAACCGAAAGTCAGGCGTCGCGGCACGCCGGGGTTGGACGCCTTCGACGGCGCTGGCGACGGCACGAATGTGGTCGGGCGAGGTGCCGCAGCAGCCGCCAACGATGTTGACGATGCCCTGTTTCGCCCAGTCCGCGAGTTCGTCGGCCAGCATCGCCGGCGTTTCGTCGTAGCCGCCGAAAGCGTTGGGCAGTCCGGCATTCGGGTGGGCAGAGACGAAGCAGTCGCAGAGGCGCGACAGCTCCTCGACGTACTGGCGCAACTCCTTCGCGCCCAGCGCACAGTTGAGGCCGAAGGAGATCGGCCGGATGTGGCGCAGCGAATTCCAGAACGCCTCGGCCGTCTGGCCCGACAGCGTGCGGCCCGAGGCGTCGGTAATGGTGCCGGAGATCATCACCGGCCAGCGTCGGCCGAGCTGCTCGAAACAGGCCTCGATGGCGAACAGTGCCGCCTTGGCATTGAGCGTGTCGAAGATGGTCTCGACCATCAGGATGTCGGCACCGCCATCGAGCAGGCCGTGGATGGCTTCGGTGTAATTCGCAACCAGGATGTCGAAGCTGACGTTGCGCGCGCCCGGATCATTCACGTCCGGCGAAATCGAGCAGGTGCGCGAGGTGGGGCCGAGTACGCCGGCGACAAACCTGGGCTTGCTCGGCGTCTTGGCCGTCCACTCGTCGCACAGCCGGCGGGCCAGCTTGGCGCCCTCGAAGTTCAGCTCATAAACAATCGATTCAAGCTTGTAGTCCGCCTGCGATACGGCGGTTGAATTGAAGGTGCAGGTCTCGACGATGTCGGCGCCGGCCTCCAGATAGGCAGCGTGAATGCCGCCGATCACATCCGGCCGCGTCAGCACGAGCAAATCGTTGTTGCCCTTGAGGTCGTGCGGGTAGTTCTTGAAGCGGGCGTCGCGATAGTCGGCCTCGGTCAGGCCGTGACGCTGGACCATGGTGCCCATGGCGCCGTCGAGAATGAGAAGGCGCTGCGCGAGGAGTGCGCGCAGTTCGTCGCTACGGTCGGGCTGCATGATCGGAAGAGGCCGGAAAGTATTGAATTGGCACTGATTTTAGCATGTGGCTATAATTGACTTGTCCAGTCAACAACTAAGATCAACCACGACGGGAGTGACGCCATGGAACACCTGACGCCCAAAGAGACCATGCAGTTCCTCGAGGACAATCCCAAGGCGCTGTTCATCGACTGCCGCAGCGAGATGGAGTTCCTGTTCGTCGGCCACCCGGCCGGCTGCCTGCATGTATCCTGGAACGACGGCCCGGACTGGGAGGTGAATCCGCATTTCGTCGGCGAGGTGAAGAAGCTGGCTGGCCATGCCCACGACCGCCCGGTGGTGCTGATCTGCCGCAGCGGCAACCGCTCGGTCGATGCCGGCAACGCGCTCGAGGCGGCCGGATTCGAGCGCGTCTACAACGTGCTGTTCGGCTTCGAGGGTGAGCTCGACGACACCCACCATCGCGGGTCCACCAACGGCTGGCGCTTCGAGGGGTTGCCCTGGGAGCAGTGCTGAAGAACTGGAAGAAGTGGGTACTCGAAGCCCTCGCGATCATCGCCGTCGTCGTTGCCGTCCAGCTCTGGCAGTCGCGTGGTCTGCCCGAAGGGCCGGCGCCAGTGTTGGCCGGCGCGCTGCTCGATGGCCGTCCGGCCAGCCTTGCTGAAGCGCTGAAAGAAGCCGACGGCAAGCCGGTGCTGGTGGCCTTCTGGGCGACCTGGTGCCCGTTGTGCAAGGCCGAGGATGGCAACCTCCAATCCATTGCCAATGACCGCCCCGTGCTATCGGTGGCCATGCAGTCCGAGGGCGTGACGAAGCACATGCGGGAGCGCGGCCTGAGCTTCGCCGCCATCGACGATCCCGATGCGGCGCTCGCCGCGGCGTGGCAGGTGCGCGGCGTGCCCAGCCATTTCATCGTGGACGGCAAGGGCAACGTGCGCTTCCGCGTGGTTGGCTACGCCACCGAATG
>DASRXN010000126.1:0-2042 GCA_035654135.1 Rhodocyclaceae bacterium | reverse complement strand
GCCCGCATCGAAAGACTGCTTGATGAACACCAGGTGCCCCGGCGGCGTGGTGTTGCACCTGCGGCTGGAGCTACTTCGACGTCCCGGCGCGAGGTTTCTTGACTGCGGACGACCAGCGCTTCATGCGGGAGGCGCTCGACCTGGCTCGCCAGGCGGCTGCGCTGGACGAAGTGCCGGTAGGTGCGGTATTGGTGGTCGATGGCGAAATCGTCGGTCGTGGCTTCAATCAGCCGATTTCCCGCCATGATCCGACAGCTCACGCCGAAATCATGGCGCTGCGGCATGCTGCCGACCAGCTGGACAACTACCGGCTTCCCGGCAGCACACTCTATGTGACGCTGGAGCCCTGTGTGATGTGCACCGGCGCCATCATGCATGCCCGGGTGGGGAGGGTAGTGTTCGGCGCCCGCGACCCGAAGACCGGCGCTGCCGGCAGCGTCGTGGATCTCTATGCCGAGGACCGTCTCAACCATCATGCCGACATTGAAGGAGGCGTTCTGGCGGAGGAATGCGGCGCACTGCTCTCGGGATTCTTCACTGCCCGGCGCGGCAAAACGGCTGTTGTATGATGAGAGCCTGAATGAGAATATGGATTAGTATTCAATCTCAATCACTTGAATTATATGGTGATGATTGGATGTTGTTGCGGCGCTATATGGTATCGACGGCGAGCAACGGCGCCGGGGAGATCAAGGGGAGTTATTGCACGCCGCGGGGTCGCCACATCGTGCGCGCGAAAATCGGTGCGGACGCACCGGACAACACCGTGTTCGTTCGTCGGCGGCCAACCGGCGAGGTTTGGAGCCCGGAACTGGGCGAGGCGAATCCCGGCCGCGACTGGATCCTGACCCGCATCCTCTGGCTTTCCGGAATCGAGCCGGGCTTTAACCGGCTGGGCGAGGTAGACACCATGCGTCGCTACATCTACCTGCACGGTAGTCCCGACGCGGTCGCGATGGGCGCACCGGGCTCGATCGGCTGTATCCGGATGTGGAACCGGGACATCGTCGAACTGTTCGACATGGTGCCGGCCTACACGACGGTAGATATCGTCGAGTACGGCATCGAGGAAGGCGACTGGACCCATCTGGCAGCCGAGGCCGGGCCCGTGCGGGAAACGGTGTTTGTTAGCGAGCAGGGCGTGCCGGCTGACATGGAGTACGACGAATGGGATCCGGCCAGCCTGCACGTCGTGGCGCACGGACCGGCCGGAGAGCCGATTGGGACGGGCCGCCTGTTGCCAAACGGCCGCATCGGGCGCATGGCGGTGCTGTCTGGATGGCGCGACAAGGGCGTTGGTACGGCCCTGATGTCGCGGCTAATGGAAGCGGCGCGTCGTGAGGGTTTATCCGCGCTGGCGCTTAACGCCCAGACTGCCGCCACCGCCTTCTACCGGCGATTCGGTTTCGAAGTGGCAGGCGAGGAGTTCATGGAAGCCGGCATTGCCCACGTTTCTATGTTCAGGACGCTGTCAGCCTGAGACGGAAACGGGCGCGGCCGCCAGGCCGGCTGTCTTCCAGCCAAGTCTGTTCGTCGAAAGTCAGTCTTCGGTCGGCGCCGACCAGCAGGATGGTGGAACTGCGCGTGCCATAGCCCGGCGCTCTGACGAAGGCGGCGGACAGTAGCCGTTCCCATTCGAGGCTGACGCCCGTCCGTGGCAGTGCCTCATCGGGATGGACGGAGTCGTCTCGCAACAGTTCGAGCAGGGGCGCATCATCAGGAAGAGCGACCAAGGCGTCGGACAACGCCGACTTGGCTGCCTGTACCTTGGGCCAGGGCGTGTCGAGCAGGTGGTTGGACAGACCATGGACGCCCGCTTCCAGCAGCCGGATGTCGCTTGTGACGCTCGAGAGATAGGCCAGCGTGTCGCCATCACTGACTATCAGGTTGAAATCGTTGTATTCCGTGGTTCGGCTCGCGAGCGCTTGTAACCAGGGCATTGGTTCTTCCTTGGCCGCGAGGAAATCCGCCACCAGTCTGCCCCGCGAGGCAAGACCATCACGGTGCCGTTCCGGGGCGCGGAAGTTGGTCAGGGCGGCGAA
>DASRXN010000125.1:0-4156 GCA_035654135.1 Rhodocyclaceae bacterium | reverse complement strand
CGATCCCAAGGGTCATTACCTGGTCGCGCTGAACAAGCTGGCCATCGACCGCTTCGTGCCAGTCGGCCCGCTGCATCCGCAGAACCACCAACTGATCGACATCAGCAACGACAAGATGCAGTTGCTCTACGACATGCCGCTGCCGCTGGGCGAGCCGCACTACGCCGTCGCCATCGACGCGACCAAGCTGAAGCCCGCCGTGCGCTACAAGGTCGGCACCAACAGCCGCACCGACAAGCCGCATCCGGGCGCCGTCCGGGCCGGTGAGGAAAAGACGGTCAGGAAGGGCAATAAGGTCGAGGTGTTCGGTACCCTGATCCGTTCGCACATCACGCCTGAAACTATCGAGGTGGATGTCGGCGACGAGGTCACCATCAATCTGACCAACCTCGAACGGGCGCAGGACGAGACCCACGGCTTCACGGTCTCGACCTACAACGTCCATGCCTCGGTCGAACCGGGCAAGACGGTGTCGCTCAAGTTCAAGGCCGACAAGGAAGGCGTCTATCCGTACTACTGCACGGAGTTCTGCTCGGCGCTGCACCTGGAAATGGAAGGCTATCTGCTGGTCAAGCCGAAGGGCTGGAAGGCGACCAAGACGACGCTGGCCGCCGGCAGCTACACGGAAGCCGACTACAAGGCGACGGTGAAGAAGGTGGCCGATACCCAGGCGATCATCGACTCCGTGGTGGCCTATATCACCTCCGTGAATTACAAGGACTTCCCGGATGTGGTGGCCATGGTCGAAGACGCCTTCGACCAACTCGGCAAGACCAAGGGTCTGAAGGAAAAGCATGAAGCGTTCGCCGCCAAGAAGGATTGGGAAAATGCCAACCTCTGGGCCGAACAAATCTGGCAGTACCAGGTCAAGACCGCCGACCTCGGCCTGCGCGCCAAAACCTACCTCGAACAAAACGGTGCCAAAAAGATCGCCAAGTAATTTGATCTGAAATAAGGGCAATCTGCGGGGAGCGGCATAGTCTGCTCCCCGTTTTCATTTTCAGAAAGGAATAGCCATGAAACTAACCCTGATTCTTGCCGTCGCCACCATCGGCCTCAGCGGTGCCGCACTGGCCGCAGACGGCGCCAAGCTCTATGCCGAGAAAACCTGCAACGCCTGCCACGGACCGGCCGGCAACAAGCCGATTCTTCCCGACTATCCGAAGATCGCCGGCCAGAATGTCAAGTACATCGAAAAACAGATGACCGACATCAAGAGCGGCGCCCGCGCCAACGGCAACAGTGCGGCGATGAAGGGTGTCATGCACCTCGTCAGCGAGGCGGACATCAAGGCGATTGCCGAATATGTCTCCAAGCTGAAGCCCTGAGATTGGCACCTACGGAGAAAATTTTTTGCAGTTGACGCCTATCAATGACTGCTTATATAGAGCTTCGGATAATGATATCCATACAACTTTAATAGAGGACCCAACATGAAAAAGCATACCCTGCTGGCACTCTCCCTGTTGTCCGCCACCTTTGCCTTCGCCCAGGCGCCCGCACCAAAGAAGGAAGGCATCGAAGGCAAGGGCTACGTCTGGAATGCGCAGGAAGGTGAGAAGATCGAAGCCCTGCACAAAAAGGGCGATGTCAAGGCCGGCAAGGAAGCCTATGAGGTCTGCGGCGCCTGTCACCTGCCCTCCGGCGCCGGCCGTCCCGACGGCACTTTCCCGCAACTCGCGGGCCAGCACTCCACCGTGCTGATCAAGCAGATGGCCGACATCCGCGCCGGCCTGCGTGACAATCCGACCATGTATCCCTTCGCCATCACGCTGACCGATCCGCAGGAACTGGCGGATGCCGCGGCCTACATCAATAGCCTGTGCATTCCGGTAGACCACGGCAAGTACGAAGGCAAGGACGCCACCATGCAAATTACCCAGGGCAAGGACCTCTACATGAAGGAGTGCAAGGAATGCCATGGCGTCAATGGGGATGGCAACAAGGAGAAGTTCTATCCTGTGATCGCCGGCCAGCACTATAAGTACCTATTGCGCCAGATGACCGAGATTCGCGACGGCAAGCGCCGCAACGCCAACCCGGACATGGTCAAGATCATCAAGAAGTACAACAATGATCAGTTGGTGGCCATTTCCGCCTTCCAGTCCAGCATGTCGATGCCCGGCTCGATGTGCAAGGGCGGCGCCAAGAAGAAGTAAGATTGCCACCATCCCGCCCGGCAGAACCGGGTGGGTGATTGGCAGCAGCGAACGCGCGGGTTCGCAGACAACAGAGAAGAGATGATGCTGAACAAGAATCCCAACACCCTGATCACAGGGCTGACGCTGGTGGCACTGGTGGCGATGATCGCCGCCTACTTTTCACCCATTTGGTGGGTGTCGCTGACCGCGCCCAATTATCCCAAGGACGCTTTCCCTGATGGCATCCGTATCCACTTTCACTTCGACGGTGTGTTTAACGGTTGCAAAGCGGTAGGCAAAGGTACCCGCATGGGCAGCGAAACCCTCCAGGCCGACATGGGCGAGGATACCGAGCGTTACAACCCGATTCTGGACAAGAACAAGGATGTGAACGCAGAGGCAAAGAGCCTCGATTGCGTCCATGAAATGAACACCATCAACCACTATGTGGGGATGTATCCGATCGATACCGGTTCACCCGTCGAGTTGCGTCTTTCCAAGTTCATCTTCGGCTGGTTTGCCGTCATGCTGCTGGGTTTCATGGCGACACAGCGCAAACATCAGCTGATGATCCTGGGTGCGGGTTTCACGGCGGTCACCGTGTGGATGGTGGTCGATCAGCTCGTCATGGGCCAATTGGATAGCTTCGCCGCTCACTACTACCATGAGGCGAGCACCTTCTTCAATCAGCCTGAAGTGCTGGAGCGCTGGAAGGCCAATCTGATATTCGCCACCAAGGTATCGATGGCCGGGCTGGTTGTGGCGATGGTGATTGTCCTGCTGGGTGTTTGGAAAATCCGCAGCTTCTCACTATTGCTGGCATTCGTTCCCGCCATGCTGCCGCTTTTCTTCGTGCTCGATTACGCCGGCTGGCTGTGGTTCTTCGGCCACAACCTGCACCCGTGGGGCGCCTTCACGGTCAAGCCGTTCATGCCGACGGTGTTCGGCGAGGGCAAGGTAGCCCAATTCTCGACCTTCTCCTATCCCTACTGGGGCTATGCCCTGCTGCTGGTTGTCTTCGCCTGCCTGATGCTGGCGCTGCTGCTGCGTCGCAAGCAACTGCGCGAAAACACCATCGATTGACGAGGCAGGCGACATGCCGCCGCTGCGCAAGCTCCTGCTGCTGCCCATGGCGCTGACGCTGGCGCTTGCGGGCGGCCGCATCGGCCTGGGTCAGGGCATCACGGCCGATGAAGGGCGCCCGCAGGTCAAGGGTGCCACGGCCGATCTCAGCAACGCACCGCGCGCCGGTGTCGACCGGCCGAAGCCCACCTTCATGCTCAGCGAGCGCAACCCACGCGTGCATGGCCTGAAGCCCTTCCAGCAACTGATCGACGCCGCACCGGCCGGTTCGGTACTGAAACCGCCACCCGGCAACTATGCCGGGCCGGTGACACTGACCAAACCACTGACCATCGACGGCGGCGGCCATGTGACCGTCGACGCCGGGGACAAGGGTACCGTGTTCTCGCTGGAAACCTCCGGCGCCACCCTGCGTGGCCTGCACCTCACGGGCTCGGGTGACTCCCATGACACTGACGATTCCTGCCTCGACATCCGCGGCAGCCACAACACCATCGAGAACATCACCATCGACAACTGCCTGTTCGGCATCGACCTCAAGCAGTCCGATGACAACGTCGTGCGCGGCAATCATGTCGCCTCGAAACCCTTTGATCTCGGCGTCCGTGGCGACGGCATCCGTCTCTGGTACAGCAAACGCAACCTGATCGAGAATAACGAGGTCTTCGATTCCCGCGACATGGTCGCCTGGTATTCGCATAACAACACATTCCGTAACAACGTCGGTCGCCGCAGCCGCTATTCGCTTCATTTCATGTTCGCCAACGAAAACGTGGTCGAGGGCAACAGCTTCTACGACAACGCGGTCGGCGTCTATTTCATGTACACCGAAGGCGGCGTTGCCCGCAACAATGTCATTTCGCACGCCACCGGCGCCGCCGGCATGGCCATCGGTTTCAAAGAGGCTTCGGGCACGGTGATCGAGAACAACG
>DASRXN010000124.1:0-4021 GCA_035654135.1 Rhodocyclaceae bacterium | reverse complement strand
AACGGCTGCGGATCGAACTGGCGCGCGAAGTTCCTGATTTGAGCCTCGTCCAGGGCATGGGTGCCACTGGTGAATCGCTGTCCCACCCGCAAATCCTCCAGGTAAAGAAGGTCGGTGGCGGCCCCGCTGCTGCGTTCATTCGTCACGCGAGTGTCCATGATGTCTCCAATATGACAAGGGAGCCCTGGCTCAAACTGTTTCGGCAAGCGGCCGGTGCGCTAGTTCCCGACCCGCCACATAAGTTCGCGGCACCAATCGTGGCGGCGGCTGTCTCATGAACGTAGGCCCGTTCCTGCCGACGGGCGACGCATGCGGTCAATCGGAATAAGGAGGGCAATCATGAACACGTATCTTCCTCATCACACTCCCGCCTTCAGTATGTCCGTACTGTGTATCGCCCTGGCAGTAGCCGTGCCAGCGTTGGGGGCATCTTCGAACAACTGGCCGCCCGAACTCTCGCAGGGAGTCGTTGCGTACCGCAGCGGCGGCATCGGTCAGGACGAAGCAAGCGCAATGCAATCGGCCGCCGGCCAGTACCCGCTGGAACTGGAGTTCGTGGCGCGAGAGAGCGGCGGCCATGAAGCATTCGTCGCCGACGTCGATGTCTCGATCCTCGACAGCGGTGGGAGGCAAGTTCTTCAGACGATGGCTGAAGGCCCGTTCCTGCTGGCTCGCCTGCCGGTCGGGCGCTATACCGTAGTTGCGACCTACGATGGTGCGCAGCGCGAGCGGAGCGTGAGCATTCCGGCCCGAGGCAGCGAGCATATCGTCATCACCTGGTAACTGTCGCACCGGTGGCCTGCACTGGCGAGGGGGCGATCATGTTCACGAGTCAAGACGAAAATGTCCGCCGTTTCCTGCTTCGGGCGACGACTGGCCGACAACCATGACATGACGCACGCGACAGTCGCCGGCCTGGTCGCCTCTTACGGCTACGCGACCGTGTTCATTGGCACACTGCTCGAAGGCGAGACTATCCTTGTCGCCGCTGGATTTGCCGCCCACCAGGGACTTCTCGACTGGCGCATGGTGGTCGCCACCGCAATCGTCGGCGGTACTCTGGGCGACCAGTGTGCCTTCCTGCTCGGCCGCTGGAGAGGGCCGACCCTTCTGGCCAGGTTTCCGGCGCTTGCGCGCCACGCGCCGCAGGTTCATGAACTGCTCGAACGCCATGACGTCGCCTTCATACTTTCGCTGCGTTTCCTCTACGGCCTGCGCATCGCCGGGCCGCTGATCATGGGATCAAGTCGCGTATCGCCGCTGCGCTTCGCGCTGTTGAACGTCGTCGGTGCCGTTGCCTGGGCAATGCTGGTGTCCGGTGCCGGCTATGCGTTCGGTTTTGCTCTTGTATCGCTACTCGCCGATCTCAGGCGGTTTGAGCACATGTTACTGCTGGCCATCCTGGCCGCCGGGTTCCTGGGCTGGTTGTGGCGGCAACACCGGACGCGTGAAATATCCCGATCGCCTAAACGATCTGGATCAATTCGACATTGAACCGTAACGAAGGATTCGGACTCTAATAGTTCGTTACCGGAAATCCAAAGTGACCTGATTCGAAGGAGGCCACCATGAAATACACCCGCCTCGATAGGAAGCTTGAAATCGCTGTGAATAGAGGGTTGGCGGCAGCGCTGCTGGCCGACGTCCATGCCGGCGTCAGGCTAATGAACGACGAGCGCGTGCCGCCGGACGTCGTGGCCCGCGTGATCCTGGATCCGCAGCGCCGACGTGCGAGCGACTGGAAGCGCTAGCCCGAGCTGGCGGAAAATCCGATGTCAGTGCGGGATTGGCGCTTGGCCGTGGTCGTTGGCGCGACACTTTGTTTCCCTCCGGCCGATGATGTGATGGCGGGGGTCAATTATGACTCCGTGCGGATCACGTACCCGGAAAGCGAGGCCACCATCCACGACAATGGCGGGAATCTCGACGTTGCAGTCATGCTTGTACCGTCGCTTGATGCGCGGGGCGGCGATAGTTTGCAATTGATGCTCGATGGAGCCGTGACCGCCAGTGCCGGCATTGCATATTTCAGTCTGAAGGACGTGCCGCGTGGTGCACACACCATCGAGGTGGTCGTGCGCGATCACGCTGACCATATTCTCCTGCGCTCGGCGCCGGTCGTCGTGTACATGTGGCGGGCCTCTAGTCTGTTTCCGCATCGGGCGAGCCCATAGCGGGGAGATCAGTTGTTATCCAAGGAGGCTGATATGTGCATCAAAGCCGGCAAGACCGAGATGAGTTCCGTCAAAGCGCTGATGACCATGAGCCTGAATGCAGTCTTCGCCAACGTGTTCGGGCTGGAGTCGGGGGAGATTGCCCCGGGATTGCTCGTCTTTTCCGATCTCCACATGACCGCCGATCAGCAGTCGGAGTTTTCCGATCTGGTGTCCGAATACTTCGATGGTCTGCAACTTGAATTCACCTCGACGACCACTGTGGGCGATATTTTCAACCGCGTGATCGAACAGCAGTTCGTCGACATTCCGGCGGAAGTCTTTTGACCGCAAGCTAGGTGGGCACCGTATCTCGCAAGTCGCAGGGCATTGCAGGCAGTACCTGTTCGGAAGGCGATTCATGAGCATCCTGAGGCCGGTGATTGGTGCGAGCGCAGGGCCAGGTAGCAGCCGGCAAGACTGGTACCGAAAGCGATATGAGTGAGCACGGTGATCCAGTCACGAGCCACGGTGAACCACGGGAAAATCGCCGTGAAGCCATGGAGATTGATGAGGTAAAGCGCCATTCCGTAATATCCGCCCGCCGCAAGCGCATGCCTCACGCGCAGACGGCCGATCAGCCGCGCCAGGATGAGTCCGTAGGCGATCGACAAGCTGAAGTGGATGAGTGCGGCAATCAGAACGATGTTCCACTGCAAAATATTCGACGGCGGCAGCACCGCCGGTCCCATGACAACAGCAGCTGTCAGGCGGGCATCCCGAATCAGTGTTGCCACCACGGGAACGGCGGACAACCACCACAATGCGATCTGTACCGCCGTGGCGATCACACCGGCAGCCAAGCCCGCAACCGCTGCCACCAGCCAATCGTCCGCGCGTCTGGTGGTGTCCATGCCAAGGTTAGCTTGATGCGATGATTATTATGGTTTTGTCTTGTCCTGCGGCATCGATTTTTCGTCCTGCTCCATCATCGGCTGCATCTCCCTGGCTTTCCTGTTCGCCGAGTTCTTTACGTCGCCCTTAATCATGCCTTGCTTCATCATCGGGGTGGTCATGGGCTCATCCATTTTCATCTTTTTCCGCTGCTTCTTCACGTGAGCGGCCGGCGACTGATCGGCACCATAGGCGCCAAGCGACAGACTGGCGACGATGAACGCCATCAAAAGCGTGAAGACCTTGTGGCGCATCATTTGTCTCCCCGGAAAGTGGCGGACACCTACGACCCGCTGAACCAGTTATAGCCCTGGTCTTCCCAATAACCACCAGGATATTGGTTGGTGACGAAGATCGCCCTGATGTGTTTCGGGTTCTTGAAGCCGAGCTTGGTCGGTACCCTCAGCTTCATGGGGAAGCCGTACTTCGCCGGCAGAATCCGGTCGGCGTAGCGGAAGGCCAGCAGCGTCTGCGGATGCAGCGCCGTCGCCATGTCGATGCTGGAGTAGTAGTCGTCCTCGCATTTGAAACCGACGTACCTGGCTGTCGTATCGGCGCCGACACGTTCCAGGAAAACGCGGAAGGGCGTGCCGCTCCACTTGCCGATGGCGCTCCAACCCTCGACGCAGATGTGTCGCGTCACCTGCGACACCTGCGGCAAGGCGTAAAGCTCGGGCAGAGTCCAGGGTTTGCGATCCCGGATGCGGCCGGCAAGTTCGAGCCGGTAGTCCGTGGCATCGATTGCCGGCACCTCGTCTTCGCCGTAATAAGCATTGAAGGGAAATGGCCAGGTGATGGCCGATTCCGGGTATTCGGGTGCGAGCCGGGCGGGATCGAACAGCCAGCCCTGCACGCGGTCGTTCCATCCTGACATGGCCGCCAGCGTCGATGCCACGCTTTCCTGGTCGGTGATG
>DASRXN010000123.1:0-8713 GCA_035654135.1 Rhodocyclaceae bacterium | reverse complement strand
GCGCTCTGGTTGTTGTCCTTGAGCGAGAGCACGTGTTTCTGGAAGGCGACCACTTGGCCGCGCTGATCCTGGAGCGTATACGGCAGGCGGCAGGCCTGTGAGCAGTCGCCGCGGTTGGCGCTGCGGCCGGTCTGCGCGTGGCTGATGTAGCACTGGCCGGAATAGGCGACGCACAGCGCACCATGGACGAAATGCTCGACGACCAAGTCGGCCGGCACGGCGGCGCGCACGGCCCTGATCTCGTCGATGGTCAGTTCACGCGCCAGCACGATCTGGGAAAAGCCGACGTCGGCGAGGAAGCGCGCCTTCTCGGGCGTACGGATGTCGCACTGGGTCGAGGCATGCAGGTCGATCGGCGGCAGGTCGAGTTCCAGCAGGCCCATGTCCTGCACGATCAGCGCATCGACGCCGGCATCCCAGCACTCATGGGCTAGCTTTCTGGCCGGCTCCAGTTCGTCGTCGTGCAGGATGGTGTTGAGCGTGACGTAGATGCGGGCGTGGAAACGATGCGCGAACTCGACGAGCTGCGCGATCTCCGTGATCGAGTTGCCAGCCTTGTCGCGCGCGCCGAAGGCAGGGCCACCAATGTAGACCGCATCGGCACCATGCAGGATGGCCTCGCGGCCGATCTCGGCGGTCTTCGCCGGAGCAAGCAGTTCGATCAAGGTTTCCGGGACTTGCCTGGATGCGCCGACTTGAAGGGCTTGGAGGCGAATTTCCGTTCACCCTTGAAGGCAGGCCTGGGAGTTGACTTGGCAGCGGTCTTGTCGGCCCAGGGCGAGCGGGCGCCTTCCGGCCTCGGTTCCCTCGGCTCACGGGATTCCCACTTGCGCTTCGGCTTTTCCTCGACTTCTCCGGCGGCGAGGGGACGAATGTCGAGTGGTTTCTGCTTCACCCGCGTCCGCTTCAGCGTAGACAGGATGTCGGGCGGCAGGGGCGGCAGTTCGACGGTGCTGTAGTCGTCGAAGAGATGAATCTGGCCGATGTACTTGCCCTCGATGCCGCCTTCGTTGGCGATGGCGCCGACAATTTCTTTCGGTGTGGCGCCCTGGTTGCGGCCTACTTCGATGCGATAGCGTTGCAGTTGGCCATCGGCGAAGGTTGGCCGGCGAGCCGGCGCCGCGTCACGATACTCTCGTGGCGGCCGCTCGCTGCGTTCCGGGCGCTCCGAACGCTGGGGACGCTCGGACCGCTCCGGGCTCGACGGGCGTGCGGCGGGGGCAGCAGATTCGGCGGGTTCGGCGACGGCGCCCAGGCCCTCCGGTTGCAGCGGCCTTTCGCGCTGGGCCATAAAGGCGAGTGCGGCGGCGATCTGGCGCGTGGCGACGTTCTGTTCGCTCTCCATGCGCCGGACGACATCGTAGAAGAAATCGAGATTCTCGTTGCCGAGCACGTCGAGAATCTGCTGGCGGAACTGCATCACGCGGCGCTCGGCCACTTCGTCGCGCGTCGGCAGGGCGATCGGCTCGATCTTCTGGCGCGTGGCGTACTCGATGGCCTTGAGCATGCGCATCTCGCGCGGCGCCACAAACAGGATGGCGTTGCCCGAGCGGCCGGCGCGGCCGGTGCGGCCGATGCGATGGACGTAGGCTTCGGTGTCGTAGGGGATGTCGTAGTTGATGACGTGGCTGACGCGCGGCACATCGATGCCGCGTGCGGCGACGTCGGTGGCGACGACGATGTCGAGGCTGCCGTTCTTCAGGCGCTCGATCACCTGTTCGCGCAGGCCCTGGGTCATGTCGCCGTTCAGCGCCGCTGCCTCGTGGCCGCGTGCTTCCAGTTTTTCCGCCAAATCGATGGTGGCGATTTTGGTGCGGACGAAAATGATGGCGGCGTCGAAATCCTCCTCGATCTCCAGCATGCGGGTCAGCGCCTCCAGCTTGTCGGCACCGCGCACCTGCCAGTAGCGCTGGCGGATCGTCGCCACCGTGGTGGTGGCGGATCGGATCTTCACCTGCTGCGGCTCGCGCTGGTAGCGCTGGGCGATGCGCCGGATCTGGTCGGGCATGGTCGCCGAGAACAGCGCCGTCTGGCGCGTCGCCGGCGTGTGTTCGAGAATCCATTCGACATCGTCGATGAAGCCCATGCGCAGCATCTCGTCGGCCTCGTCGAGCACCAGCGTTTGCAGGTTGTCGAGCACCAGGCTCTTGCGTTCCAGATGGTCCATGATGCGGCCGGCGTGCCGACGATGACGTGGGCCCCGCGTGACAGCGCGCGCAGCTGGATGACCATGCTCTGGCCGCCGTAAACCGGCAGTACGTGGAAGCCGGGCATGTGGTGGGCGTATTTCTGGAAGGCTTCGGCGACCTGGATGGCCAGTTCCCGGGTCGGCGTCAGCACCAGCGCCTGCGGGCGCTTGTTGGCGATATCAATTCTGGCCAGCACCGGCAGCGCGAAGGCTGCCGTTTTGCCGGTACCCGTCTGCGCTTCGCCCAGCATGTCCTTGCCGGCGAGCAGAATCGGGATGCAGGCTGCCTGGATGGGCGAGGGTGTCTCGTAGCCGACATCGGCGAGTGCGGATAGCAGGGCGGGCGGCAGTTGCAGCGCTGCGAAGGAATCTGGAAAGTCAGTCATGATGGCCCGCCGGGCGGCGGGAAAAAAGATGGGGTGGAGCGGCACGCCGCCGGAAATCACATTATCGCAAACCTGCGCCGGGACTCCTAATCGGCTTTTTTCGCAGCGGGCCCCCGATGCTTGACATGCAAGTAAATACTTGCCTATATTGAACACATGCAAGTAGGAAATTTGCGCATGAGCGACACCGACCTCGTATTCAAGGCGCTTGCCGACCCGAGCCGCAGGAAGCTGCTGGATCTGCTCAATGCCAACAATGGACAGACATTGACCGACCTATGCGAACACCTCGACATGACCCGGCAAGCGGTGACCCAGCACCTGGGCGTACTCGAAGCGGCCAACCTGGTGGCTACGCAATGGCGCGGGCGCGAGAAGCTGCATTTCCTCAACCCTGTGCCGCTGCAGGAAATCTATGACCGGTGGATAGGCAAATTCGAGCGCTCGCGCCTGCGGGCGATGCGTGACCTGAAACGGCGACTGGAAGGGACCCACGATGGCTAAATCGACGTTTGTCTATGTCACCTACATTGCCGCATCGCCGGATATGGTGTGGCGGGCTTTGCTGGATGGCGAATTCACCCGCCAATACTGGGGTCACGAGAACGTATCCGACTGGCAACCAGGCTCGTCATGGGAGCACCGGCGCGACGATGCGGCGCACACCGTCGTGCTGCTGGGTGAGGTCCTGGAGGCGCAACCGCCACGACGCCTCGTCATGACCTGGGCCGACCCCAAAGACATGGTCCGCAAAGACCGGCATAGCCGGCTGACCTTCCAGATCGAGACGGTGGCGGACATGGTACGGCTAACGGTCACACACGACCAACTGGAAGATGGTTCGGATATGCAACGCAAGATTTCCCACGGGTGGCCCCGCGTATTGTCCAGCCTGAAGTCGCTGCTTGAGACAGGGCGGGCACTGGATACATGGGCCGGCCTGTGACCGCAATCGTGGTCGACCAAGCGAAGGAGACAGTCATGACCGAAACGCACAAGATCGTGTCACATGAGGAGTGGATGGTGGCAAGGCAGGCGTTGCTGGCAAAAGAAAAGGCATTCACCCATCTGCGCGAGGAACTTGCCCAGACGCGGCGCGAACTGCCCTGGGAGGCCGTCACCAAGGATTATGCCTTTGAAGGCCAGAAGGGGCGCGAGTCACTGGCAGACCTCTTCGACGGCCGCAGTCAGCTTGTCGTCTACCACTTCATGTTCGGTCCCGACTGGGCAGCGGGCTGCCCGCATTGCTCGTTCTGGGCTGACAACTTCAACGGTATCATCACGCACCTGAATCACCGCGACGTCACGCTGGTCGCAATTTCCCGCGCTCCTTATGCCACGTTGGCGGCATATCAAAAGCGGTTCGGATGGACGTTCAAGTGGCTCTCGTCCGGCGGGACATCCTTCAATTTCGACTATCAGGCATCGTTTACGCCCGAGGAGCTGGCCAGGAAGCAGGCGCTCTACAACTACTTGCAGCAGGATCCGGGCAGTAGTGAAAGAGAGGGCGTCAGCGTCTTTTTCAAGGACGATGCAGGGCGGATATTCCACACCTACTCAACCTATGCCCGGGGCATCGATATCGTCAATACTGCATACCACTACCTGGATCTGGTGCCGAAAGGGCGCGACGAGAATGGGCGGGGGCAATTCTGGGTGCGTCGCCGTGACGAGTACGAAGCCGGATGAATTGAGGATGAGGAACCGAAGCACCAGTGGCGCCGCCCACTGGCCACCCAAGCCGCCGTTACTGTAGAGTTGATCGGCAAGGCATAATTCGGCCCCATGAAAATCCTCGACGAGCTCAAGCTGCGCGTGCGCACCGCCAGCGGACCGGGTGGCATGGCCGACTACTTCCACATCCTGCTGATGGAGGGCGGGCTGAAGCAGGTGATCGGGATCGTCGATAGTCGCCCCGAACTGCTCGCCGACCTGCTGCCCATCGTGGGCAATCCGGACGCCAGCATGAACGTCAGCCTGGGCGCTTCCGCTGTATTCGAGCGCTACGCCGGCAAGGAGCCGCTGCGCATGCTAGTGATGAAACTGGGCAAGCTGTCCGAACATGCCGACGCGCGCGTGCGCGCCGACGCCAGCCACTATCTCGGCCTGTCGCGCTCGCCGCTGGCGCGAAGCTTCCTGCAGGCCCGGCTCGAGGATGACAGCGCCGAAGTGCGCGAAATTGCCCAGGACGGACTCGACGAATTAAGTGAATAACAAACCACGAGGAGGCAGCAATGAATGATCTGAATAGCTTGACCAGCCGTTTTGGCATCGCCGGCAAAGTGAGTTTCGAGATGACCGGCGAGCTGGCCACGGCGCGCGTGACGTCGTTGTTGGGCAGCGCCACCGTCGCGCTGCAAGGCGCGCACGTCATGACCTGGCAGCCGGCCGGGCAGCAGCCGGTGATCTGGGTGTCGAAGCTGGCCAAGTATGCGCCCGGCAAGTCGATTCGCGGCGGCGTGCCGGTCTGCTGGCCCTGGTTCGGCCCGCATGCCAGCGAATCGACCTATCCCGGCCACGGCTTCGCCCGCACCGTGTCCTGGGCGCTGGTCGCGACCAACGCCTTGCCCGACGGACGCATTCGCCTCGAGTTCGAACTGGAGCACAGCGACGCGACGCGCGTCCAGTGGCCGTACGAATCGGTGGTCCGTAACATCATCACGGTCGGTGAGGAACTGGAAGTCGAGCTGGCGACCACCAATACCGGCAAGATGTCGTTCCAGCTTGGACAGGCGCTGCACACCTACTTCGTGGTCGGCGACATCCGCAAGGCGACCGTGGCCGGACTGGAAGGCTGCGACTACCTTGACAAGGTCGGCGGCGGCCGCAAGCGCCAGCAGGGACAGGTGAGCTTCACGCAGGAGACCGACCGCATCTACCTGGGTACGCACGGCTGTTGCGGCATCCTCGACCCGGTCATGGATCGCACCATCCTCATCACCAGCACCGGCAGCCGTTCGACGGTGGTGTGGAACCCATGGACCGAGAAGGCGGAGAAGATGGGCGACTTCGGCGACGAGGGCCCGTGGGGCATGGTTTGCGTGGAGACCGCCAATGCTGCCGAGGACGTGATCACGCTGCCAGCCGGCGAAACGCATCGCCTGATCGCGCAGTACCGCGTGCTCGCTGCCCGCGACTAATGGCCGTTGCCGTCATTGGAGGCGGCCCAGCCGGGCTGATGGCGGCGGAGGTGCTGAGCGAAGCCGGACTGCGCGTCGACCTCTACGACGCCATGCCCTCGGTCGGCCGCAAGTTCCTGATGGCCGGCAAGGGTGGGCTGAATCTCAGCCACGCCGAGCCGCGCGAACAATTTCTCGCCCGCTATGGCGAGCGGCGCAAGTCCGTGGAACCGTGGCTGGCTACGTTCAGTGCGGACGAACTGCGGGCATGGGCACGCGACCTCGGCGTCGAGACCTATGTCGGCTCCTCGGGCCGCATCTTCCCGACCGACATGAAGGCCGCGCCGCTCTTGCGTGCCTGGCTACATCGCTTGCGCATGAATAGGGTGAAGTTCCATGTCCGCCATCGCTGGCAGGGTTGGGGTGACGGCAGCGCCTTACGCTTTGCCACCCCGAGCGGTGGGGTATCGGTACGCGCCGATGCGGTAGTGCTGGCGCTAGGCGGCGGCAGTTGGGCCAGGCTCGGCTCGGATGGCGCATGGGTGTCCGTGCTGGAAGGCGCCGGCATATCCGTGGCGCCGCTCAAGCCGGCCAACTGCGGCTTCGACGTCGCCTGGAGCCAGTTCTGCCGTGACAAGTTCGCCGGCGAGCCGGTCAAGTCGGTGGCGGCGAGTTTCGGCGGCGTGACACGGCGCGGCGAATTCGTCGTCACCGGGCATGGCGTCGAGGGCGGCCTGATCTACGCATTTTCGGCCACGTTGCGCGATGCCATCGAGGCTCAGGGGCATGCCGAACTGGAAATCGACCTGCTGCCGGACAGGACGCTGGAACAGGTAAGAACGGAAGTCGAACATCCGCGCGGCTCGCGTTCGCTGTCCAGCCATCTGCAAAGCAGGCTGGGGCTGAAGGGTGTCAAGGTCGGCCTACTGCACGAGTGCCTGACGAAGGAATCGTTCGGCGTGTCGCCACGGCTGACTTTGGGAATCAAATCGCTGAAGCTGCGTCTCGTGTCACCGCGACCGCTCGATGAGGCGATCAGCAGCGCCGGCGGCGTGCGTTTCGACGGCCTCGACGAACGCCTGATGTTGAGTGGTAAGCCAAGTGTATTTTGCGCCGGCGAAATGCTCGACTGGGAGGCGCCGACGGGCGGCTACCTGCTCACCGCCTGTTTCGCCAGCGGCCGTGCGGCCGGAAATGGCGTGCTGGACTGGCTGGCCGCTCGGCGATAATACGGTCATGACTATCCAATGGTTCCCCGGTCACATGACCTCGGCGCGCAAGAAGGCCGCCGAGACCATGGCCATGACCGATGTCGTCATCGAGGTGCTCGATGCGCGCTGCCCGGAGGCGAGCAGCAATCCGATGATCCGCGAACTGCGCCTGGCGCGGCAGCGGCCCTGCCTGCGCCTGCTCAACAAGGCTGACCTCGCCGATCCCGAGGCCACCAAGGCCTGGCTGGAGTTCTACAACAGGCAGCCCGGCGTCAAGGCGGTGGCGATTTCGTGCAAGAAGGCGGGCGATGCCGCCAAGGTCCCGGCGCTCTGCCAGTCGCTGGCGCCACATCGCAACGATGGCACCAAGCCGCTGCGCATGATGATCATGGGCATTCCCAACGTCGGCAAGTCGACGCTGATGAATGCGCTGGTCAAGAAACGCGTGGCGGCGGTGGGCGATGAGCCGGCGGTGACCAAGCAGCAGCAGCGCATCGACCTTTCGCCACGCCAGACGCTGTTCGACACGCCCGGCCTGATGTGGCCGAAGATCGAGCACGACTCGGACGGTTACATGCTGGCCGCCAGCCACGCCATCGGCACCAATGCCGTGCTGGAAGAGGAAGTGGCGACATTCCTCGCCGGTGTGCTGCTTGATCGCTATCGCGATGGGATTGCCAAGCGCTATGGCTTGGCAATGGAAGGAATCGACGCGGTTGGCGTGCTGGAAGGCGTAGCGAAGAAGCGCGGCTGTCTGGTCAAAGGCAGACCGGGCGAGTTTGACATGGACAAGGCTTCGCTGATCCTGCTCACCGACTATCGCAGCGGTGCGCTCGGACGCATCAGCCTGGAAACGCCCGAGACGCGCGCCGCCATGCTGGCCGCCGCGGCTACTCCACTATCTTGCTGATCGGTAACTCGATGATGCCGCGCGCGCCGGCCGCATAGAGGCTGGGAATCAGCTCGCGCACCAGCTTTTCGTCCACCACTGTCGACATCTCCACCCAGTCGGCGTCGGCCAGCGTGGAAATGGTCGGCGTCGCCAGCGCCGGCAGAATCTTGAGGATTGCATCGACGTTATTGCGCGGCACGTTCATCGACAGCAGCACTCGCGTGGCGGCGGCGATGGCGCCCTTTAGCATCATCAGCAGGCGGTCGATCTTGTCCTGCTTCCAGGCATCCTTCAGCGAATCGCGGTTGCCTATGAAGCGCGGCGTGCTTTCCAGCACCACGTGCATGACCTTGAGGTTGTTGGCGCGCAGCGAGGAGCCGGTTTCCGAGACGTCGACGATGGCGTCGGCCAAGATCGGTGGCTTGACCTCCGTGGCGCCCCAGGAGAACTCGATTTCCGCGGTGACGCCGTGCTCGGCCAGGAAGCGACGCGTCATGCCGACGGCCTCGGTGGCGATGCGCTTGTCCTGCAAGTCCTTGACAGAGGTGAAGGGCGAGCCTTCCTTGGAGGCCATCACCCACCGGACGACGCCATAATTCGGCCACGGCGCGCGCAGGTCGGCGAGTTCCTGCACGTCGGCGCCGGTTTCGAGGATCCAGTCGAGGCCGGTGATCGCGCAATCAAGGATGCCCTGGCCGACATAGCGCGCCATTTCCTGTGGCCGGATCAGGATGCACTCGATCTCGGCATCGTCGATGTCTGGATAGTACGAGCGGCCGGAGATGCGCAGGTTGTAGCCGGCGCGCTGGAACAGGCTCTGGGTGGTTTCCTGCAGGCTGCCCTTGGGGATGCCCAGGCGCAAATGCGAACCGTTGCAGTTCATTGCAGATTCCTATTGTGGGGAACTTGTTGTTGTC
>DASRXN010000122.1:0-2615 GCA_035654135.1 Rhodocyclaceae bacterium | reverse complement strand
CCCGCATGGAAGATGTGCTCGATCTCTATGCTGAAGCGCCTGATCCTGAGCGGCCCCTGGTCTGCTTCGACGAGACCCCCGTCCAGCTGATCGGCGAGGTGCGCCAGCCGGTCCCGGCCCGACCGGGACAGCGCGAGCGCTACGATTACGAGTATCGCCGCAATGGCACCGCCAATCTCTTCGTCACCTTCGATCCATATCGGGGCTGGCGCAACGTCAAGGTCACCGACCGCCGCGCCGCCGTGGACTACGCCCACTGTATGCGTGATCTCGTCGACGTCCATTATCCCGACGCCGCCTGCATCCGTGTCGTGCAGGACAATTTGTCGATCCACAAGCCTGGGGCGCTGTATGAGGCCTTCGCGCCCGCCGAGGCCCGGCGCATCCTGCGCCGCCTCGAATTCCACTTCACCCCGAAGCATGCCAGTTGGCTCAATATGGTCGAGTGCGAGATCAGCGTGCTACAGCGCCAGTGTGTCGGCCGCCGCATCGACGATCCCAAAAGGCTCCGAAACGAGATCGCAGCATGGCAAAAGAGGCGGAATAAAACCCGAGCCCGCATCAAATGGATGTTCACAACAGATAAAGCCCGCGCCAAACTCGGCCGCGCCTATCCAGCCACCGCCAAAGAGTCAAAATCACTGTGATGAACCACTAGTCTAGCCCGGATATCTCACGAAGTTTAAGCGCATCGGGGCAGCGAATCAGGGAAAGTTGTTTTGCGAGAACGACTTCCACTTGATTCTAGAGAGCCCCCCGATGCGGACAGAGTGTATCGCGGATGGTTTTGGATTTGAAGCGGTCGAGGGCCGCGCGGTGGTGGCGGCGTTCGATGGTGGGACGATCACGTCGGATGCGGGCGGGCTGTTGCTTGGAGCGACGGATCGGGCGATCGGGATGGTGGATCGGTTGGCATCGTGCTTTGTCGACCGGCGATCTCAGGCCCACGTCGAACATTCGGTGGCGACGCTGGTGGGGCAACGGATATTCGCCATCGCACTCGGCTACGAGGACCTCAACGACCATGAGACGCTGCGCCACGATCCGTTGATGGCGGTGCTTTTGGGAAAGCTCGAGGCGCGGCGGGCAGACTGCGCCGCGGTGGCCGGCAAGTCGACGTTGAACCGGCTGGAATTGTCGAAGCCGGAACCGTCGCGCTACCACAAGATCAGCTACGAGGCGGAGGCGGTTGACCGGCTATTTGTCGATCTGTTCCTCGAGGCGCATCGCACTGCGCCCAGCCAGATCACGCTCGACCTCGATGCCACGGATGATCCGCTGCATGGTGAGCAGGAGGGGCGCTTCTTTCACGGTTACTACAAATCCTACTGTTACCTGCCGCTGTACATTTTTTGCGGGCGGCATCTGCTTTGCGCCAAGCTGCGCAGGGCCAATATCGATGCCCGCGCGGGCTCGGTCGACGAGGTGGCGCGCATCGTTGCGCAGATCCGCGAGCGCTGGCCCGAAGTGCGCATTCTGCTGCGGGCGGATTCCGGCTTCACGCGCGATGACCTGATGACATGGTGCGAGCAAAATGGTGTCGATTATCTGTTCGGCCTGGCCAAGAACGACCGGCTGATCACCGAGATCGCAGCCGAGCTTGCCGAGGCGGCCGCAGAGAACCGCCAGAGCGGCAAGCCAGCGCGGCGCTTCAAGGACTTCCAGTACAGAACGCACAAGAGCTGGAGCCGCGAGCGCCGGGTGGTCGGCAAGGCCGAGTGGATGATCCCCTCCGCCACCGAGAGTGAGAGCGCGGCGAAACCGCGGCGCAAGACAAAGAGCAAAAAATCCATCATGGTCGGCGACATCGATCTGGCCACCCTGGAGGGACGCGCCAACCCACGCTTTGTCGTCACCTCGCTGCCGGCCGACCAGCACCAGGCCCGCGACCTCTACGAGAAGCTCTATTGTGCTCGCGGCGAGATGGAAAACCGCATCAAGGAATGCCAGCTCGACTTGTTTGCCGATAGGACGTCTACCCACACGATGCGCGGCAACCAGCTACGGCTTTGGCTTTCGTCGATGGCCTATGTTCTTATCAGCGCACTGCGCCGCATCGCCCTGGCCACGACCCGCTTCGCTGATGCCACATGCGGTGCCATCCGCCTGAAGCTGTTCAAGATCGGCGCTCAGGTCCGCATCAGCGTTCGCAGGATCAAGTTCTCGATGGCGTCGGCATTCCCCTACACCGATGTCTTTCGAACGGCATGGGCCGCGCTTGACAGCGCGGCTTTCTGAACCCCCGGCCCACAGGAGAACCTCCGCCCCTCATGATCCTCCGAATGCCCATGGCCAACCCGCCACAGCGGGCGAGAAGTCGCGCCCAAATGACCGCCGCGCGTTGTGCCGCCGCCGATCTCAACGTTCGCCCCGGCGCCGTCACACGGCGTGAGAAATCCGGGCTAGGTTGCCGCCATGGCACCTCAGGCCCCACAGATTTCGACGGCTCTGCCGGCCGCGCAACCGCAGCGGCCGTGGCAAGGCTATGTCGATTGGCTGCTCAGCAGTCCGAGCCGGCAGCCCGACGACATCCACAGCTTGCTGCTCCAGCAGAGAACGAACAAGACCAAGACGCTGGTCGTGGCCGTGCTGGCCTCTTTGTTGATCGCATCGCT
>DASRXN010000121.1:0-3128 GCA_035654135.1 Rhodocyclaceae bacterium | reverse complement strand
CTCGACGGCTTCGTAGTTGGCAATCCGAAGCACTACGAAGATGTGGCGAAGATGATGAAGGTATTCGGCGAGTACTGACCGGCGCATGAACTTCCTGTTCAATCTGAGCTTCCGGATCAAGCTGCCCTTGTGGGGCAGTCTACTGATTCTGGTCACGGCGGCCAGCGTCGGCCTGTCGCTGATCGCGCACGAGTACGACGCCATGAAGGAGGACATGCTGACCAGCGCCGACAGTCTGGCGCGCACCTTGTCCAAGACCTTGTTCCCGACCCTACTGCACGACGAACTGTGGAAAGCCTACGAGATACTAAACGCGCCGTTCCATGGCGCGTCGCCGGCCAGCCCGATGCAGGCATCGGTGCTGGTGCTTCTGGACCGGCAGGACCGGGTCTTCGTCTCCACCCACCCCGAGGAGTTTCCGACGCTGTCCCGCTTTGGGGAACTGGGCCGCGAGGCAGAACGTGTTGAGACTCAAATTGGCGCCTTGCCAGGCGGGGCGACGCGGGAAATCCGGATCGACGATTCGAGCCGCATCTGGGTCGCGGCGCCGGTCCAGGACGACGACGAGCGCCTCGGTACCTTGCTGATCGCCTATCCGACCTCGGCCCTGCTGGCGCGCTTCGTCGAAACTGCATGGCGGGCGATCGGCATTGCGGTGCTGGTCCTTGCGATACTCCTGCCGATCAACTGGTATTGGGGACGACGAATGGCCGTTCCTCTGACCAGCTTGGCCGTCAAGCTGAGCGAGATGCGTCATCGCCTGCCCGAGGATGATGACTTGCCCGCCTACACGTATGACGACGAACTGGGCCGCCTGTTTTTCGCCTATCGCAAACTGCTGGTGGAGCTGAGAGAGGCCGATCGGCTGAAGGATGAATTCGTCAAGGGCCAGCGGCTGGCCGCCGTTGGCCGCCTTGCCGCCAGCATTGCACACGAAATCAACAACCCGCTGGCAGGTATGCTGACGGCCATCGATACGATCAAGCAGCGAGGAGCGCTGGATCCGCGCGATGCCAAGACGGTCGGGCTTCTGGAGCGGTCTCTGGCGCAGATCAAGGATACGGTCAAGGCGCTGCTGGTTGAGGCCAAGACCGATAGCCGCAATCTGAACCCAGGGGATATCGATGACATCCGCACTCTATTGCATGCCTCGATTGCAAATAAAACACTCGACGTCGAGTGGCATTGTGATATCGATGGCGACATTCCGGTGTCAGCCAATCTGGTCCGGCAGGTGCTGATCAACATCCTGATCAATGCCATCCAGGCAACCGGCACCGGTGGCCATGTCATTGTCAGTGCCGGTATAGCATCGGACAACCTGCTGCGGATCGAGGTTGCCAACGACGGTGCCCGGCTTTCCGAGGAAATCCGGGCGCACATGTTCGAGCCATTCACGACATCCAAGGAAACCGGACACGGGCTGGGCCTGTGGGTAACGTATCAAATCGTCCAGCAGATGGGCGGTACCATCCGGGCGGATGATGACGGTTCCCTGGTCAAATTCACCGTCGAGATTCCCGTGAGAGAGCAATGGAAAACGCAATTCGCATCTGCCTGATCGAGGACGACGAGAATCTCGGCGAGGCTTTGGTCGAGCGGCTGGAGATGGATGGCTACGCCTGTATTTGGCACCGCCGTGGCACGGATGCGAAACGCGACCTGCAGCGTCACGGCTACGACATCGCCATCAGCGATATTCATTTACCCGATATCAGTGGCGGCGAACTGTTCGAGTCGCTCCTCGCGGCAGGCGTGGCACTGCCGCCCTTCATCTTCATCACCGGCTACGGCGCCATCGACGACGCGGTCAGGCTGCTGAAGCTGGGCGCCGAGGATTACCTCACCAAGCCGTTCGAAGTTGCAGCGCTGATGCAGAAGATCAAGACGATCAGTGCCCGTAACGCAATGTCCGAGCACCGCTCAGGCACGCTCGGCATATCGGACGAAATGCGCCGGATCGAACAGATGCTGCCGCGCATCGCCGCCAACAGTGGCACGGTGCTGATTACTGGCGAGTCCGGGGTCGGCAAGGAGGTTGTGGCGCGCGCTTTGCACCGACTGACCGAGCTCAAAGGGCCGCTGCCTTTTGTCGCCGCCAATTGCGGCGCGATCACGGAATCGCTCATGGAGGCCGAACTCTTCGGTCACGAGCGGGGTGCCTTCACTGGCGCGAGCCGGGAAAAGAAAGGGCTCTTCGAACAGGCGAATGACGGTACGCTGTTCCTCGATGAAATCGGGGACATGCCGCTGCCCATGCAGGTCAAGCTGCTGCGCGTGATCCAGGAGCGCGTGATTACGCGGGTGGGCGGCGAAAGAAGCATTCCCGTAGCCATACGGCTGATTTGCGCCACCAACCGGGACCTGAAGGAACTGGTGAAGCTAGGCGAGTTCCGGGAAGATCTTTACTACCGGATCCACGTCGTGCACATCAATATTCCTGCGCTGCGAAACCGCCGGGATGACATTCCCTGGCTGGCGGCGCAGATCCTCGACAAGCTTGCCGCCGGTGGTGCGCCGGCCAGGAAACTCCATCCGCTTGCCGAACGCGCCCTGCTCGAACACGACTGGCCCGGTAATGTTCGTGAACTGAAGAACTGCCTCGAAAGGGCGTGTATCTTTTCTTCGCGAACGACACTTACGATTAGCGATTTATTCGGTGGTGTTCTCGCCGACATGGATGAGCACGCCAGCCCGGAAAGTCTGGCCGAGTTCGTTCAGGCCTGCGAACGACGTTACATCGAGCAGATGCTGGCGGCCAGTGCGTGGCGTATCAAGGATACGGCAGCCCAACTCGGCATCACGCGGAAGAATCTCTGGGAAAAGATGCGCAAGTACGGCATCAAGAGCCCGGGCGACGAGGATGCAGAATAGGGAAGCCATGTCCGCCGAGACGGCGCATTGATCGGCGTCCCGCCACGGCTGACTTTATCTGTCAGTAGTGCGGAGGAATCTCGTCAGTCAGGCTGCGGGCTTCGGCAGGCGCCGTGGCTGCCAGTTGCTCGCGCAGATCCCGCACCTCTTGCAGCAGACGGTCGATCTGCTGCTGTTGTCGATACACGGTGGCGTTGACCGCATCGAGCAGGTCTTCGGCAAAGGCCAGCTTGACCTCGAGTTCGTTCAGGCGC
>DASRXN010000120.1:0-25798 GCA_035654135.1 Rhodocyclaceae bacterium | reverse complement strand
CCGTCGCGGAAATAGACGCCGCGCCCGGCCTTCTGGCCGATGGCGCCCTTGGCCACGAGTTGCTGCGCCCATGCCGGCACCTCGTAGTAGCCGTGCCAGGGGTCACCCGCCAGCGTGTTCTTCATGGTGTTGATGACGTGGCCCATGGTGTCGAGGCCGACCACGTCAAGCAGGCGGAAGGTGGCCGACTTGGGCAGGCCGATGCGCACGCCGGTCAGCGCGTCGACTTCGTCAAACGTGAGGCCGAGTCGTTGCGTGTGGTGCGCTACCATCAGCAGCCAGGCGATGCCGACGCGGTTGGCGATGAAGTTGGGCGTGTCGAGCGCACGGATGATGCCCTTGCCCAGCCGCGAGGTCAGCCAGGTTTCCAGGCCGTCGAGCATCGCCGCATCGGAAGTTATGCAGGGGATGATCTCGACCAGCGCCATGTAGCGCGGCGGGTTGAAGAAATGGATGCCGCAGAAATTGTGCCGGTGCGCTTCCGGCATCGCCTGCGCCAGCTTGTTTATCGACAGGCCCGAGGTATTCGAGGCGATGATCGTGCCGGGCTTCAAGTGCGGCGCGATCTTCCTGTAGAGGTCCTCCTTCCACTCGAACTTCTCGGCGATGGCCTCGATGACGAAATCGCACTCGGCGAGCCTGGCGAGATGCTTGTCGTAGTTCGCCGGCTCGACCAGCGCCATGCGGTCCTTGTGGCCGAAAGGCGCCGGCTTGAGTTTCTTCAGGCCATCGAGCGCCTTTCTGACGATGCCATTGCCGTCGCCGTCGGGCGAGGCCAGATCGAACAGAAGGACCGGCACGTCGGCGTTGGCCAGATGGGCGGCAATCTGTGCGCCCATCACGCCCGCGCCCAGTACGGCCACCTTGCGTATATATAGCTTGCTCACATCCTTCTCCTTGAAGACAGCTGCCTGACTAACGGGTCAGGCGTTCTGTTCGCGCATTACGCGCTTGTTCAACTTGCCGACGCTGGTGCGCGCCAGCTGCTCGACGAACTTGACCTTTTCCGGCACCGCGAACTTCGAAATCTTGCCTTCGTCGGCGAAGCGCTTGACATGGGCCTGGATGTCTTCGGCAGTGAGTTTGCCGACCGCCTCCGGCTTCAGCACCACCAGCGCCAGCGGCCGCTCGCCCCACTTCTCGTTGGCGACACCGATCACCGCCACTTCGCCGACGCCCGGGCAGCGGCCGATCACGTCTTCGAGTTCCAGCGACGACACCCACTCGCCGCCGGTCTTGATCACGTCCTTGAGCCGGTCGGTGACTTGCAGGAAGCCGCGCGCATCGATATGCCCGATGTCCTGCGTGTGCAGCCAGCCGCCCTGCCACAGGTTTTCCGAGGCCTCGGGATTCTTCAGGTAGCCCTGGGTCAGCCAGGGCGCGCGCGCCACCACCTCGCCGGTGGCCTTGGCGTCATGCGGCACATCGAGAAAATCGCCATCGACGTTGCGCAGGGAAACGAGCGAAACCGGCCTGCCGGTCTTCACGCGCCTCGCCAGTTGCGCGTCGGAGGCAAGGTCGAGATCGGCCGGATCGAGCTGCGACAGCGTCAGGATCGGGCAGGTCTCGGACATGCCGTAGCCGGTGAACACGTCGATGCCGCGCTCCAGTGCCGCCTTGGCAAGGCCCGTGGTCAACGCCGAACCGCCGATGACGATCTTCCACTTCGAGAGATCGACGGCCTTGCCCGCCGGGCTCTGCAGCAGCATCAGCAGGATGGTCGGCACGCAGTGCGAGAAGGTCACCTTCTCCTGGTCGATCAGCGACAGGATCGTGTCGGGCACGTAACGGCCCGGATAGACCTGCTTCACGCCGGCCAGCGTGGCGAGGTAGGGCAGGCCCCAGGCATGCACGTGGAACATCGGCGTCAGCGGCATGTACACGTCTTCGCGATGGAAGCGGCCCTGCTGCTTCGGCAGCGTCAGCGTCACGCCGACCGCCAGCGTATGCAGGACCAGCTGGCGGTGGCTGAAATAGACGCCCTTGGGCAGGCCGGTGGTGCCCGTGGTATAGAAGGTCGTGGCGCGCGCATTTTCGTCGAAGTCCGGAAAATCGAACTGGTCGCGACAGGCCGCCAGCAGCGCTTCGTACTCGCCGACGAAGCCGGCGGGCACAGCGGCGTCGCCATCGGCAAGCAGCACGATCTTCCTGACGCCCGGCAGTTCGGGCTTGATCTGCTCCAGCACCGGCAGGAAGTCCTGGTGGATGAACAGCACGCTGGCGCCGGCATGGTTGAGCGTGTAGAGGATCTGGTCGGGCGAGAGGCGGATGTTCACCGTCATCAGCACCGCGCCGAGCATCGGGATGCCGAAAAAGCATTCGAGGTAGCGATGGCTGTCCCAGTCCATCACCGCGACGGTGTCGCCCTGCTGCACGCCCAGGTCGGTCAATGCGTGACCGAGGCGATTCACGCGCCGAGCGAACTCGCGGTAGGTGTGGCGTCGCTTGTCGGCGTACACGATCTCCTGATCGGGCGACGTCGCCAGCGGCGTGTGCAACAGCTGCTTGATCAGCAGCGGGTAGGTGTAGGCGGATGGCGTTACCTGAATCTTGTCGACCGGCATGATGAATCCTCCTCGAACTGTTCTGACCCGAATTGGACTTGCCAATTGCGCCGCGCACCGCGCTTGTCAGCCTAGGCCATCGCGACCGGCCATCGCTGGTAATTCCGTTTCTGCGCCGATAAGTTCGCGTCCATTCTAGGCTTTTCGGTTAATAGGGGCGCTTGCGCTTCCTGCCGACTTATTAGCATAATCGGCCATGTCCACGCCTTCGTTCTCCACTGTGCCTATCACCTTCGTTCAGCAGTTGCTGGACGGGGTCTGCCTGGAAACGAAATGCCGCGAGCGCCTGTTGCAGGAATCCGGCATCGCGCCAAAGCTGCTCGACGAGGATGGCGCGCGTGTCACCACCGAGCAGTTCGCCACGCTCTACCAGCGCCTGGCGCGCGAACTGGACGACGAGCTGCCCGGCATGTTCTCGCGCCCGGCCCGCAACGGCACCTTCAAGTTTCTCTGCCTTTCGGTGATGGAAGCGCGCAACGTGCGCACCGCCCTCTATCGCTTCACGCGCTTCTTCCACCTCACGCTCGACGACATCGGCTTCGAGATGTCGCGCCAGGATGCGCTGACCCGCGTCGCGCTAATGCCGCGCCAGCCGTCGGCTCCTGCGAACACCTTCGCCCAGGAGATCCTGCTGCGCCTCGTCCATGGCGTCATCTCCTGGCTGGCCGGCAGGAAGATGCCGCTGGCGCGCGTCGACCTCGCCTTCCCGCGCCCGGCGCACGCCGCCGACTATGGCACGCTCTATCCCGGCCCGGCCTACTTCGACCAGCCGGTGACGGCGCTCCATTTCGACACCGCGCTGCTCGACGGCCCGATCCGCCAGGACCAGAAGAGTCTCGCGGAATTCATGCGCCGCGCACCGGGTGACTGGCTGTTCAACTCGTTTCCAGAGCGCCTGGTCAGCCACGGCGTGCGCGAATACCTGCAAGCGCACCTCGCCGCCGCGACCGGCATCGACGACGTCGCCCGCGCCATGCACGTCTCCACGCGCACCCTGTCGCGCCGCCTGCGCGACGAGGACACCAGTTTTCAGGCCATCAAGGACGAATTGCGCCGCGACGTCGCCATCGAGCGCCTGACCAAGACCGGCACGCCGATTGCCGTCATCGGCGCCGAACTCGGCTTCGACAGCCCCACCACCTTCCACCGCGCCTTCAAGACCTGGACGGGAAGTACGCCAGGGGCGTATCGGTAGCTGCACGATCTGCGCGGCGTACCGCGACGACTGACTTTCGGGGAATAGCGGGAGACGACCCCAAGTCGATGGTTGATCTGCAAGAGGTTCAACGTCCGCTACCTAGGTGGAGCAGCCGCCTGACGCAGCTGTTCACGGGCAGCAGGTCGGCCTTTGCTGCCGTTGGCCCGACTAGACTCCAATGGCCGGTGTGAGTCCCTCAGCCGACGTAGGCTGTGGAGTCAATGCGAACGGCAGCTGTTGCACATCACATAACGGCAATGCCGACCCTGAAGAGTCTGATGCCAATTGTGAATGATCGGGCCGTTTACCGAACTCATAACGACCAGTCAGCGAAATCCTACATTCGTCGTTAGTTCGGCCTAAGCGCCACCGTGTCTGTCGCCGGCACAGGGTCCGCCGATGTGGGAACTACCTTGCATCTCGATGGCCGTTCCCAATTCCGACTCTTCCACCTCGGCCAGGCAAGGCGGTTTTCCCTGAAGCGCATACTCGCCATACTGCTGGATCAACTTCGCCACCAAACCGGTCCAGCCGGTCTGGTGGTTGGCGCCGAGCCCGGCGCCGGTATCGCCATGGAAGTATTCGTGGAACAGGATCAGGTCGCGCCAATACGGATCGTTCTGGAACTTCTCGCAATTGCCATAGGCGGGACGGCGGCCGTGCTCATCCTTGAGGAAAATCCGGATCAGCCGGTACGACAGATCAGTCGTTACCTCCCAGAGCGTCGCCTTGTGCCCGGATCTGCTCGGTAGTTCGACCTTGAAGTCGTCGCCGAGAAAGTAATGATGTTTCTGCAGCGCTTCGATCAGCAGGAAATTCAGGGGGAACCAGACCGGGCCGCGCCAGTTCGAATTGCCGCCGAACAGAGGGGTGGTGGATTCGGTAGGCTCGTAGTCCAGCACAAACTGCTGGCCGTCGATTTGCAAGACGAACGGGTTGACAGAATGCTCTTTGGAAACCGAACGCACGCCGTATGGGCTCAACATGCCATCTTCACGTAAGACATGATCGAGGATGCGCGCGAGCATGTGCGAGTTGACGAGCCCCAGACGGACGCGGTCCTCGATGCCGCGGTGATTGAGATTGGCCAGGCCCTGGAGTAGTTCGGGTCGGTACTCGACGAACCAACGCATGTGCTCGCCGAAACCGTGAAATGAGCGCAAGCTGTCGGAGTCACCGATCGCTATGGCGGCGACCGGAATCACCCCCGCGATCGTATAGGCTTTAAGCGGGAAGCAACGATCGTCCGGAAGCTTGAGGACATCGAAGTAATAGCCCTCCTGTTCGTGCCAGAGGCCGCCCTCCCGGCCGCCGACGCGATTCATCGCCGCGCCGATATAGACGAAATGCTCGAAGAACTTGGTCGCGATGTCCTCGTAAACAGAATCCTCCTTGGCGAGTTCGAGTGCTATAGCAAGCAGATTGAGGCAATACATCGCCATCCAGCTGGTGCCATCGGCCTGCTCGAGCTGTCCACCGCCAGGCAAGCCCGAGGTCCGATCGAAGGCGCAGATGTTGTCCAGACCGAGGAACCCGCCCTCGAAGATGTTGTTGCCCTGGGCATCCTTGCGGTTAACCCACCAGGTGAAATTGATGAGCAGCTTCTGGAAGATCCGCTCCAGGAACGCCCGGTCCTGACGGCCGTACATCCTTTGCTCGATCTGATAGACCCGGATTGCCGCCCAGGCATGGACCGGCGGATTGACGTCGCCGAATCGCCACTCGTAGGCGGGAATCTGGCCGTTGGGGTGCATGTACCACTCGCGCGTCAGCAGCAGCAACTGCTCCTTGGCGAAATCCGGATCGATCAGCGCGAACGCCACGGCATGGAACGCCATGTCCCAGGCCGCGAACCATGGATACTCCCACTTGTCCGGCATCGACAGCACGTCGCCGGTGGCCAGATGCCACCACTTGTGGTTGCGGCCGTTCTTGCGCTGCTCGGGCGGCGGCGGGCCGGCTGGATCGCCGTCGAGCCAATGAGAAACCAGAAAGTGGTAGTACTGTTTGTTCCAGAGCATGCCGGCGAATGCCTGGCGCTGAACGTTGCGCATGTCGTCGGGCAGCGGAAATGGCGTCACCCGCCGGTAGAACTGATCAGCCTCGTTCTTTCGCCGCTCGAAGACGGCATCGAACTCGTCGCCGGGCATCACCGACCTGCCGGCCATGGCGCCGAGACGAAGCCTGATCGTCACGGTCTCGCCGGCGCCGACGATGCGACTATAGTGCAGGCCCGCCTTGGTGCCGACATGCTCGGGATTCACCGCTTCACGCCGGCCATGCAAGAGCATCTCATGGAAGGCGTCCTTGACGAACGGCGACGCGTTGGCGACGCCGAACAGGCGCATCAGGTTCGATTCGTTCTCGGTGAACAGCACCTCGTCCGGCGATTCGCAGACAAGCCAGTATGGCTCCAGCTCTCGATGAGTCGCCTTGAGTATCGTGGCATGCGCATCGGCCTGGACCATTTCGATGCGCGGCATGGGACGATCCCGGTACCACGACCAGTCGTTCCGGAACCACAGCGTCGGCAACAGGTGCAGCGGAGCCGACTGCGCGCCGCGGTTGACGGCACTGATCCGGACCAGGATATCGTCCGTTTCGGCCTTCGCATACTCGACGAAGACATCGAAATAGCGATCGTCGTCGAAGATGCCTGTGTCGAGCAGTTCATACTCGGGCTCGTTCCTGCCGCGCCGCCCGTTTTCTGCCACAAGATCCGCGTAGGGGTAAGCCCGCTGCGGATACTTGTACAGGAACTTCATGTAGGCATGGCTGGGCACGTTGTCGAGGTAGAAGTAGTACTCCTTGACGTCCTCGCCGTGATTACCCTCGTTGCCAGTCAGGCCGAACAGCCGCTCCTTCAGGATGGGATCGGCCCCATTCCACAGCGCCAGCGCGAAGCACAGGTGCTGGCCATCGTCCGAAATGCCGGCGATGCCGTCCTCGCCCCAGCGATAGGCGCGCGAACGTGCATGCTCGTGAGGCAGATATTCCCATGGCGTACCATCGGGGCTGTAGTCCTCGCGCACCGTGCCCCACTGGCGCTCGCTGACATACGGGCCCCAGCGGCGCCATCGCTCCTTGCCCGCCCGGGCAGCGTCCAGTCGCTCTTCTTCCGCAGTCATAGGGCAATTTCTTCCAGGTCCGGAACATCCGCGCGAATGTCAGTGTCAACCATGCTATCGTGAAACCGTGCAGGGAGCGATGCGATGAACGCGACACAAAGGCTCAGCGAACTGGGCCAAAGCCTTTGGCTGGACAACATCACGAGGGATCTCCTCACCAGCGGTACGCTTGCGCACTACATCGACGAACTGTCGGTAACGGGACTCACGTCCAATCCCACGATCTTCGATCACGCCATCAGGAACAGCACGGCCTATGACAACTCGATCCGCGCCGGGCTGAAGGCGGGGCGGGCAGGTGAGAGGCTCTTCTTCGATTTGGCGCTCGACGACATCACGCAGGCCGCCGACCTGTTTCTGCCGGCCAACGAGCGCAGCTGCGGCGTCGACGGCTGGGTGTCGCTGGAAGTCTCACCGCTCCTCGCTCACGACACCCAGACCACGATCGCCGAGGCGAATTATTTGCATCGGCGCGCCGGCCGCCGCAACCTCTTCATCAAGATCCCCGGTACGCGTGAGGGATTGCCGGCGATCGAGGAAGCAATCTTCGCCGGCGTTCCGGTCAATGTCACGCTGCTGTTTTCCCGCGAACATTATCTCGCGGCGGCCGACGCCTACCTGCGCGGCACCGAACGGCGCATCGCCGCAGGACTGAAACCCGACGTCGCCTCGGTGGCCTCGCTGTTCGTCAGCCGCTGGGACGCCGCAGTTGCGGGCAAGGTGCCTGCGGCGCTCATCAACCGGCTTGGCATTGCGATCGCCCAGCGAACCTACAAGGCGTACTGCGATCTGCTCGCGACGCCACGCTGCCAGCGCGTCCTCAATGCCGGCGCCCGCCCGCAGCGCCTGTTGCTGGCGAGCACGGGAACCAAGGACCCAACAGCTTCCGATGTCCTCTACATCGACTCGTTGGCGGCGCCGCTGACGATCAACACCATGCCGGAGGTCACGTTGAACGCATTTGCGGACCACGGCCAAGTCGGCGCGGCGATGCGGGCTGACGGCGGCGACTGTGAAGCGGTGCTGTCCGACTTCGCCAAGACCGGTGTCGACGTCGATGCGTTGGCGGCGAAACTGCAGGACGAAGGCGCCGCGGCCTTCGTCAAGTCATGGAACGACCTCATGGACGTGATCGCGTCGAAGAGCGCCATTCTCGAGGCGGGCATGCAATGAATGTGCTGGTCATCGATGTCGGCGGTACCCATGTGAAGATTCTCGCCAGCGGGCAGCAGGAGCCGCGGGAATTCTCCTCGGGATCCGCCCTGACCGCGAAGCAGATGGTCGCTGGTGTCAGGAAGCTGGCCGGAAAGTGGATGTACGAGGCGGTCGCGATCGGTTATCCGGGGCCGGTGCTGCGCAATCGGCCCGTGGCCGAACCGCGCAATCTCGGTCCAGGTTGGGTGGGCTTCGACTACGCAGCGGCCTTCGGCTGCCCGACGAAGATCGTCAACGACGCTGCGATGCAGGCGCTGGGAAGCTACCAGGGCGGCAAGATGCTGTTCCTTGGACTGGGCACCGGACTGGGCACGACGATGATCGTGGACGGCATCGTCGAGCCCATGGAGCTGGGCCATCTGCCCTACAAGAAGGCTACCTACGAGGACTATGTCGGCCTGCGCGGACTGGGACGCCTAGGCAAGAAGAAATGGCGCAAGCATGTGGCCGACGTCGTCGAGCGCCTGAGCGCCGCGCTCGAGCCCGACGACATCGTCATCGGCGGTGGCAACGCCAAGAAACTTGCCGAACTGCCGCCCGGCTGCCGGCTCGGCGACAACGCCAACGCATTCTTGGGCGGCTTCCGGCTCTGGCCACCGCCCCCGCTCGCCGACCATAACTGATACGAAGAAGGGACGCCATCATGCAACTCGGGATGATCGGACTCGGCCGCATGGGCGCCAACATGGCGCGTCGCCTTATCGCCAGCGGCCACGAATGCGTGGTCTTCGACGTTTCGCCGCCGGCCGTCGATGCCCTGGTGCGCGAAAAGGCCATCGGCGCGGTTTCGCTCGCCGATCTTGCAGACAAGCTCGCCAGACCGCGGGCGCTGTGGCTGATGGTGCCCGCCGCTGTCGTCGACAAGATGATCGCCGACCTGCTGCCGCACTTGGGGCCGGGCGACATCCTGATCGACGGCGGCAATTCGTATTTCGTCGACGACATCCGGCGGGCGAGAGATCTCGGCGCCAAGGGTATCCACTATGTCGACGTCGGCACCAGCGGCGGCGTCTGGGGTCTCGAGCGGGGCTACTGCATGATGATCGGTGGCGAAGTCGATACGGTGCGGCATCTCGATCCGATCTTTGCCCGACTCGCGCCCGGAGTCGGCGCAATTGCACCCACACCCGGGCGCGCAAGCGTCAGCGGCACGGCGGAACAGGGCTACCTGCACTGCGGTCCGAACGGCGCCGGCCACTTCGTCAAGATGGTGCACAACGGCATCGAGTACGGCCTCATGGCGGCCTACGCCGAGGGGCTCAATGTGCTGCGCGCCGCCAATGTCGGCAAGCAGGCGTACGCCGCGGATGCGGAGACGACGCCGCTACGGGATCCCAAGCACTATCAGTACGATCTCAACCTGCCTGACATCGCCGAGGTCTGGCGGCGCGGCAGCGTGATCGCCTCCTGGCTGCTCGACCTGACGGCAAGCGCATTGCTTAAGGACCCAACGCTCACGCAATTCGCGGGCCAGGTATCGGACTCGGGCGAAGGGCGCTGGACCATCAAGGCCGCCATCGACGAAGGCGTCCCCGTACCTGTGCTCACGACGGCACTTTATGAGCGCTTCAGTTCGCGCGGCGCTGCCGAATTCCAGAACAAGCTGCTCTCGGCGATGCGCTATGAATTCGGCGGGCATCACGAAAAACCCGATCCGAATTAGCCCGGCGAAAGGAGAGCACGATGAGCGAACTGCAGTCCGACGCGCTGGTCTTTTTCGGTGCCACCGGCGACCTCGCCTACAAGAAAATATTTCCGTCGCTGCATGCCATGGTTCGGCGCGGCCACCTCGACGTGCCGGTCATCTGCGTCGCCCGCGCCGGCTGGACGCTGGATCAATTGAAGGCGCGGGCGCGCGACAGCATCGAAAAGCATGGTCAGTTCGAGGCGGCCACGTTCGAACGGCTGGCGGCGCTGCTGCGTTACGTGGATGGCGACTACAACAAGTCGGAAACCTTCCAGGCGCTGCGCCAGGCGCTCGGTGACGCACGGCAGCCCGCCCATTACCTCGCAATCCCGCCGGCGATGTTCGGAATGGTCGTCGAACAGCTGGCCAAATCCGGTTGTGCCGGCGGCGCGCGCGTCATTGTCGAAAAACCCTTCGGCCGCGATCTCGCCTCGGCGCTCGACCTCAACCGCATCCTGCTCGCCACCTTCGACGAAGAGCACATCTTCCGCATCGATCACTACCTCGGCAAGCGGCCGGTGCACAACCTGGTGTTCTTCCGCTTCACCAACGCCTTCCTGGAATCGTTCTGGAACCGCCGCTTCGTCAAGAGCGTGCAGATCACCATGGCCGAGGACTTCGGTGTTCAAGGGCGTGGCGTCTTCTATGACCAGGTCGGCACGATCCGCGACGTCGTCCAGAACCATCTGTTCCAGGTGCTGGCCAACCTGGCGATGGAGCCGCCGGCGCGCGCCGACGCCGAATCGATGCGCGACGAGAAGGTCAAGGTGCTGAAGTCGATTCCACCGATCGATGCGAAGAATCTGCTGCGCGGCCAGTTCGTCGGCTATCGCCAGGAACCCGGCGTCGCTCCGGATTCGCAGAAGGAGACCTTTGCCGCCCTGCGCCTCGAAGTCGACTCCTGGCGCTGGGCGGGCGTGCCGTTCTTCATTCGCGCCGGCAAGTGCCTGCCGGTGACCTGCACCGAAGTTCTGGTCCGGCTGCATCGGGCGCCGAAGATGTTTCCCGGCTGCGCCGGCGTGCCGAATCATTTCCGTTTTCGCATCAGCCCGGACATGACCATCGCCATCGGCACCACGGTGATGGACCCGGAAGACCGGATGACCGGTCAGCCGGTGGAACTGACCGCCAGCCATCGCGCCGGAGCACGGGAGATGGATGCCTACGAGCGCGTGCTGGGCGACGCGTTGGTGGGAGACCGGACGCTGTTCGCGCGCGAGGACTATGTCGAGGAAGCGTGGCGCATCGTCGATCCGGTGCTGAAGGCGGACACGCCCCTGTACGAATACCCGCCCGGCACTTGGGGGCCGGCGCAACTGAATGGCAACGTAACGCCACCCGGTGGCGGCTGGTTGAACCCGACGACCTCGGATCCGGTAACGTGAAGATCGAAGTGCTCGCCGATGCGCAAGGGGCGGCGCGGCGTGCCGCCGAAGTCATCGCCGCGGACGCGGCAACGGCAGTGGCCATGCGCGGGCGCTTCGTCGCGGCAGTCAGTGGTGGCAGCACGCCTTGGGCGATGCTGCGGGCGCTTGCCGTCCTGGACGTGCCCTGGGCGGCGACGCATTTGATACAAGTTGACGAGCGCATCGCCCCCGCAGGCAGCGCCGAACGCAACATCACCCACATCGAAGAGAACCTGCTTGCGCAAGCGCCCCTCGCACGCGGGCAGGTGCACGCGATGCCGGTGGAGGTGGCCGATCCCGATGCAGCGGCGGCCGTTTACGCCGAGACCTTGCGCCGGTACGCCGGGTCGCCGCCGGTGTTCGACCTCGTCCATCTCGGGCTTGGCGCCGACGGCCACACGGCCTCGCTGGTGCCTGGCGATACGGTGCTTGACGCCACTGACGATGTCGCGCTCGCCGGGCCCTATCAGGGAGTGCGGCGCATGACGCTGACCTACCCGACGCTCGATCGGGCACGGCGCATCCTGTGGCTGGTGACGGGCGCCGAGAAGGCACCGATGCTGGCTCGGCTGGTCGCCGGCGACCGATCGATTCCCGCCGGCCGCGTGCGGCAGGACCATGCATTGCTGATTGCCGATGCGGCGGCGGCGACCGGCATCGATGACGGAGATGCCAATGGCCAATGACGTGGATCTCGACAGCCTCTGCATCAACACCATCCGCACACTGTCGATCGATGCCGTGCAAGCCGCGAACTCCGGACATCCCGGCACGCCAATGGCGCTGGCGCCCCTAGTCTATACGATCTGGAACCGGGTGCTGCGTTTCGACCCAAAGGACCCGATCTGGCCGAATCGCGATCGCTTCGTGCTCTCCAACGGCCATGCCTCGATGCTGCTTTGGTCGGTACTGCACCTGACGGCAACCCAGGCGGTGAATGCCGATTACGAGATCGTCGGCAAGCCCGCGGTCACGCTCGACGATATCCGCCGCTTCCGCCAGCTCGGCAGCAAGGCGCCAGGACATCCGGAGTATCACTGGGTCTCCGGCGTCGAAACGACCACCGGCCCCCTCGGCCAGGGCATCGCCACCAGCGTCGGCATGGCCATCGCCGGGAACTGGCTCGCCGAACGCCACAACCGGCCCGGCTTCAAGATTTTCGACTACGACATCTATGCGGTATGCGGCGACGGCTGCCTGATGGAGGGCGTCGGCGCCGAGGCTGCGTCGCTGGCCGGCCACCTAGGGCTGGACAATCTGTGCTGGATCTACGACAACAACCACATCACCATCGAAGGCAGCACGGCGCTAACCTTTACCGAGGACGTCGGCGCGCGCTTTCGCGCTTACGGCTGGAGCGTGTTGCACGTCGGCGACGCCAACGACATCGATCTCATCGAACGTACTCTTGCCGAATTTCGCCGGACCACGGGTCGGCCGACGCTGATCATCCTCGACAGCCACATAGGCTACGGTTCGCCGAACCGGCAGGATACGTCAGCTGCCCATGGCGAACCGCTCGGCGCCGACGAGGTACGCTTGTGCAAGCGGGCCTACGGCTGGCCGGAGGACGCACAGTTCCTTGTGCCTGAAGGCGTGCGCGAGCACTTTGCCGCCGGCATCGGCACACGCGGAGGACAGGCGCGCGCAGGCTGGAATGACCTCTTTGCCACTTACGACGCAAAGTATCCCGATCTTGCGTCGGAGATCGGCCAGATACAGCGGCGCGAACTGCCGATGGGCTGGGACCGCGACCTGCCGGTATTTCCGGCCGACACCAAGGGTCTCGCCGGCCGCGAAGCGTCAGGCAAGGTGCTGAACGTGCTGGCGCAGAACGTTCCATGGCTGCTCGGTGGCTCTGCCGACCTCGGCTCGTCGAACAAGACCATGCTGCTGTTCCAAGGCGCTGGCGACGTCCAGCCGGGCAGCCTCGGCGGCAAGAACCTTCACTTCGGCATTCGAGAGCACGCCATGGCTGCCATTGTGAACGGCATGGCACTGTCCAAGCTGCGCGCGTTCGGCGCCACCTTCTTCATCTTCAGCGACTACGCCCGGCCGGCCATTCGGCTGTCGGCGCTGATGGAACTTCCCGCGATTTTCGTCTTCACGCACGATGCGATGGGCGATGGCGAAGACGGCCCGACGCATCAGCCGGTTGAGCAACTTGCGTCGCTGCGCGCCATTCCCGGCCTCACCGTGCTGCGGCCCGGCGATGCCAACGAGGTCGTCGAAGCTTATCGCTACGTCATGCAGCTCAGGCACCGGCCCGCGGCGCTGGTCCTGTCGCGACAGCCCCTGCCAACGCTGGACAGAAGCAAATACGCGTCGGCTTCAGGACTTGCGCGAGGTGCTTACGTGCTGGCCGACGCGCCCGGCGACAAGCCCGAAATTATCGTCATCGCCACGGGCGGGGAAGTAGGCATCGCATTGACGGCCCATGAGCGCCTCGTCGCGGAAGGGATTCGGTCACGGATGGTGTCTATGCCATCCTGGGACGTTTTCGAACTGCAGACGCAGGAATACCGGGACCAAGTGCTTCCCCCGGACGTTACTGCCCGCGTTGCGGTGGAACAGGCGTCTACATTCGGTTGGGAACGTTACGTCGGTACACACGGCAAAGTCATCGGCATACGCACCTTTGGCTCGTCTGCCCCGCTCCAGGAACTACAGAAAAAATTCGGCTTCGAGCCTGAGCGAATATTGGAGATCGCAAGGGAACTGCTCGGCAAGACGTAAATCGTTTACGCTGGTTTCGAAAAACAGTAACGGTTCGTCCACTTTGTATGTGAGGACAGGAAATGACTCACCAAATTTCCTCAGCCAAACGAATGCGACCGTCCGGTTTGCCAGAGCTGCTATCGGAATGCCAACGGCGACGAATGCCTCCTTCGGTTGGGGTTAGCTGCCGTCTAGCTTCGCGATATGGGCTGCGTCCGGGTCGCATGACGTTCAGTCTTCGGGAAGCAACCTGATTCGGGTGATTTCGGCGGGCGCGCCGAAGCGTTTGGGCGGGCCCCAGTAGCCAGTGCCGCAGCTGGTGTAGATCCACATCCGATTCAGGCGATGGAGTCCGGCGGTATAGGGCTGCTGCAAGCGGACGAGAAGCGGCCACGGCCAGAATTGGCCGCCGTGGGTGTGCCCGGAAAGCTGCAGATCGAAGCCCGCCGCGTCTGCGCCGGCGGCCGAACGCGGCTGATGCGCGAGCAGGATCCTCGGCGCGTTTGCCGGTGCGCCGGCGAGCGCCTTGACGGGATTACTGCGCTGCGCAGGATCGAAGGCGTGGGCGCTGTAGTCGGCCACCCCGGCAAGGACGAGTCGGGCGCCGTCGTGCTCGATCAGCACATGCTCGTTCATCAAGCCGTGCAGGCCGAGGTGCGCGAATTCGGCCCACCACTCGGCCACGCCCGAGTAGTACTCATGGTTGCCGGTTACGACATAGCTGCCGTGCCGCGAAGTCAGGCCGGCCAGCGGTGCAGTGTCTGCGCCAAGCTGCGCGACCGTGCCGTCGACCACGTCACCAGTGATGGCGATCAGGTCGGCGTGCAGGGCGTTGACGCGATCGACGATCGCCTGGACGTAATCGCGCTTGATGGTCGGCCCGACGTGAATGTCGCTGATCTGGACGATGGTGAATCCTGCCAAAGCGCGCGGCAACCCGGCGAGAGGAATGTCGACCTCGACCACGCGCGGCAGGCTGCGCGCATTGACGTAGCCGATCGCCGTGATCAGCATGGCCAGCACGGGCACCAGGACGGCGCTCGGCACCACCAGCGCCGGCCCGGCCGCCAGTGCCAGCACGATGTCGCGCGCCAAGGTCAGTACCAGCATGGACGAGAACAGGCCCATGAGCAGGGAACCCACCCACGTGGCCCGGTCGGCCAGCGCCTGATGGCGCGTGATGAACCGGACCAGAATGCCGAGCGGAATCAGCAGCGTCGACAGCGCGAGCAGGGAGACGCCGACGATCCGGCCGGATGCGCCCATCGGCAGCGCCGGCAACAGCCGCCAGCCGATGTAGCCGTGGAGCCCTGCCAGGATCGACGTGACCGTCAGGGCGAAGCGCGACAGGCGTGACAAGGGCCGAACTCAGTCCGGCTTGCTTTCGCCCGGAGTCGCGGTTTCACTCTTGCGGCCGCCGCACCAGTGGCGCATGCCGGCCTGCAGTTTCGCGCGCTCTTCGGGCGTCATCTGTTCCCAGCGCTGCTGGTGCCAGCGCCCGTGGCCGCCGTGGCCACGAAAGCCGCCGAACAGGATCTTGCTCAGCACCAGAACGCCGACGGCCTGCAGGTAGGTGATCTCCCTGGCGCCGAAGAACAGTGCCGGCATCAGCCAGTTCCACAGCGCCATCACCAGCGCGCTCAGTGCGGCGACGCCGAGCAGGACAAGAACGATGAATTTTCCGCAGCGAGGTTTGCAGGGCATGGTCATGATCGGTTCCTTTGTCAGTCGAGTTCGTCGTAGAGGGTTTGCAGTCGCGCCCGCAGGTGCAGCACCGCATAGCGCTTGCGCGCCAGCAGCGTATTCACGGCCACGCCGCTTTCTGCCGCCAGTTCCTTGAAGCTGCGCCTGTCGAGTTCGTGGGCGATGAATACGTCGCGCTGCGCCTTCGGCAATTCGTCCAGCGCGCGGGTGATCGCCGCCAGCAGCACCGAGCGCGCATAGGCGGCCTCCGGACCGCCGTCGGCCTCGGGCAGGGCGATGCCCAGCCATTCGTCGTCGTCCGCTGTCGCGGGCAGCGGCTCTTCCTTTTTCTTGCGAAAGCGGTCGATGATGCGATTGCGCGCGACGCGAAAGAGCCAGGCGCCGATCTGCTCGATGGGCTCGGGCAGGCGCCAGGCTTCGACGAACTCGAAGAACACTTCCTGGAGGATGTCTTCCGCTTCGCCCGGATCGGCGACGCGCCGCCGGATGAAATCGCCGAGGCGTGCCCGCTCGCGCGAGATCGTTTCGGTGAGGCGGGTTTCCTTTTCAGCCATCAGGGCGGCGGCCAAGGTCGTATCCATACCGGTGAAGACGATTCACGGCTGGAAATATTGCAGGGAGCGCCGAATTCTACCGGGGGCGGGGGTAACGAGCCGCACCGCGACGACTGACTTTCGGGGAATAGCGGGAGACGACCCGTTGCTGCCGGTCAGGTTTTCCGAAACCAGCCGTTCAATCGCCTGAATTCACCGCCCTGGGTGGTTTGCCGTACCGCTCTACTACGCTTTATCGCTGAGGAGTCGCGCAAGGTTCCTCCGCTTCTTTGTCGCGGCGTCGAGTCCCGGAATGATCTCTATTGGCTGTTCTTTGTTCATGCACATGTTGAAAGCCCCGTGCGCTGCACGCGCCGTCCATATCTTGACGTCGGCCTCTGGTTCTTTCCCAACTGCCTCGGCCACATCCACGATTGACAAGCTCGAACGTGCGCCGATGATAACTTCGCGGAGTTCCATGCTGCTGTTGAATGGATGGTAGTAGATGCCGTCCCGCAGATTATTTAGCCTGACCCGCAACCGGCGCTCCTTCTCGTATTTCCAGCCACTGTGCTTGACGTTCAGGCACATAGTCAGCATTGCCTCATCTATACCCCCAAGCGGCTTGCTGAAATCGACTGGACTGGGAAGTCGCTTCGATACGTAGTCGATCTTCGTCAAATAGGGCCCGTCTTCAATCTCAAATCCCAAGCACATCCCATTGTGCTTATCGCCATAGTGCGCCCACATCAATGTCGACCGCCACGACTCCGAAAAGCACAGTACACCATGCCCCTCCGATAAGACGCGCATAACAATCTTGATATGTGCCCGAGCTTCCTTATCTGTCTGTCTGAAGGGTAGCAGTTCGAAGGGGTCGTTCAAGTCGGCGTACTTGGCGATCTTCAATCGCTTCTCCCATAACGACTTCATGCCCCACTGCTTCGCGGTGTAGTAGTACAAGAGCATACGCGACCTCTGCTGTAGCTATGCTTTCGCATCGTGCCATTACGCACGTGACATGGCAACGTCGATTGCCTGCTTCTGGCCGGTGGCGGTACTTCGCAGGATTCACGACGCGGCCCATTGGTTCAGCCCTCTGCGCTCTCCGCCACCGCGTCTGCTAAGCTTGGCACTGATTCATCGGCGCAATTCCGCAAGGAGGGCAGCCTTGACCACCAGGATCACGATCCCCGCCGCCGAAGTTCGGATTGGCGACCAGTTTTACGACGGTCCCGCCGTCAGCGCCCACCCGACGTTTGCCTGGGAAGCCATCACCCGCATCAACGTGGTGGACGGCCTGATCGAGCTGATTACTGGCAATCTGGACACCCCGCACGGCGAGTTCTGGTTCGAGCCGGACGAAACCGTCACCGTGGTGCGCCACCCTCCGGTGGAACCCGAGCAGCCCGTCGCCAAGCCGCATGGCAAGCGTGGCCACGGGCATTCCGGATAGCTGCCCGGCGCAGCGGCTCGCCGCCAGCCGCACGATCTGCACGGCGTACCGCCACGACTGACTTTCGGGGCAGCACTTGAATCCGGCGACATCGGCTGCATCTACGGGGCAGCTGACCGAGAAGGAGTCGCCATGAATGTCCTGTTCAACAACCCGCTGCTGTACGTGATCGAGTATCCGGGCTTCGACGCCCTGGAGATCCTCGACAAGCGCAATGGCCGCGTCGGGTTGCTGCGCGGGGATACGGCGATCCGCGTGCGCGACGAATTCCACGAGTTTCTGTCGCAGGAGCACGACGAGGAGGAGTTCGAGGATTTCATCGACTCGCACGACGCGATCCTCGACCAGCCGGTTTCGCGCCACTGACGGCAAGTCGTTTGCTTTCCTTTCCTTCGCCAGTCCCGGCGGCGTAGCCGCGACCCGACAGTTGCGCCGGCATGCTGCCGGCGTACCATGGCAGCCGCATACTCGACCACCCCGCCAAGGAGGACGCAGATGACCCACTGCTCGTGCTGCATCGTTCCCAAGGACGTTCTGGATCGCTTCGCCAACGACAAGAAGCTGGCGACGGAACTGCGCAAGGCCGCCGCGGAGTCAGCGCGCATCACCGACGCCTTGCGCAGCCTGCGACAACAGGCCGGCGAGCTTTCCGCACTGGCCCACGCCCACGGCATGCACCTGGCGGAACTGGCCGCCGCCCCGAAGGTCACGGTCTACGACTGCAAGAACACGCAAAGCCTGCCGGGCACGCCGGTGGCCACGCCCAAGACCTCGAAGGATGCCACCGCCAAGCGCACCTTCGTCGAGACCACTGCCGTGGCGAAGTTCTACAAGGCCGTGTTCGGCCGCAACTCGGTCGACGACGCGGGCATGACCCTGATGTCCTCGATCCACTACGGCAAGAGCTACAACAACGCCATGTGGAACGGCAGCCAGATGATCTACGGCGATGGCGACGGCAAGCTCTTCCTCGACTTCACCCGCGGCAACGACGTCATCGGCCACGAACTGACCCACGGCGTCACCCAGCACAGCCTGCAACTCGGCTACAGCGACGATGCCGGCGGACTCAACGAAAGCATGTCGGACTGCTCCGGCTCCATGTTCCGGCAATGGCAAGCCGGGCAGGACGCTGCGAAGGCGGACTGGCTGATCGGCGCGGACATCATCGGCCCGGTCGCCGCGGCACGAGGCTACAAATGCCTGCGCAACATGGCCAAGCCGGCGGACAAGGCCGCACTGGCTCCGCAGCCCACGCGTTATTCGCAGGTCACGCCCGGCATGGACCCGCACTATTCGAGCGGTCCGCCCAACCTGGCCTTCGCCACCGCCTGCCTCACCCTCGGCGGAAAAAGCTGGGAACGCATCGGCCAGCTCTGGTACGCCGCGCTCACCACCTCGGGCGTGCACCCCGGCATGACCATGCCGCAGTTCGCCGCCCGCACGCGCCAGCTCGCCACGCAGAAGTATCCGAAACAGGCGGCTGTCGCGGCGGCCGTGGATGCCGGCTGGAAGAAGGTCGGGCTGTAGTGAAGCCGGAAGATCGCCTCGAAATCGAAAAACTGGGCGGCTTCGCCGGCTTCGGCCAGCCCGGCTCGCGCCTGCGCTGCCGCGCCGTCGTGACCGGCGTAGAACTGACCGACGAGGAACGCGGCACCATCGCCGCGCTCTTCGCCTCACCAGGCCATGCGCCCGGCGTCGGCGCGGACGCCTTCCGCTATCGGCTCACCCTGTCCTGCGGCGCCGACTGCCGGAAAATCGAAGTCGGCGAGGACGACCTGCCCGCAAGCCTGCAGACGCGGCTGCAGGACGAACTGATCTAGCGGCCCGGCTGCATTCGGCGTACCACCACGGCTGACTTCTGCAGCCAGATCAAAGCGCCGCCGCGACCTCCGTGCCCTGCGCGATGGCGCGCTTGGCGTCGAGTTCCGCGGCGACATCGGCGCCGCCGATCAGGTGCACCTCGATGCCCTGCGCCCGCAGCGGCGCTTCCAGTTCGCGCAACGGCTCCTGGCCGGCGCAGATCACCACGGTGTCGACCGGCAGCACCTGCGCCTGGCCGTCGACCGTGATGTGCAGCCCCGCATCGTCGATGCGTTCGTAACTGACTCCCGCCAGCATCTTCACGCTACGGCGCGCCAGCGTGGTCCGCCGTATCCAGCCGGTGGTTTTCGCCAGGCCGTCGCCGACCTTGGTCGGCTTGCGTTGCAGCAGCCAGACTTCGCGGCCGCTGGTCGTTTCCTGCGGCCGACAGACGCCGCCGCGATCGCGGTAGTCCGTGTCGATGCCCCACGCCTGCCGGTAATGCGCCTGCTCGTCGACGCCGTTCGAGGGATGCGTCAACAGCTCGCAGACATCGAAGCCGATACCGCCGGCACCGATCACCGCCACGCGACGGCCGACCGGCTTCGCGCCGGTGATCGCCTCGACATAACTCACCACCTTGGCATGATCGACGCCCGGAATATCGGGCCGGCGCGGCGCAATTCCCGTGGCCAGCAGCACCGTGTCGAAGGCTCGCGTTTCCGTGGCAAAGTCAGCCATGGTGACACGCCGATTCAGGCGCAGATCGACGTCGGCATTCGCCAGCCGGCGGCCGAAGTAGCGCAGCGTCTGGGCGAATTCCTCCTTGCCGGGAATGCGGCGGGCCAGGTTGAACTGGCCGCCGATGCGGTCTGCGGCCTCGAACAGCGTCACCCGGTGGCCACGCTCGGCGGCAGTCGCCGCTGCCGCCATGCCGGCCGGACCGGCGCCGACGACGGCGACGCGCTTGATCGACACCGCCGGCGCGATGACGAATTCGCTCTCGCGGCAGGCCAGCGGATTGACCAGGCACGAACACGCCTTGCCCTCGAAGATGTGGTCGAGGCAGGCCTGGTTGCAGGCGATGCAGGTATTGATGTCCCTTTCGCGCCCGGTCGCCGCCTTGGCCACGAAATCGGCGTCGGCGAGGAAGGGCCGCGCCATCGAAATCATGTCGGCATCGCCGCGCGCCAGCACCGCCTCCGCCACCGCCGGCGAATTGATACGGTTCGAGGTGATCAGCGGCAGGCGCACGACGCCTTTCAGTTTCGCCGTCACCCAGGTGTAGGCCGCCGCCGGCACCATGGTGGCGATGGTCGGTACGCGCGCCTCGTGCCAGCCGATGCCGGTGTTGATGATGGTGGCGCCGGCGGCCTCGACCGCCTGCGCCAGGTCGACGACTTCCTGCCAGCTGCTGCCCTCCTCGACCAGGTCGATCATCGACAGCCGGTAGATGACGATGAAGCGCTCGCCCACCGCGGCGCGCACGCGGCAGACGATGTCCAGGGCAAAGCGAAACCGGTTCTCCGCGCTGCCGCCCCAGCGGTCGTCGCGGCGATTGGTGCGCGGCGCCGTGAACTGGTTGATCAGGTAGCCCTCGGAGCCCATGATCTCGACGCCGTCGTAGCCGGCCGCCTGCGCCAGCGCGGCGCAGCGGACATAGTCGGCGATGGTGCGCTCGATATCCTCCTCGCTCAGCGCGCGCGGGGTGAAAGGCGAAATCGGTGCCTGCAGGGCCGAAGGCGCCACGGCCTGCGGTTGCAGCGCATAGCGGCCGGTATGCAGGATCTGCATGCAGATGCGGCCGCCCTCGGCGTGCACGGCGGCCGTGATCGGCCGGTGCCGGTCGGCGGCGCCTTCGTCGGCCATCATCGCCGCACCCGGAAAACCCCGCCCTTCCTTGTTCGGCGATATGCCGCCACTGACTATCAAGCCAACGCCGCCGCGCGCCCGCGCCGCGTAGAAGGCCGCCAGGCGGGAGAAACCGTCCGGCGCTTCTTCGAGGCCGGTGTGCATCGAGCCCATCAGCACCCGGTTGGGCAGCGTGCAGAAACCCAAGTCGAGCGGCGACAGCAGGCGGGGAAAGGCGCTATCGGACATGGCAGCAATGGCATGTGGAAGACCATGCCAATACTACGCCGACCCGGCCGGGCCGAGCATTCCCCTGTCGTTGCGGTGGCCATCGGCATTGGCTATGCTGGTAGTAGTGAAGACCTTGAAGGATTCCCCTTGAAACCCGCACACACCTTCACCTATGTCGCCATCCTCGTCTCGTCGTTGATGGCCGGCTGCACGTCGCAGCAGCTCTACAACGCCGGTCAGAGTTGGCAGCGCAATTGGTGCTACAGGATGATCGAGCAAACGGATCGCGAGCGCTGCCTGAGCAAGACGAACATGAGCTACGAGGACTACAAGCGCCAGACCGACGACAGCAAGAAGCAGTAGTAACAGGAACGTGCAATTGGCTCTGGCCGCGCCACGCCGACAAGCATGGAAAGCTTCTTGCTACACTGAAGTGCATGAAGCGTAATGCGCCCCTTTTTGCCCTCGCCCTGTTCGCCATGAGTGCCGCCGTCCGCGCCGGCGAAGTGCCCGTCGCCGTCGCCGCCAACTTCACTGCGCCGATGCAGAAGATCGCCGCGGAATTCGAGCGGGACACGGGCCACAAGGCACTGCTCTCCTTCGGAGCCACGGGCAAGTTCTACGCCCAGATCAGGAACGGCGCGCCGTTCGAGATCCTGTTGGCGGCCGACGATGAGACGCCTGCAAAGCTTATCGCCGAGCACGCCGGTGTTGCCGGCAGCCAGTTCACCTACGCAATCGGCAAGCTGGTGCTCTGGTCGGCGAAACCGGCCGTCGTCGATGACGCGGGCGAGGTGCTGAAGAAAACCGGCTTCGATCACATCGCCCTGGCCAATCCCAAGCTCGCTCCCTACGGCGCGGCGGCCGTGGCAACGATGAAGGCGCTGGCTGTGTACGATGCGCTTCAAGGCAAGATGGTCACGGCCGAGAACATCGGCCAGACCTACCAATACGTCGCCAGCGGCAACGCGCTGCTCGGTTTCGTCGCACTCTCGCAAGTGCTCAAGGACGGCAGGATCGAAGGCTCGGCCTGGATCGTGCCGGCCAAGTACTACAGCCAGATTCGCCAGGATGCCGTGATCCTCGACAAGGGCCGCGGCAAGCCTGCCGCCGAAGCGCTGCTGAAGTACCTCAAAGGCGACAAGGCCAGGACGGTGATCAAGTCCTTCGGCTACGATCTGTAAATGTCCGCTGCCGATCTTCAGGCCGTCTGGCTCACCGTCAAGCTTGCCTTGGTGGTAACGGTGATCCTGCTGGTGATCGGCACGCCGATCGCCTGGTGGCTCGTTCGCAGCCGCTGGCGCTTCAAGGGCGTCATCGGTGCGCTGGTGACCTTGCCGCTGGTCTTGCCGCCGACCGTGCTCGGCTTCTATCTGCTGGTCCTGATGGGGCCCGAAGGACCGGTGGGCCAGCTGACCCAGGCGACGGGACTGGGACTATTGCCATTCACCTTCGCCGGCCTGGTGGCAGCATCCGTCATCTATTCGATGCCTTTCGTGGTCCAGCCGCTGCAACAGGCATTCGGGGCAGTTGGCGAACAGCCGCTGGAAGCGGCGGCCACGCTGCGAGCCGGGCCGTGGGATACCTTCTTTACCGTCGTCGTGCCGCTGGCCCGCCCCGGCTTCATCACCGCCGGGGTCCTCGCCTTCGCCCATACCATCGGCGAATTCGGCGTCGTGCTGATGATCGGCGGCAACATCCCGGGCCAGACCCAGGTGCTGTCGATGGCCATTTACAACCATGTCGAGGCGATCGAGTACGGCCAGGCGCACTGGCTGGCCGGCGGCATGCTTGCCTTCTCCTTCGTCGTCCTGCTGACGCTGTATTTTCTCAATTCGAGACAGCCGCGATGACCATCCGCGCCCGTTTCCACCTGCCCTACCCTGCCTTCACGCTCGACGTCGATCTCAAATTGCCGGGCCGTGGCGTCACCGCCCTGTTCGGTCCCTCCGGCTCGGGCAAGACCACCCTGCTCCGCTGCATCGCCGGCCTGGAATGCACGCCGAACGGCTTCCTGCAAGTCGACAGTCAGCCGTGGCAGGACGCCGGCTTTTTCCTGCCGACCCACCGGCGGCCGCTGGGCTACGTGTTCCAGGAGGCCAGTCTCTTCCCGCACCTGACGGCGCGGCGCAATCTCGAATACGGCATGCGGCGTGCCGCCAACACTGACTTTGCCGGCTTCGATCGCATCGTCGACCTGCTCGGCATTCCTCACCTGCTCGACCGCCTGCCCGACCGGCTCTCGGGCGGCGAGCGGCAGCGCGTCGCCATCGCCCGCGCGCTACTGACCCGCCCGCGCCTGCTGCTGATGGATGAGCCGCTGGCCGCCCTCGATCTCGCGCGCAAGAACGAGATCCTGCCCTACCTCGAACGCCTGCACGACGAACTTGAAATCCCGGTGCTCTATGTCAGCCACGCGCCCGACGAAGTAGCGCGTCTGGCCGATCACATCGTCGTCATGGATGCCGGCCGCGCCGTCGCGCAGGGTGCGCTGACCGAGACGCTGGCGCGCATCGACCTGCCCAACCTGTCGATGCGGCTCGGCGAGGACGCCGGCGTGGTGCTCGACGGCCGCATCGCCGAACGCGACGAGAACTGGCATCTGGCACGCGTCGAGTTTGGTGGCGGCGACGGCTCGGTGTGGGTCCGCGACGGCGGCCACGCACTTGAGCATCGCGTGCGCGTGCGCATCCTTGCCCGCGACGTCAGCGTCGCCCTCGAACCGCAGCACGAATCGAGCATCCTCAACTGCCTGCCTGCCGAGGTTGCCGAGATCGCCGATGACGCCCACCCGGCGCTGGCGCTGGTCAAGCTGAACGTCGGAAAGTCAGCCGTGGTGGCACGCCTCACTCACCGCTCCGCCTGCGGCCTCGATCTCAGGCCGGGCAAGCCGGTCTACGTACAAATCAAGGCGGTCGCCCTGATCGGATGAAGACCATCATCGATTTCGCCACCGAAGCAGACCCGCCCGCGCTGGCCGACCTGCTCCACGAGCTCTTCACGCTGGAAAGCGACTTTCAGCCCGAGCGCGAAAAACAATTGCGCGGTCTCAGGCTGATCCTCGATATGCCGCAGATCGGGCGGCCCTTCGTCCTGCGCGTCGACGAACAAGTCGCCGGCCTCGGCAGGCTATTGATGGAACATGGCTGCGCCTGGGCGAAGGATCAGGGCATGACGCGCGTCACGCTGCTCGCCGACCGGGACAACCAGAAGGCTCTGGCCTTCTACGACAAGCTCGGCTTTCAAGAGTCGGCCCTGGTGGTACGACGCAAGCCGCTCTAGCGGGCGCCCGTCCGCACCGGGTGGACGACGAAGGTTCTGCCCTTCCGGAGTTCGAACAGTTGCGGACCGCAGCGGTGCACGTCGTGGTAGATGCCCACGCAATCGAGGCACTGGAAGCAGCGGTCGTACAGAATGGCGCCGTTCCCGGCGATGGCGTCGTAGTTGCAGACGATGCGGCACTTCTGGCATGGCTGGCCGCAGGCGTCGATGCGCGGCAGCCAGCGCCAGCGGCGCAGTCGCCCGGCAACTGCCAGCGCAGTGCCCAGCGGGCAGATGAAACGGCAGAAGAACTTATAGCTCACGGCACCCGCCGCGAGCAGGCCGATCGCCCACACCAGATATGGCCACTCGCGGTCGAAGCCGACGGTGATCGAGGTCTTGAACGGCTCGACCTCGACCAGGCGCTCGGCGGCAGCGGGTGCCAGCGCGGCGCTCAGCAGCAGCGTGACCAGGATCAGGTAGCGTCCCTGGTCGAGCCGCTTGCCCACGGCGGCAGGCAACCGCGCCTGTGGCAACTTCAGCCGTCGCGCGAGGAGCCACACGAACTCCTGCAGGGCCCCAAACGGACACAGCCAGCCGCAGAACGTGCCGCGCCCCCAGACGACCAGCGTGGCCAGCGTGAAGGCGATGAGCAGCAGGGACACGGGATCGTAGAGGAAGCTGGCCAGCCCCGCGCCGGCAGCGACCGACTTGATGGCACCGGTGATCTGGACGATGGAGAGCTGTCCCTGCGCATACCAGCCTATGAAGACGAGCGTAAAGGCGAGATAGGCGTTGCGAAAGTGCGACAGCCGTTTCGGCTCCCGCGCAATCCAGCCTGGCCGCGCCAGGACGACCGTCAGCAGCACGAGGGCGAGGGAGATCGCGACCAGATCGGGAATGCGGCCGCGCCAGGCCAGCAGCCACTCGGGTAGCGGGCGTGGCGGATAGTCGAACAGCGCCTTGTCCGGCGGGTAGTTCAGTGTCGCGGTGACGCTTGTCACCACCGGGAGGATGATTCCCCGCGCCCGGCTGATGGTGAA